>NZ_CP014231.1:1531645-1863290 GCF_001553645.1 Leptotrichia sp. oral taxon 847 | reverse complement strand
GTTATCTGTCCAACTACGATAGCGTTATTTATGTCAAATTTAGCACTGGAGTTCGGCTCGCAAGGTTCAGAAGCATTTCGTGCATTGAATGTATCATGCTGACAAAAAGCTACCAAAACCTTGTCATTTACAGATAACGGAGCATTTATTTTACATCTGTTACTCCAAAATATTGGAGCAATCGGCACATTTTCAATTACTTCTACTTCATCACGAGTGCCAAAAAGTTCAGGAATATCAAGCATTTGTATACTGCAAATCATATTTGAATTGTCTGCTTCCACAATTTTGGCTATTGCAAGGGTATTTAAATTATCAAAGCTACCGCTTATCATTGATTCAATATGGTCTCCCACTGTCTTTTTTCTCACTTTTACCTCCTACTCCATATATTCTAACTATTCTATCCCAGTCTTTTTATTTTTTATTTCCGCTACTTTTTGTAGTAGTTTTTTTAGCATCTTTTTTATTTTCCTCACTCTTTTTATCGTCTTTTTCTTTTGCCTTTCTATTTTTAGATGCTTTCTCATTTTTTCCTTTTTTCCCAGAAACAATCTCGATTTCATTAGCTTTTTTAGTTTCTTCATCATCAAATTTAGTTTTTATTTCTAACTCTGTATATGCATCACTTTTAAAATTAATAACATGCTTACCTTTTGTGATAAGATACTCTCCTTTGATTTCAAGTTGCTCAAATTCCTTTTTTAAATCTAAATTAATCTTAAAACCTTCTTGGAATCTATGATCAAATATACTCTTTAGTGTATAAGTACCATCATTTTCTTTTACATCCTGAAATCTATTTGGATCAAATTCTAAAATACCTCTATTTATCTTATCTCGCGGTTGAAAAGTAACAACTCCATTCGTTATAAAAAAAACGCTTTTAGTGTCTTTTGCTATTTCTTTAAAGATGTGTTTTACGTTGTTATGCATTGTTTTTCCATCTTTATAATCAATATCCTTACCAAGCTCTATTGTTCCAGCTTTTAATTTATCCAAATTTGATAAAATTAATTTTATTATTGTACTAGCTTTTGTTCCTTTTCCAGTTTTAAGATTTATTTTTGTATCCTTGTATTCATCATTAAAAGTGTTACAAGTTATTTCAAATTTCTTATCAGCGTTGCTCCAACTTCCTTTCAAACTCTCAATAATCCCTTTATAAATAACACCAATATCCTTATTTACTCCATCATTCCAATACCCAGCTTCAATAACTACTTCGATACCTTTTTTTAATTTTTTAATCATTTCATCTGTTAAATTATAAATAACTATTTTAGCAATATTAGTGCTTTCTGTTATATCAAATTCAGTTTGTATCTCGAAATCTGGCGAATAATCAACTCCATTTTCAACTTGAAATCTTTCAAATTCGATCTCCTCTGTTTCATCTCCATTTTTTACTTTAAAAGTTACTTTTGCATATCTGTCCCACAAAATATAGTAATTATTATTATTTACTCCGTTATTTTTTGCATTTCCTATGTTCTCAGCCATTAAACCACCACCATAATATCCTGTAATATTCCAGCTGTTTCTGTTGTAAACTCAACATCAAAGCCATTCAAATTGATTGGCAAAGCTATCATTTTGACATTTGGAAATTCTTTATATCGTCTTCTGCACAATAAGAACAAATCTTCGTATGCATTAATTCTCTGACCCATATGTAAATTTTCATTATCAGTTTTTATATCTAAATACCAAAGTTCTTTTATATTGTAAATTTCCAATGTAACTAACAACGTTTTTTCTCCATCGCCTAATAAAATTCTATAACTACTTTTTTTATTTTTCTTATATAAAATATCAAAACTATATAATTTTCTCATGCTTTAATATCTCCTGTTCTAGGATCATCTCCAAGTCCACCTTTCATTGATTCGCTCATTGAAACTTCAGACATTTCTCGATTTTGGGTATTAGTTCCTGGATCATAAGCACTCGTTGTAGTCTTTCCGTCAGTTGTAGTAAATTTTAACAAATTTACTTCTTTTAAATTTATTGAAACTTTTATGCTAGTATAATTTTGATAATTTTCTGAGTAACTGACACTAGTTATTGCGAGTGGAGCATACACCTTATCGAATTTAGTATACATAAATGTTGTGTAATTCCTTTTTTTTGATTCTTTAACTAATTTCTCAAGTTCATCTTTCCACTCTTTGCCGTGTAAAATCACCTCAATTTTTAATGTATACGGATTTACAAACATATTTTCATTAAAATTATCTTTTAAATACGATTTGTAGCCTGTTATTTCATTGTCTTGACTATAATCAGTCGAAATTACTAAAAGAGGTATAGTTCCTAAAAATCCATTAGGTTTTATGCCAAAATATTTTAAATACATTTTTTCAAGTCTATCTTTTTGTGCTTCAAACCCTACGATTGCTTTTTTTAAAAAATCTAATACTTGCATTCTATACCTCCTAAACTATTCCTAATTTTTCAAGTTCATTTTTTAATTCATTTAGTGTTTCATCATTTCCACTAACATTAAATACAAAATGATTATTATTTGTAACGACTGTCCCACTTTCTTTCAACCCACCACGAGTATTAGCTTTAATAGATTTTAAATTGTTCAGTATATCATTAGTTGTTGTATTTCTCGCAATCATAGAACCATTAGGTAACCAAATAGCTTCATCTCCGTGCTCGTCGATAGTAGTCATTCCTCCGCCACCTTGTGCTTGAAAATTATTAGTTCCTACCGCGTGTTTACCTGTAACAATCCCTTTGATTCCTCCTACAAATTGTGCTCCACCAGCTTTTATTCCGTCCCAATCTAATTTACTAGCCGATTGAAAAGCATTTATTAACCCTTGCACAGCAGATATAGCGGATTGAATCCTACTTATTATTGCTGATATTGCTGATGATACAGCTGATTTAATTGCGTTCCAGGCTGCATTTATTAAATTTCTCGCAGTTTGATTATGAGCGTATAAACTTACTAATGCGCCTATAAACATTCCAACTGGACCTCCAACTATCATTCCAATTACAGCAGGAATTAACGCCCCTATTGCACTCCAAGCAGCTGACACAACTGCATGAAAAGTTGAATTTGTATTATAAGCATTTATTATCGCTCCAATAAAACTCGATACAGCATTAATAATTGCCATAACAATTCCGCTAATTATAGCTCCGACCAATTGAAAAATCGCTGCAATAAGGTTCCAAGTGGTAGTTATAAGTTCCCTAAACACTTCGCTTTGTGCCCACAATTGTGTCATCCAATTAATAATGCCACCTACCATTCCTGAAAATACAGAACTTACAAAAGACCAGCATTGAGCAATTGCATTCCAAGCTGTTATTATTGCATTTCTGAATCCTTCGTTTGTGTTCCACAAATACATTATCACAGCTACTATTGCCATTATTGCTGCAATTATAGCTGTTGCAATTAAAACATATGGATTTAAGGCAGCTACTGCATTAAAGGCTGATTGCGCTGCAACTAAAGCCCATAAAATTCCAATTCCAGCTGCTAATCCTAAAAATACAGTTCCCCAAAGTCTCACTGTTTCTTTATTTTGCTCTACCCATTTAGTCATCTCTTGCACTTTTTGAGCAAATGCATCAACTTTTTCTTTGAAAGATTCCAATTTTTGCTTAACTTCATCAGCTGTCATTCCCCAAATTTGCGTTTTATCCTTTGCATCTTTTGATTTTGTACTAAATCCAAATAACGCACCTACAACAGCCATTATCAAGTCGCTGATTGCTCCTAATGCACTCCCTAAACTTTGTAATGTAGCCGTCCACACTTTGTTTACGTCAGCATTTTGTTGCAAATAATCTTGCCATTGCTTAAACATATTAAATATAACTACTAAACCAATCGCCAATAGTCCGTAAAGAACTATTTTTAATAAGCTAACACTTGCAATAGCTTCTTTTATCCCAGAAATGAAAGGCCCAATGCTTGATTTCATTTTATTAAATACCATTTCTCCAATTACTAAAGCTCCCAAAATAGAAACTAATTGCAATAGCCAAGGCGCTTTTTCTGCTACCTGTCCAATTGCTTCAGCTATTCCCATGAATAACCCTGCAACAGGAACTAATAAAGGCTCTAATGAGTCAAATACCGCTGCAAACGTACTTGACATTGTTCCCATTAAAGTTTCAACCGCTCCTGCACTTCCTTGCATCATAAAGTCACTCAATTGCTTAGCTACCCCACTACTATTTTTTATTTCATTTTGAAGCTTTTTCAAGTCTTCTATACTTCCATTCAATAGCGTATTGGCGGCTCTACCTCCTTGTACTCCGAATATAGCTTTTAATACTCCAGCTTTATCCGCGTTACCCATTTTGTCAGTTACACCTTTTAATCTTTCAACAATCGAAACCATATCTTGTAAATTACCTTTTTCATCTGTAACCTTACCAATTAAATCTTCAAGTTTTCCACGTTTTTTTAAATCTTTCAAACTTTCAAACATTTGATTTAATCCAGTACCTGCTGTTGACCCTGTTAATCCGTTATCATTCATTTTACCTAACATAGCATAAACAGTTTCAAGTGGTACTCCTAACGCTTTTCCGGACGCTCCGACGTATTTAAATCCTTCAGCCAATCTTGGCAAATCAGCCGCTGTATTTTTTGATGTAACAGCTATCATATCAGTAACTTTTTGGACCTCTTTCGCAGATAACTGATAAGAGTTCATGTGCATTTTAACCATTTCAAGAGCTGGTGTTATGTCTGAATTGAACGCTTGCGCTAAATTTGCAGCTGCTGGAATTATTTGTTTCATTTCGTCTTTTTTAATTCCTAAAGTTGCTCCTGAATTAATAGCTTGTGCAACATCTAAGTTATTAAATTTTGTATCTCCTCCAACTTTTTTAGTTAGTCGCCTATACTCTTTTAAATCAACACCATATCCACCTGTTTTGGCAGAAGCGCCACGTAATTCATAATCAGTTTGTCCATATTCCTGCAACGCTTCCATTCCAGCTTGTGTAATAAAACTTCCTGCCTTATACAATGCTCCATCACGAACTTTATTTAAAAGCCCTTTAACTTTTTTCATTGCACTGTCAGCACCTTTAGCCACGTTTCCAAGAGGATTCTTAACCGACTTTCCAACTGCTTCTTTAGCTTTATTCAAATCATCCATTTTCTTTTTAGCCTCTTGTGTTTCTTTTTTTACATTATCCAACCCACTTTTTACAGTTTTACCAGTTCCAAGCGTTTTCATCATTTCTTGAGCCGTTTTCATTTGAGATTTAAGTTTATCCCCTTGTGCTTGCAAATGCTTTTGCATATTCTGTATTTGCTTATTAAAATTATTTAAACTAACTTTGTCTAATGTTTTAGCTAGTTTTTCAGCTTCTTTTTGCATTGATTGTATCCATTGCTTTGCGTTTTTATCTTTAATAACAAACTCTAACTCATAAGTAACTCCTACTCCACTAGCCATTTATCTTCCTTTCTTAATCTTTTTCCGTTCTCTTTCTTTTGCTTTTTGAATTTCTGTATCATAAAAGCACATTTTCAAAAAAGTTTCGAACTCTTTTTCAGAGATTTTATTTTCGTTATATCTTTTTAAAAAAACAAAAGAATTAAAACTTTTAAAATTCTCATTTATTTCTAACTGAAATGCTAAATTTTCAATTTCAGTTATATCTTTTAGCATTTCATCTTTATTAAAATATATTTTCCCTTCATGAAAAAATGCTGGATTCTTATTTAAGGAAGGGATTTCTTACCACTTCCGATAAAAACACACCTAATCCAATAATTTCACTTGATGGAAAGTCCTCAAAGTCAAACCGTGGCAACAGGTCATCATTATAAAAACAATCGACTATATCACCAAAATTAAGTACTCCTTTCCCAGTAACAGGATCAAAATCCATTTTTGAATATTTCGACGCTTGTCTTGTAGTCGGATATGTGCAACCCACATCTTTCGGTTTCCCATCCCAGCTAATCAAAGTGTATTTAAATATCTGTTTTGGTCTTAATCCTCCTTGCTGTTTTATTCTCCTTCTCTCATTTTTATTTCTTCTTTCTTTTATTTCTTCGGCCGTTTCAGCAACTATTTGGGGCTCAACAGTTTTTACCTCCGCTGCTCCTATTGTTTCATTTTTTTCTTCTTGCTCCAACGGTCCTAGTCCTGCCATTTCTCTTGACATATTGATAGCTTCTTTTTCTGCTTCAGTGTATTTTCTCTCTAAATCCATTTTTTTCTCCTTATATTTTGTATAAAAGACAACTATTATATTTTTCATATTAGTTGTCTTTTTTCTCCAATTAAATTACAAGTTCTCTGCTTTCCGCTTCAAACTCCCACGCTCTAGCTTCAGTTCCACTTTCGTTTGCATATTTTAATGCAGCTTTTTTCTTAAATGAAACACCATTATATATATAAGTTTCATTTGTATTTGTATCAGTTATTACCATAAACATTGGAAATAACCCTTTGTTTCCTTTCCACAATTTATGCAATCTTTCCATTGTTCTGTGCTCGCTACTTCCGTATAGCAGACTTAATGTGATAGATACACTCTCGTCGACTGATACGTTAACAACCTTTTGCCCACAACTCGCAATTGTTGAGCTCGAGCTTTCTGTGTTTGGATCATCCTCAAAACCATCTTCATGTCTGCAAGTAATTGCATAAGGAATACCTGCAGCAGTTAATACAATTTTGACGTTATCCACATTATATTGTTTTGTTGACATTTATATTTACCCCCTTTATTTATCGAATACAATTTCTCCGTCTGTTGTAATTGTTCCTGTTAATGCCACATTTCTTGCACCGTTTAAATAAGTCACTCTTAAATCAAATTTAAACTTACCTTCTCTAATCGATTCTTGTGTTAGTTCATCAACTGTCAAATGCCCTAATTTTATACTAAACTCATTACCATTTTTATCCTTTTGAGTTATTGTCCCGAAATAACTTCCATTACTATCAACCATAAACATCCCAGCATTCGCTCCTTGTCTGCAACGTTCTCTTATGATTGATTCAATCATTAATCTACCAATATCATTCAAAGGTATTTTGTCTTTTCTTACCTGGAATATTGTTAAATCTTTTTTTAAACCATCTCTCAACCATCTCTCAACCAAATTTCAATTAATTTCAATTCGATAAATGTTTTATTATCAGAATTAAGTCCATTTACAATATGAAAATAACCTTGAGTTGGTTTAGATAAGTAATTTAATCCAGCGTCCCAAAAAGATTTTTGCTCAGTTTTTGTAAAATTTTCTTGGACAAAACCAGTTATTTGAGTCGAATGGACAATATAACTTCCTAAATCTTTATATCCTATTGTTCCACCAGCCAAGGCCCCTGTAAGCCAATTTCCTTTAGCTAAATTTTTAGCTCCTTCGATTACAAACGCAACGTTATTCACGTTATTTTCTGTTTGCAATTTTACAGCTTCAGCTGCACTTCCTACTTTTTCATAATCAACAGCTATAAAAAATTGTTTATCCTTATCAGTTTTTGCATAAGATACTATACCGTTAATATATGTTTTCTCAGAAACAATATCCATATTAGTAATCCAGTTAGTGACTTCAAAAGCATTCTCGTGGTCTATGTATGTATTCATAAGCTCTGTAAATGTTGCTGCCGTATTATTTCCGTAAACAACTACATTTAACGGTGTATACGCTTGCGAATATGCACTAGCTATTAATTTATAAAAATTATGATTTTCATTTAATCCGCTGATGTTTAATTCCAATAAATCGCCAGGTTCTGTAATAAATGTTGGCGATATTGCAAAATCTTTTGTAAAAAACATCAAACTTCTAACATCAGCATAAAATGCTCTGTTATTTTCTGACTTAATTTGTACATTATTCAAAGTATTTAAATCATTTCTCTGTATTGCCATTATTCCTCCTTAATTTTTTTGTATAAACTTATTTGTCTTAACAATTCCTTTTTTATCTTTAATCTATTATTCGTATTTATTTTATACTGTGCGTCAATGTTTTTTTGTTTGCTCCTTTGCACCTGTAAATCTTAGAAAGTGAATTTTTTATAAAATTTTTACCGCCAATCCATACTTAACAGCACATTCATATTCAATTTTACACCCTCTAGCATATTCATAGCCTTGTGCAAAAACTACTATATCTGCATTGCACATTAATTCCAGCGACTTCGCTAAGTATCGCAAGGAACTATTTCTTTTGCCTGGTATCATCGGAAAAACTGAGTCTATAATCTCTATTTCCCCATATTCTTCTTTCAAACGGCTAACTATCTTTTCTCTTTCCTGCTCTATGTTAGCGTGGCTCTTATTTCTCATTGGTTGGCTTATAAATATTTTCATTATTCCTCCTTAAAATCTTTATTTATATAATGCTCTGCAAAATAGCTAAATTGCAGAACTTGTTTATAATATTTTCTGCCCATAAAATTAAAAGGCGTTTCCTGTATCTTGTATACTTTCCGTATCTTCCTTTGATGTTTTCTGTCATCAAAGTAATCATTTGTTGCGTCTGTATTTGCCAAAAACATGTAAAGCATATCAAAATCATTATGCTTCTCTCGTGATTCCAAAGTCAAAAGTGCCTGTATTTCCTCATCATAACAATATTTATCGTTTCCAAAAGGAATAGGGCTTCTTGCATCTTCAATATACAAATTATAGAAAACAAGCGGAAATTTAAGTTTTTCATATTGTTCAGCTGAAATCTCATCACGTTTTTCCTCGTTAATAACTTGATTTATGCCAAATTTTTTACAAAATTCCTTAATATCATTCACAACTTCTTTTCTAATTTCGCTTGTCATCTATGTTCAGCTCCATTCTCAAAAATTCCCCATAATTTTCCTCGATATTCACAACCCTGTAAATCACATCTTTATGCTTTATTTTTATACCTTCCGATACTTTAAAATCCTGATTATCATTCAAAATATAATATCCCTCTTTTTTATTCGATAAAAAACTCCCGTCCATACTTTGTGGAAATGATGAATTATGTTTAGGTGTCAGTATAGCCATTTTTACCGTCTTTTCTATTTTGTTTTGAATAGGATTGCCCATTTCGTCGAATTCGATCTCAGAATTTTCTGAATACACAATCACGTCATCTGACAGTTTTTCTATAACTTTCAAAGTTTTTTTAATAGCTGATTTTGTTTTCCTATCCATTATCCACCACCCCTGCCAACAATTCTCCCCCCGTTAATTTTAGCCGCAATATTGCTCTTAAAATGCCCAGTTTCAATCATTGGATTATTAAATCCTTTTCTTGCGATTGTCACAGGACTGTTTGGAGGGCTTTTTATCCTTTCAATCATTGATTTATATCTTGTACTAGCTTCAGTTCCAATTTTATTCGTCATTGCTGCAACATCAAAACTTCCGTTTATAATCCTTGCAACTCCTTCTTTAAAGTATCTAGCAGCCATTGGATTAAATTGTTCAAAAGCTTTTTGATTATAATTCCATCCAGGAACTCCACGACTTGAACCACTATCCAATACATTTGATAATCCAAAGGCATCAAATCCATCTTTGACACTATAATTCGTTACCGTTCCCACTTCTATCTTTTGAGGATTCATTGCCAACAACTTCTCCAAATTTTTGTTTTTTGGTTTCTGTTTCACTGTTAGTTTGCAAGGCATCTTTATCACCTAAATTTATAATCTCTATTTTTAATTTTCTTTTTTCTATCTCCTGTTTTGCAATATTTACTCTTCGTTGAGTCAAATCTAATTCATTGTCACCAACATTTAAAAGTATATGATTCAACTCAACAAGTAATATTTCTTCTTTTTCTTTATTTTTAAAATTAAACATTTCAACTCCTTTAAAATATTGATATAGTTACACTTTCATTTTCTTCAACATCAAGAGTTTTTAATAATTGCTGATACATCCTAAGATAAGGATTATTTCCATTTGCTTCTTCGACAACAATATTTGAAATTTGGACTTTCGTAAAATCAAAATCATTTAACGAAGTTAATAAATAACCGAACAAAAATATCTTGAGCAACTTCTCTCTTTCTGTACTATGTTTTTCTTCAGCAACTTTATAAAATTGCTCAACTATCTGTAAATCATAATCAGAAGTTTCAGGAATATACTTTTTTATCTCTTCCAAAAGTTCTTCAGACATTATTCTTCAACTCTTCTTTTTACAAGTTTACCTTCTTTTAAAACCTCAAACTCTGATTCTGACAATTCTATTTTATCGCCTGTTTCGTACCTAACATCATTGTATCTTAAAGGCGTTAAAGCTATCGCGGCAACAATAGCTTTCATATCATTCTTTTTGTCTTCTTTTGCCATCTGATTCACCTACCCTACCGTTGCTATAAACATGCTATCCATAATAGATGGATTTAGGGCTACTAAGTCCTCAATGACTACATTCACATTATTTACAACTCCAGCTGATTTTGATTCTGCTACAACCTCAACAGTCGAGAATGTTCCAGCAATATCAACTACTTCTCTATCTCCTAACATTCCGAACAATTCATCAGTTTTTGTTGGAGTAGGCCCATATTCCATTACCCCTAATTGACCATTTGGAATTAATGTTACTACATTATCAGGGAATACATTTCTCGTTGTTTTCCCAACTTTTATTTTTTCATTCCAAACTAATATAGTCATTCCAATTACTTCTTCAATTGTTGCTTTAACCAACGCTGGTGTAACTGTAACAATTGTATTTTTAAATAATGCCTTTACTGTATCGTGTTTTTTCAACAGATTAAAAGTAGCTTTTGACATCAAAGCAATTTCAACCGTTCCGCCGTCTTCTTCAGCAATTTCTTTCCATCTCTCTAAATCTTCAAGCGGTTTAGCAGTCGCTGTACTCCAAATATTAGTCCCAGCCAACGTTTCTTTATATTTGTCAGCTAATTTATAATTAATCGTTTGACCGCCACCATTTTCATTTGGAAATGTAACTTTTGCTGTTGATAAAAATTGAGCTGCTGCATAAGATGCGATTGCTCGAGGACTTGCCAAAAATCCTTTTGCTCCTGCAAACTTATCAAAAATTTGTTTTGAATAATTATCAATTACCGTTTGATTCCCAGTGTTTAAAATTTCCAACAACTCTTTTCTACGCTTTTCATCTAATGTCATGGCTTCTCTGAAAAATTGTTTATCCCCTTTAGTTACTGTTTTCAAATCCCAATCTCTAAACATTACATCTGCATCTAGCTGACTGCTTTGCAATACTTCAACTGTTCCACCATCTAAACTCCCAAAAACATTTACATCAAAATTATTTGAGAACCCAGCTGGAAACATTGCTTCTACTAAAGTAGTGCCCTTCACTCCTGCATAATACTTATTTAAACTTTTCGCATTTAATAAATCCGTTAAACTTATTGCCATTTCAACCTCCTATTTTCTATCCTTATAAATATAAGTCACACCTTCTGGTAATTCCGCTTTTGTTATTGTGACTGGTGCAGTGTATTCTTTCCCTACCTCGATTAATTTATCCAAATAAGCCACACCTTCGATTGCAACTGTCGCTTGTTCATTGTCGTTGTAGTATTTAAATTCAACATCATGGACTAACACACCATCGGCTCTAGTACCAGTTCCACTCGGTATTACAAAGGCCCCTGTTTCTCTTAAATCTTCACCATTTTTTGCTTTAACCAAAGCTCCAGCTAACAAATATTCTTTGTTTGTATTTTTATCTTTGTAAATATAGTTAGCAAAATCAGATTTTAATATTTTAATTTGCACATTTAACTTTTCCTTGTGCATCACCGTTCTTTTTAACATCCCAACCTCCTAAAATTTTGTAAGATCTGTTTCGTTATTTTTATTTTTTTCAATCATTCTATCAACAAAATCTTTTTCGTTTTTTTTCTTATCTTTTGAATTAAAACCTCCGTTTGTTATAGAGTTCTTTTTCAAAAATTCTGTTGTAAACTCTTTTTCTTTTGCTGCTACATCTTTAACAGCTGTTTCTAATTTCTCAAGCGTCATATCTGGTGTAATTTGTACTAAATCAGCAAACTGTGGACTAATTTTCAATTGTGCAACTAACTCACCTTTTTTAGTTCTCAATACTGTTAAATTCAATTGTTTTTTAGCTTCAGCGAGTTCTTGTTCTAATTTTTCTTTTTCCATTTTTGCTAGTTCCTCAGCACTTTTCCCATTTTTTTGATAATCTTCAATTTGCTTGTTTGCATGACCTAATTGTGATTTTAAAGAATTAATTTCTTTATTAGTATCATTTGTTATCTTTTCAATTTGGGTCTTTAAGTTTTCTATTGTTTCATTAGCTTCACCATTTGATTGTGTCCCATTATTTTCACCAGTATTACCTGCTCCTACACCACCTGTTGTTTCTGTTGTAGTGTCATAATTTAATTTCATTCTTTTTAACAAATCCTGTCCTAAAAACATTTTTCACTCCTTTAGATTATTTGTTCTAACTCATAAATGATTTAGAATATTGATACTCTATAAAATTTTTGAGATTTGACATCAAATAACTCATAAATGATTTATAATACTTCAACTCTCAAGAATTTTGATTTATGTCATTAATTTCCTCTTGCGAATCAGGGAAATAAACAGTAGCCCAGCATCTACAACCCGGCTCTTCTCCAGGGACTATTTCAACATTATCCCAGTTATAAATTTTTCCATCTCTTGCTTCGTGCGTTGGTCTAACTCTTTCATCTCCCATTGTATTCCATTCGAAATATTCACTTTCTCCAGCGATTATTTCTTTTAAAAAATCTTTATAGTAATTTCCAAGCATGTTTCTTGCTCTGAATTTTACATTATTTTTTAATATATCCTTTAAATTTGATTTTTGTTTATTATTTTCAACATAATTATTTAAATTATTCTGCCATTCTTTAATTTCTTTTATTTGTTTTTTTGCTAATTCTAAATGCTTTTCGATATCAATATTCTTTTTGTTTTTATACTCTTTTTCAAAATTCACACTATAATTAATAAATATCTTTAACAAATTTGAATAATTAACATTTATTTTTTTATCGTTAAAAATCGAAAAAGCTATCTTTTTTAAAAAAATAAATAATCTTTTTTCAACTCTATGATTCCATTCAAAATTTATCTTAATCATACAAACCACTCAAATCTTGTAAAGTGTCGTCCGTTATTTTATTTATTAAATCTTTAAGTTTATACTCCTCATCAACATCTTTTGCTTTGTTTATTACATCAAGAGCTAATGATAAAGTTGTTAATTTGGCACTCTTTTCGTTTTCTAAAAAAGTATCAAAATATGTGTAACTTGTTTCAGTTAATTCCTCAGAACTTCCTGATAATTCCAACGCTATTTTGTCTAATTCCAGCAAACTTTTTATAAAATCTTCTCTAAAACTCGCGACTTTAGTCTTAAGCCCATTGTTTTTTAACAAATAAGTTTCTTCGCTAACATTTTGTGTTGTCGTATCTACCAAAAGATACTCTGGAAACAAATTAGATAATCTCTTTTCTAACCTCGCTATATCATTTTGCATTTCACTAATAAGTGGATTTGTCAACTCGATATATTTAAAATTAGCCTGTAAATCTTTTGTATTATAAGTGTTAATGATTCTCTTTCTCTTGTATCTTGCTTCTTCTAAGAGTTGTGCATTTTTCTTAATTTTAGAATTACTTGTATTTACGTCTGCAAATTGCTTAATGTTATCTGCATGCAGTAACGGATCACCATGTATTCCAAAGATTTTCCCAATATAACATTCTGTTTCATTGATTTTATCTATAATGTTCAAGGCTTCGATAATATTGCTATCATTCTTGAATCTCGAAACAGGTATCTTTTCTAAAATAAAAGGTGTTTCAATAACATCCCCTTCTATTTTCTCAACCCTTTTAACAGTTCCATTATCGAGTTTTATATACTCTCTTGAATATTCCCTGCTTTGTTCTTCGCCATTTTCGTCGTAGTAAATTTGTTCTCCTTCGACCTTAAACCTTTTTATCTCCCCGAACACTTCAACGTATTCGATGTCATCTACACTATGCAAAAGATACCTAATCTGCTCATCAGGTGTTAATATAACCTCAACGAATACTTCTTCATTTAAGTACATCTCTTTAGCTATCTTTTTACTAAATGTTGTCATTTGATTAATTTCCCAAATTTCTTTCAATTTATCGTTATCTATGTCTAAATCTTTTAAAGCTGTATTTGAAAGGGCCTTAACAATATCTCTAATCGGATTAAAAATTTCAACCGTTCCTTCAAACAAT
This sequence comes from Leptotrichia sp. oral taxon 847, assembly GCF_001553645.1. NCBI lineage: Bacteria > Fusobacteriati > Fusobacteriota > Fusobacteriia > Fusobacteriales > Leptotrichiaceae > Leptotrichia > Leptotrichia sp. oral taxon 847. The sequence goes on along the minus strand of NZ_CP014231.1, from coordinate 1,849,046 downwards.
CCCGGCATATTCTTACCCAAATTGGATTTACTATATTGTTCTCTGTCATAATAAGTTTTTACTCTCGTTCTTTCTTCTTTATTCATTAGCCCTCCTTTCTAATATAAATAAGCAATTCCGCCTTCATCTTTTTTCAAGCTATACAAAATATATCTTATCGCATCCATTACATCGTCATTTTCTTTAAGCGGTTCATCATTTTTACCCCAAACATACGAGTATATCTCACTCTCAAACTTTCCTTTGAAGGCTTTCTTTGTAATTTTTAGCTTATTCCTTTTATACATAGCCCCAACTAAATCAATACCTTCTTTTACATCTTTTTTAGCATTTTCTGCATTTATTCCAAAATCCAAAAGTCCTTGTACGTATTCAGCTCTAGCACTATCACAAAATACTCTTGAGGCCCTATATTCTTTATATTTCTGTAAAATTAGCATTTTCCAATAATCAAAATATTTATGTTGCTTTGCTATTACTTCGACAATATAATAATTATCTTCAAAATCCACTCCAATAACTACCAATGTTCCATAATGCTCAAATCCCCAGTCAACTCCGATGTAATACTCTTTTATTTCGATATTTTCTATATTATTAATCACATTTTCTTTTTCAGAAAAATCAGCAAACACAACACCTTCCTGTGCAACCCACAATCCTAAAACATCTCTATCGTAAGTTGCTCCTCGTGGAGTTGTCTTTTTGATAGAATCCACATATTCCTTATTGAGAAAAATGTTATCGTCTAATTTGAAATTGCTAACTAGAATATTTAATTTGCCATTTTCCAATCTATCTCCAGCGTTGTCGATATAATCCTTTTTAACAAAATGCGCTGGATTATCAGGATTGGTATCAATAAATATCTTTGCACCTTCCCCTGAAGTCCTTGAAAATGCTTCAGTAATAAAAGTTTGATGTAATGCTGTTGCCTCATTTATATAAGTCCCGTGAGAAGTCATCCCTCTCATCTTCTTCCAACTGTCTGCCTTTTCTCCACCGAATAAATAAATATTGTTTCCAAATAATTTAAAACTTCCATCTTTTTTTGGCTTAAATTGTTTTCCCAACATAACTTCCCAGTCATTTAAAACGTTCCGCCAAATACTTCCGCTTGTTGCTCCAATTATGATAAAATTAAAATTTTGATTAGCTAATGTTGCTATATGTGATAACATCAGGAAATTATTTAAAAATGTTTTTCCACTTCTTTTTGCTCCTGTTAAAATTGTTATTCTCGGCTGTTCTTTATTAAATATTTCTAGCACTTCATATTGCTTTGGAGTTAAATTATTCATTATTTTCCACCTTTTTAGTTATGTTTCTTAGCAGCTGAATTACTTCTTTTTCTTTTTCTGAATCCTTATCATCATCTTTTTTGATTTTAGCTTTTTCGATTTCTAATTTTTCTTTTTGTAACGCTTCCTCGGCAAGCTGTTTATCAATCTCAAGCACTTCGTAAGCAGTCAACATCTTACCAGTCCGCATTAAATCATTTCCCATTTTTTTTATAGCAATATATGCTTTATCAATTACTTGAAGTCTTTTTACATCTAGCGAATCATCTTTTGAAATTTCCTTAGCCATTCTTATTACCAAGTTACGTTTTGAAATTTCAATATTTTTCAGCATATCGCTCATATCCGCATAAACTTTCTCAATTATTTCATCCAATTGTTTTTCTGTCTTTTCTAAGCGAAGTTGTCTTATACTTTTTTCTTTTCTTGAATATGTTCGTTCGCTTATGCCATTTTTCGCCATCACTTCTTCTCTTGGGACATCGTTGAGAATATCCTTTTTTATTTGAATATCACGTTTACTTGAACGTTCAGCGTTCGTTCGTTTTTTGCTGTGAACGTTCGCTTTATTTTTTTTTAAATATTCACTTTTCCAACGCCTTACAGTTCCTCCGGGAACACCATATTTATCAGCCAGTTTCTTCAAAGTCCCTTTTGCAGCATTTTCTCCTCCAAGTTCTTCCCATTCGTTCAGTAGCAATTTTTTAGTCATATTTATTCCCTTAATTGTGGAAAATTATCATATATTAACTCAACGATTTCTTTTTTGCTTACATTCGGAGTTGACACTGCAACTTTAGATCTGTTCTTTAAATATTTTCCCAAGGCTGGTTTTAAATTAACTTTTTTCTTTAAGATTATTTTTATTTCTTTTGCACGAACTCTTTTATCTGTACTTTTCAACAATCTTATTGTTCCAAATGCTATGAATCTGAAATCAGACTTTATATTTAACCAATGCAATTCCTGCTGTTTTGTAGTGCTCTTAGTTTTTGAAAATGTTAAAATTTCAACATCTTTGATATTTTTTTCTTTTAACTTACCTTTTCTTTTGCGATAAATATTGAAACAGCATCTTAACTTAACTCCGCTGTATTTGACTGCTGGCAACATATATGATTTATACAGTTCTATATTTTCAAACTTATCTTTCTTATACATATCGCCTGGAAGTACGAATGCTACATAGTCAGAGTGTTCCATACTTTTCTTTATAAACTCTGTATGTAAATTTCCACTGCTTCCAAAAGGTGGATTCCCAATTACAAGGCTGTTTTTCGTATACGGAATATTCTGTTTAAGATAATCGCCTTTTATGATATTTTCACTTTGTGGCTCTATATCATACCCAATCGCACTATTAGGAAGTCTTTTAAGAAATGCTCCAGCACCTGCACTTGGCTCTATAATCCTTGAGAATTCCTTTATAGACATCACATCTTTTTCCAAAACTTTAATAACTTTTTGCACAACCGAATCAGGAGTATAGTATTTGTCATTATGTATCTTCGCCATCCATTACCTCCTTGAATTCGCTCTTTAATGCTATATGCTGACAGCAGAGACAAATTAATTTAGTACGTTTGACTTCCGTATCATCTGTATCTTCATCTTCAATTTCTAGCTCTTCCATTTCCTCTTGCAAAATCTCATCAAGTTCAGACTGTTCAAAACCAAGCATACTTAAATCAAAATCATTTACTTCCAACTTATTCAATTCGTACTGCAACTTTTCAATATCAAATTCAGTGTTCATTGTAAGTTTATTATGCGCTATAGCATAAGCTGCTTTTTGCTCCTCCGTTAAATGATTTAATCTAATTATTTCTATTTTTGTATAACCTAATTCTTTTAAAGCCAAATATCTTCCGTGTCCTTCGATTATTATGCCTTTTTCATCAATTGCAATCAGATCATTGAATCCAAATTCTTGAATACTGTTTTTAATCTGTTCAATTTGCCATTCTGGATGTTCTTTTGCATTTCCAGAATATTCTATTATTTCGTTAATATTTATTTTCTCAATCTTCATCTTGCCCCCCTTTCTTTGATTCTTAGACAAAAAAAGAGCCACCAAACAAATAGACTATTTCTAATCTATCTATTCAGTGGCTCACTCATCTGAGGTTTATTTGCCCCTATGATATTTTTTTGTTTTATATTCTTTATCTTTTATTTCACCTTTTTTTATGTACAAAGTAATTTTGATATTATCCTCAAAAGTTTTTGCTGTTTTTAGATCTTGCAACAAATACAAAACTTCTTTGTCCTTTAAAAGTTCGTTAATATCTTCTTGTGTAAGTTCTTTTCTTTCGTTCAACTTTACCTCCTTATTATACCTTATTTTATCAATATTTTCAAGTCTTTTATAAATAACTTTCTTCTAAAAACTCTAAATATTCTCGAAGAACTTCTTTCAATTTATCCTCATATTCTTCGTGTTCCATATCCAAAAACGTGTTCTTTTTATCAGATTCATATAACATTTCTTTAATCCTAGCAATTTCTGATTTTTTCGTTGCTTCAATTGTTATCATAGTTGCTCTTATATGTTCTTCTTTGTTTATTTTTTCTTCAATTTTTTCTAATTTTCTCTTCGCTGATTTTCTTAATCTTTTTAGTTTTTTAAACTCATATTCATCCATTTTTTTATAATAAATTTTCATATTACCTCCGTTGTTTTTTTATACTCTAATCGCAAAAAACTTTATAATCCAAATCAATCCATAAATCATGGATAGATTTACAATCATAGCAATTAAAAGCACTATCAAATTGCTTATGTTGAATTTAAATGTTCTTACTTTATCTTTAAATACGATAACTAATCCATAGATGTATCTTACCAGCATTAAAGTAGCTGTTGCTGTGATTAAAGTGTTTATGATTCTTATTATTATTTCCATTATTCCACCTCCTTAATAATCCCCCTATAATACCCATCTTTAAGCCTTTTTCTAAATAATTTAAAATGATTTTTATAAACTGGTAATAAATCATAAACTAATTGGGGATTCAGATAAACGCCTTCTATATGATACTCCTCTTCAAATTCTTTTAAACTTTTTGAATGTTTTTCAAAATGATGATAGCTGCACAAAGGTAAAAACCTACCGTGTAATCCGTCATCATTTTCATAAGTTCCGACAGTATTTGCTACAGTATCGTAATGATCCAGCTGTATTTCGTTGTACTCATTATGCTCTTTTCCGCAGATACAGCAAACTCTTTTTCTCAAGCAGGCAATCACATATCTTTGTGTTATATTGTCAATTTCCAGTATATGTTTATATCTTTTATCGTGTTTTCCAAGTATATATAAATTTATTTCATTTTCTAGAGCCTGTTCTATTATAAACGCTATAAAATCGCTTGCCGTTTCTATATCACAACTTGCTGTCGAAAACTTTTCTAAATCTTTACTTAATGCAAATTGTTCTTTTTGATATTCTTTCATATCCTGCATTGTCCATCCAAGCTCATCTGCAAACTGTTTTAAAAGCACATGAATTAATCCGTTTTGTGCTTTTGTAAGTTTTTTGATCGGAATAACTCTAATTTTGAGTTTTTTTAAATGCTCTTCAAGACGTTCTTTCAGACCAGGATAAATTTTTTCAACAGCTATTGTTACCACTAACTCATCTTTTAAAATTTGAGCGTCTGCCATTTTTTAATCCTTTCCTTCTTATGAATTTTATATTTTCAAAATATTTCGGATTATACTGACAAAAAAATATTTCACTTTCTGATAAATGTTCACCTTCTCTTAATTTCCTTTTTACAAAACTTATTTTCTTTCTCGTAATTTTATTTATTTTATTTTCCATTTTCCCTCCATTTTAAAACTTTAAAATATAATTTTAGTGTTTTTTCACACTTATGATACATTTTTATCGTTCTTATTATATAAATTTTACTATTTTTATATTTTATTTGCTGTTTGCATAAAAAAATCACAGCTAAATTAATAACTGTGACTTCAATTTACTTCAATTTTGATTTTATTTGATTTATAAGAATATGGATATCCTCTCCTTTTCTATTTAAATCTTTTAATTCTTTATAAAATATTTCTTTTTCTTCGGATGTTGCATAGTAATAAAACTCTATTAATCCTGTCTTTATTCCATTTGGATATTTTTCTAAAATTTCTTTTATTTTGGGACTGTAATAACTCTCTAATACAATATCTTTTTTTTCTTTATCCCTTGATTTATGCAATATCCATTTCTTGCTTTCTCTTTCACCATATTCATTTTTATATTTTTCAAAAAATTTTCTTCCTTCATCATCATTATCAAAAATTACAGTATAATTATCTGTTATTCCACTAAATAAACCTATTAAAATACTAAGATTTGTAACTCCTACACCAGGAATAATCTTTATATTGGTATCCAGCAATTCAATTTCTTTTAGCATCTCTAGAAATATTTTATCTGTCATCCCTTCTGTTATTATAATTTTTTCATTAAAATGTAATAATGGAAAATTATCTATTTTTAAAGCATTTATTATCGGTGTCATTTCTCCTAAATTTTTATTGTCTTCAATTTTAGTGATTCTTTCTAATATCACTTTTTCATTTTTTCTTTTTGCTATATGAACTTGATTTATTTTTATTACTTTTGGATTAACCATATTTTCTAAATGTGTTGTATAGAATATTTTGTTTTCTAACGATAATTCTTTCAATATTTTTACTAATTCTGACTGAAAAGTTGTATGTAAATATACTCCTGGCTCATCCAATAAAATTATACTCCCATAATTTTCATCACTTATATGTTTCCAATTATATTTCATTTTAATGAAAAAATTGAAAAACCACTGAAATCCTTTAGAACGCATATTTACTGGAAATACCACTGTTCTTGGTCTTCCGTTTTCTCTTTTTTCTCTCAAATCATTTATTAAAAATTGAAATTCTTTATCTCCGTATTTTAAATCAATTTCTATAGTTTTAAATTCTTCTTTTATTCTGTTTTCGTGCATTTTATCCCATAAATTGGCTAGATTTTCATTAAGTTCATATTTTATATCTTCCAGCATTGTCCCTTTATCTGATAAAGTGCTATTCAAAAAGTCATTTACATTCATTTTATTTCTAGAAAATATTTCCTTGATGTACAAATACCAATCATCGTTTTCTTTGATTCTATTTGGAATCGCATCTTTAAAATCATCAATATATACTATATGAGGTAAATATTTTAAAATTGATTCTCCTATTAATTGTTCTATTTCTTCTTTTGGTATATAAAATAAGAGCTCTTCGATTGAATAACCATTTACTGATATTGTTTCATTAAACTCCTTGATTTTTAATTGTGAAATTAAATATCTATTATTGTACATACCATTTTGAGTAATTGAAAATTCTCTTGCGATTTTTAAATTATTTTCTTTTATATTAAAAAATACATTTTCCATAAAATTCAATAATTTATCTCGAATAAAATTTAAATATTGATGCTTTTTAAATTCACTATTATCTTTGTATCGGCTGTTAGAAATAAAATAATCTTCTTTTTGCGTAATTATATATCCTATTGCGTTCTCTATCAAATCGTTTTTATTTATATTTTCTATTTCGGCTTCGATAATAGGATTTTGTTTATTTTCGAATTTATTTTTTATATAGTCATAATTTATAAACTCGCCACTATATTGCTTGTCATTAAAGCAATCAAATGCAAATATTGCTTGTAAGATAGAGCTCTTTCCCGTTTCATTTAAACCTATTATTGGAACCAAATTTTGATTATCCAATTCTATTGTTAGATCTTTAATCGCCTTATAATTTCTTATTCTAAATTTCTTATATTTCATTAATTACCTCCTGTTTCTGATAATATTTATTATACCTAAAAATCTAAAAATTTCAAAATTATTTATCACAGTTATTATTCAGTTGTCATTGTCCTTTTATTAATTTAATCAATCTCTTCCATATCAGTTCCTCAATTCCGCTTTTTCTATCCAGTTCTGTACATATGCCAATGCCTCGGTTAAGTCTTTTCTCTTAATATCACGATAACTTGCAACTCCAAACCTGTCCTTTAAATCTCTGTAAATTGCTGGAAACATTAAATTTCTGTCAGCATCTATCACATCTAGTCTTTGATAAACTCTTGTTGCTATTGTTTTCTGCAATTTTCTTTGTTCCGTATGGTCTATTCTTATCTCATTGTCAACTTTGTTTTCTACAACGTCAATTCTATGTTTAACACTCTTCATTTCATTTGCCTGCAATATGATCATATCTTCTATTGTCATTGGTTTTTGAAGTTGTTCAATCTTTTCAATAAGTCTAAATCTTGTTTCAGCATTATATCTTGCCCCAAGTTGCAGCACTCCTTTGTAATTCAAAAGAAACATCGGTTGACTTCTGTTAAAATTATCTATATAGGTGGTTGGCTGAAAAATTAGCCGACCTCTTTCCTCTCCTAATTTACTGATTTCATCTCTAATATCAGCTAAAATATTTTTATGTTCTTTTCCTACTATTTGTGCTACTTCCAAACTTGTCAATGTGTTTCTGCTTTCTATGTTCATTAATTCATTCATTAATATTCCTCCTAATTTTTTTTATGCACTTTAACTTGTGTATACATAAGTTATTAAAAAAAATTTTCCAGATTTGGTCTAAAATAATTTTTACCTTTCAATATTTTTCCATCTTCCCTGAAAATTGCTTTCCCATTTTCCAGTTTTGACATATTGCTTCTGTGGACTTCCTCGAATGCTCTTACAAAAATATCATTAAATTCATTTTTAAAGACTTTTTCAAAAATAAATTCGCTTTTATCATCACATCCAAAATAAATCATATTTGTAACAGCCTTAACATCGCCTTTACATTTTTCTAACAATGTCCCTATTAAGATATAACACATGTCGCATACTGCATCCAGCATTTCAACCTTGTTATTATTTTTTTCTGCCACCTCATATTCTTTTAATTCTTCTTCAAATAATTTTTCTCTTAACTTCATTCTCTCGTCAGTCATTTCTTTTTCCAAAAATTCCTGCTGCCCAAATGCAATATAAAATTCTTTTACTGATCCAACCAATTTGTTCCATTGTTCCATTATTCTTCCAGTTCCCTTCTTATTTTTTCCAAGTTAATTATATTTGTTATCACTATTTCTTCGTTTTCAAAACCAAAATTCGTTTTTATGCCTTCAATAAACATTTCGAGAACTTCGCTTTCCGAATAGTCCCCTTTTTTAATAAAAACCGTGCAATTTCCAGAATTTGTATCACCAAATCTATCTCCATATTTAAATGATACAAGATATAATATTTTATCCATTATTTAATTCCCTCCACTTCAATTTCTACTTTATTAAATCCACAGCCAACTAATTTTTTAACATTTAGTTCTTCAATCTGCGAATCATCTTCATAAATAATTTTAGTCATTGAATCCAAAATCGCCTTATTGTAGTTATCTATATCCCTTTTTCTCTTATCTTTGAAATAAAGCCTTATGCGGACTTTCAAACTGTTAGCCAAAGGTTTATACCTAAATTGCTTTTTAAGTTCGCCACAAGCTAAATTTTCAAAGATTTTGCCCCTTTTGGACTTGTATCTTCCACTCGGTTTATTTATCCATAAAGAATTTACAGATGGCGGCATTGTGGATAATTCCAGCTTAATCACTGTAAATCACCTCATGTACTTTCAAAATTTTTAAAGGCTCTTCTATTCTCCAGGGGCATTTAATATCAGCAATTAAAGTTGTGCCCTTGCCGAACTTGTAATACCCTTCCTGCACATCGTTCCAGAATCTGTCATCTGCAATCTCTGTGTTTCCATACAAGTCCTCATTGTGATACAATTTCCAACCTTTTTTATTTTCAAAATCTATCACTATTACTTTCGCTTTTACATTTTCTTTTAGCATTTATTCCTCCATGTCTCATTTTTTTTAATTCATTTCTCAAATGCTCAACAAAAAAATCAATTTCAAAATTCGTTATATTTACAACTTTTTCTTCGACTTTTTTCGCCGTTTCAGAACTGATTTGCTTCATCAATTTCAATCGTTCTTTTGTCATTTCTATTTATCCTCCTATCAGCATTTTTTCTCTAAGTTCACTAAAATCAACTGCTCTAACTTCATTTTGTGGCTTATATTCTAGTTTAACAAATTTAAGATTTTTAGTATTTTTTACACCAACACTTGCATAAGTAACGAGCTTTGGTTGTGTTTGCCCAATAATTTTGTATGTACCTGTGTAATAATTTTTTGTTTTGTATGGATTTTCTAAAAAATCCTTGTAAATTCCGTCAAACTGAAAATTTAAAAAATTATCAAATTCAACTTTGTCCATTGTGCAAATTCTACGCCAACCAAGGAAATCAATTACAGCGTGAAGACCTTTGTCCTCAAAAGCCACCATTCCTGAACTGCCGACTTTTCTAACCCCTTCAATCAACATTTTTTTTGCTAAAATCACTTGATGTTCGATGTTAGCAGTTTTTTTAGCAACTTCTAAAATTTCAGCTGGTTGTGGTATAAATCCGCTTTTTCTCGTTTTTAAGATTTTAACAACTGCTTCTGCAAATTCTTTTTTAGTCAACTCATTTGCAATTGTCAAAAAATAAATAGTTGCGACACTTTCCTTGTCTTTTGTGTTTGGATAAGCTGCTAAAAGCAGTTTAAATACTTCGTTAAATTCTTGATTATTCATTTCCCGTCAATCCTCCTAATAAATTTGCAATGCTTTCGTTAGTTACTCCAACAAAGTCTTTTTCTTGATAATTTTTGGATTTTTTTTCTTTTTCAGAATTATTAATACCTGCTTTATCGTCATAATTTCCTTCAAGCACTTTTAAAAAATTCGATTTGTTAGTAAACCAGTCGAATGATATTTGCCACCCTGTTTTATTGTTTCCTTGCAAGAAATTAGATGTACGGATTTTTCCCATAGCCCGTAACATTTCTTCCAGCGAATACTCTTTTAGCAAATTGTTAATAGCTCTCTTTCGCTTGTCAGTTATTTTTAATTGTTTACCTGATAAATCAAATTCGTAAGCAATTTTTATCCATTTGTTTTTTATTTTTTCGCACGATTGTGAAAATTCATTTTTCACATGTATATTATTATTTAATATATTAGTATTATTATAATTATATATAGTATTATTATTTGTCGGATTTTTTTCCGAGTTATTTTCTTGTTTTTCGGATTTTTTTCCGAATTTGCTCGGATTTTTTTCCGAGTTTTCTTCAAAAGACGGATTTTTTTCCGAGTTATTTTCTTTAAATTCATTCCAAGTTTTACCTTTTGCAGTAATTCTTATTAAATCCCTTTTACCTTGTTTAATATATTCAATAAGTCCTTTTTCTTGTAGTGCTTTCAAATTTCTGTAAACAGTATCAGACTTTTCAAAAAACATTGGCAGTTCATCTAATATCAAATTTCTTGATACAAAATAATATGTTTTATTCTCAATAATTTCTTCTTTTGCCCAAGCAGGTGCCTCGTAAAGCAAAGAAAATAAAATCCCTTGAGTAGCTTTTATTTGCCACTCCATGCATTTCGCATTGTTTAAATATGTTGAAAATCTCATCTCTTCCCTCTCCCTACATCTTGTGTTTTTTAACAATTTATGTTATAATTAACACAAAATATAGTATTTTATAAATTTTTGTTAGCGCTCTTCGGAGTGCTTTTTTTGCTTTATTCTTTTAATCTTTTAAACTCATTTTTTATCATTTTTTCTATTATATAAAACTCATCTTCAGTTACTCTTTCATCTTCAATTATCTTCAAAACTTTTAGACTTATATCATGTATTCTTTTTATATTTTTTTCTGGTTCAATATATAATCGTTGCACCATCGGATTCGACGGTTTGGAAGTTGTCGGCTTAGGATTTGTACCTCTTGTTTGCATTTCTAACCTCCTTATTTCATTTTTACCCCCTTTTGAGTTATAATAATATCACCAAATAAAATTAAATTCACAAGAAAGGAGGTGTTACTTAATGTCTTTAGATACAACTATTTTTAGAATATTAAAAGCCATTGATGTTGCTTACGAAGAAAATAATTTTAATTTTGATGAAACTCTAAACTTAAAAAAATTAGGCATTTCCGAAAGAAGACTAATTTTAATGTTAGAACAACTCAAAGAAAAAAATTATATAACAGGTATTTCAACAATAACTTCAATAAGCGGTCATATACATATCGGTATCAATAATCCTAGATTAACTTTAGAAGGTATGGATTTTTTAGAAAATAATACCGCTATGAAAAAAGCCTACAAAATGCTTAAAGAAGCCAAAGAATGGTTTCCTGGTATGTAATTTAAAATTTCCTAAAATAATGTTTCAATTCAATTCCCAGTGTTTCGGTTATTAATTCAACATCTATTTCCGTTATTTCTGGGAATTTTTTCTCTATAATTTCTCTAAATTCTTTTGTAAGTTTTCTTACTTTGTCAATTCTGTCATTATAATCATAAGAATTTATTTTCTCGTTCATCTCGTGCCTCCTAACTTTATTTTTAAATTTTCTTGCTTTCTTTTTTTTATCAGATTTATTATCCGAAAGATTGTTTGACTTAACAAAAATATTTTTATTTTATTTATTCAAAAAAGGTTACGATAAAACTTTCAAAAAGAACTCCAAATAAAACATAAAATATTAGAAAAGGCAGTATTTTATATATTACCTTTTTTATTTTGCTTTCGTATTTAAAATATACTGTAGCAACCGTTATATATCCGATGCCTATTAATATATTTTGAACATTCACTCCCTTTTTTATCACTTTAAATGCCTGATAAGCACATAACACGAATATAAAATTGCATTTGTCTATTCCGTATTTCATCTCACACCTCCTCTCTCAATATTTTTCTGTAATTTATTTTTAGTTACATTTAACTTCAAAAAAAAATGAGAAAGGTACATTTAAAGCAACTGCCCACTTTTCAAGAGTTTTAGTATTTATAGTTTTTCCGTTTTTTAATCTATTCAAAACAAAAGATAACGCTGACTTTGATATTCCAATTTTATTAGCTAACTCTCCTTTGCTTAAACCTTTTTGATTCCTTGCAAATTCTATATTTGCATAAACATTTTTATGATATTCGCTCATTGTCATTATTCTCACCTCCTATATATTGTAATTTATTTTTAGTTACAAGTCAAGTGTTTTTTTAAATTTTTACAAAAAGCAACAAAAAAGAAGCATTTCCCAGCTTCTTTATAAATTTATTATTTTTTACTTGTAGCTTTAGATATTTCAGCAATATCAACTGAATATCCCATAACCTCTCCAACGTCTTTAACTTTACCCTTTACAGTTATTTTATCGCCTTTAGAAAGTTCAGCAATCGCTTTTTTTTGATCATCATTTTTTACAAATGCCTGAACTCCTGTAAGTGTAAGGTCATCACCTGAAGGTTCGATCGTTACATAGTCTCCTTGTGCGTCAATATTACCTAAAACTCCTGTAATTTCATAATCTTTACCCTTATGAGCTTGAGCAGCTTTTAAAGCATTTCCTTCCAAATCACTAACTAATTGTTTAGCCGTTATTTTTTCATACGTAACCGCCTTTTTCTCAGTACTTGCATTATTTGTGCCAGAATTTGAATCTGATTTTGAATCATTACCCCCAACACTTCCAACTGCTAAAATTACAAACAAAGCACATCCAATCAATAAACCTATTTTCTTTTTCATATTTTTTCTTCCTCCTCAAATTTTTTTATAAAATACATTGCAATTAAATACAATAGAAACATATATATAACATCATATATATCAAATGTTCCAGTTACAAACCAAAGTTGTGATATTTCTGTTATTATACTTCCAACAAATATTGATGAAAGTATAATTCTATTTTTAAAATAAATACTTAAAAACATTGTAAATGAATATACCCAGAAAGCGTCAGGTAAAGAAAATAAGACACTTTTGGGAATATATATTCTGTATTTATAAAAATTATCTCTCAAAAAATTTATTATAAAATCCAATTTCAAAAATTTAAACCATTTAAACATTAACAGATTTTTTTCTCGAAATAATATATAAATTATCGAACCAGCAAATATTGATAAAAATATATGAATAATTTTTTTGCCATTTCCTGTTTTTAAAAATTTATTTACTTTCACAAGCGATTCCATCTCTGTCCCTGTCTAAATGTCTTGCATATCCAGGCTCACCCTTTTTGATATTTTTATAGCCTTTTGATCTAGCTTCCTTACAATTTTTAAAATGTAATGTTTCTGTGAATGTGTTAGCACTAACAAATGCTAATGTTAAAATTACAAATAATTTTTTCATTTTGATTCCTCCATCTTTTTATGTTTTGAAACCAAAATTAACCCCTAAATTTTATTTATATTTTTTCATCTCTTCCAATACCTGCAATCCCAAATCACAATTTCTAGCAGTTTCATAGCTAACTTCTTCTTGATACCTCATCAATTCTACAGCAAATTCATTTGCTTCGTTTTCTAATTCCGGAGCATAACACAGAAAATTATTTTTCAAAAGAAGTGTATTTTTTGAACTATGATAGAGTGCGTGTCCTAACTCATGGCACAGAACAACTAAACGTGAATATTCATCCAAATTTTCATTTATGACAATATATTTTCTTCTTAATATCCTTCTGAAAAAACCTTTTATATCTTTAAAGCAACTGTACTTTATTTCAATATTTAATTTTTTGCACAATAAATACGGATTGCTCGTATTGTATTTTTCTATTAAGTTCTTTACTCTACGCTTCATATTTTTATGTTTCTTCATACGAATCCTCTATTTCCTCTTATTTTTCATTTTAGCATCAAAAAAAAGTTCTTGTAAACTATCGTATAATTTTTTCTTATCTTCGTCGCTTACACTGTTATCGTTAAAAAAGTAGGCTGCACTATTCATAACTTCATCTAGTTGTACTCTCTCCCTCTTGTTTAATCTTGAAATCCTGTCAAGTTCTTCGCTTTTGCCAATTGTTTCCCTTCTTTGTTTTTCTAATTTTTTTAATTTTTCAATTTTTTTATCTTTTTCTAACATAGCTATTAATTCTTCCTCTTTTTTTGCACACTCTGGAAATTTCTTTATTAAGTTTTCAACAAATTTCTTGGAAGCTGTTTTTTTACCGTTTTTTATGTTGGATACATAAACATGTGTAACTTCCATTTTTTTTGAAAATTCTGTTAAAGTCATATTTTTCTTATTCAAAAATTCTGTCAAAAATTTTTCTATTTGATAACTCATGGATTCAACTTCCCTTCGTTCATTAGTTTACATTATTATTTTACCACATTTTTTCGTACTTCCTAGAAAAAATTTAAAAAAATTCAAAAAAATACTTGACTTGTAACTAAAAATAAGTTACAATATGTTTGTAAATAGGAAAAACAAATAATTTTATTTTTTTTTGAAAAAACTTGTAATTAAATTTTAGATACAAAATTTAATTAAAGTTACAATAACAATAGGAGTGATGAAAATGACAGAAGAAGAAATAAAAGATATTGTCTCTGACGAAATACAGAGACAGATTTCAAACGGTGCTCTCATCAAAAATTACGACGAAGGTACAATTGAATTTACTGATGAACAGCTTGAACAAACTCTTGAAGAATTTGCAGAAAATGGATGGGATTCGAAAGAACAGAAAGTTATAAAAAAATGTTTCGAGAATTACAGCTTTGAAGAGGAAGAGGAAGTCAGTGTACCTTATAAAGACTGCAATGGTGGAATTGACTGGTATGACACAGGGGAAACGAGAATAAATTATTTTGAGATGAAGAAAGTAGGAGGTAAAGAAAATGAAGCATAAATTTGAAGCACTAGCGTTGGTGAATGATAATAGTAGCAAAGTAAGAGAAAAAGAAGCGAAGAAAATTATCAATAAAATAAAAAAAATGTTTAAAAAGTAATTGATGTTTTAACAAGCTCATTAGCGATAGTTAGTGAGTTTGGATAAGATATTAGTTATCTTGGACAATGGCAATAAAATAATTTGTGATTAATAATTGTTTTTCATACTCTTTTTTGGTATAATTATTATGTAGCATATATGGAGGAAAGAAAATGGCAATTTATGAACGAAAAGTACGGTTATACACAAAATCTTTTTTAGATGAGTACATTAGAGTTAGTGAATTGACAAGAAAATTAAACAAAAAAATTGGTTTCTCTGTATTTAAAGTTATTGTTGACATTGAAACTTCTACTTTAAAAGTTGTGAACAAATATGAAAATAGAACTAGAAACAAATTTCAAAATACCTTTAAAGAGGTGCTAAATAATGTCAGATAATAAAAAGAATATAGCCAATAAAAAAGAGACAGAAAGCATTCCTGAAAACATCCCTGAGATAATGGCGCAATTAACTCAGACACAAATGAGCCGTAGTGAATTTTCAGGTCCTTTACCGCAAGAAGTATTAAGAAATTTATCAAAGGAAGATAAAGAGAAACTTATCAATAATTATATTGATCAGGAAGCAAAAGATTACCAAAAAGAACTTTTGATGATAAAAAATTCAACTGAAATCACAAGAGATAGAGATAAAAAAATATTTATTGTTTCTATCTTAAGTATGATATTTTTCTTGATACTAGTTGCGCTGTGTTTGCTTACTGGTAACAAAGAAATACTGATTGATATTTTAAAAATATTTGTAGGTTTTCTTGGCGGTACAGGTTTTGGAATCTATATCAAATCTAAAAAAGATGAATAACGATTGTTAATCACAGATTTTATATCTGTGATTTTTTTATACCTAAATATCGGTATTGATTTAATCGTGGTGCTTGTTTTTGACTATATACACCGCACAAGGCGTTTCCTTTCTGGTATATAGTTATATTAGTTATATTCTCCAATATATGTTGTTTTATTATATTTTATTACAATTTTTCGCAGGCACCACAATTAAGTCAATATAAAATAATCTTAAAATCAGTATAAAGAACATATCTGAGTAACAAAAGAGCTTATCAAAAAGCATTTAAGCTAGTCTAAATTGCTGATTTGAGATAAAAAAATAGGAGGAATATGGACGGAGAATATGTTAAAAAAATAAAATGTGAACTATATAATGATAATTTTCAAAACTATAAAAAATATCACATACCTAAAAAGGCACAGCTTGTAATAGCAGATATTCCATATAATTTAGGAAATAATGCTTTTGCAAGCAGTCCAGAGTGGTATGTTGACGGAGATAACAAAAAAGGCGAAAGCAAAAAGGCAAACTCAAGTTTTTTCAAAACTGATGTGAACTTTAACCTTGCTGAATATATGCACTTTTGCTCAAAACTTCTGATAAAGGAACCAAAGGAAAAAGGAAAAGCACCAGCAATGATAATATTCTGTGCATTCCAACAAATCAGCACGTTAGTAAAGTATGCTAAAATGCACGGATTTAACAACTATTATCCGTTAGTGTTTATAAAGCATAGCAGTTCGCAGGTGTTAAAGGCTAATATGAAAATAGTTGGAGCAACAGAATATGCACTAGTATTTTACAGAAATAAATTACCAAAATTCAATAATAATGGCAAAATGATAAAAAACTGGTTTGAATGGAAGCCTGATCCAAAAGCAATATACCCAAAAGTACATCCGACACAAAAGCCAGTGAATCTGTTAAAAACACTAATTAAAATATTTACGGATATTAATGATACAGTAATTGATCCAGTCGCAGGAAGCGGCAGCACATTAAGAGCGGCAAAAGAACTAAAAAGAAACAGTTATGGATTTGAAGTGGAAAAGGAATTTTATAAAAAAGCGACTACAGAAATGTTAAAAGAGGAAAAAGTGAAACAATTAAATTTATTTTAGGAGGAATTTATGAAAACAGAAGAACAAATTAGAAAAATGGAAGAAATACTTCACAGAGAAGTTGATTTGTTAATGAGACAAGGAAAAACTTTTAAAGATCCTGAAGTGCAAAGTTTACATGGCATGCTAGGTATTATACGTATTATTTTAGATGATGAATCAAGCCTTATTTATTCAGAAGACTATAAAAATCTTTACTGGTTTATTAATCTTCACAAAAATAGATTTGTTATTTCTTCAACTGTGGATAAAGACAGAACATCAGATAAAGAGTGAAAAGAAGAAGGAAATTATTTTAAAACTAAGGCGGAAGCATTTTTTGTATTAATGAAGCTAAGAACTGATTTGATAGAAAATAAAGGAAAACAGGAGGAAAAATGAAAAAGAGAATATTTAAAAATACTGTAAAAGTGATTTTGACTATCACATTAACTATTGCAGCTTATAAATATGCTGCGATAGAAAGAGGATATTTTTTAGGAGTAATTGGCGGTGGAGAAACGTTTATGCCAATATTGTGTATAATGTTATTTTGGTTCTTTCCAGAAATGATTAAAGAGATGTTGAGAAAGTAGGAGAAAATTATGAGTAGTTTGAGAAAAATTAAAAAGAAAAAGTTTAAAGAGGAAATAACTGAAAAAGCAATGGATTACACAAAATTTGTGCTAGATGAAAACGAAAAGACAAAAGTTTTCTCGATGATGGCGTTGTCAAATTTGTGTAAATATTATAGAAACTACTTCAGTATTCCAAACATCACAGACAAAAATCTTGTAAAAGGTGATACTAAAATATCAAAACTGCCGGAAGAACAAACTTTATGGTGCAGCTTTGAACTTGAGGACATCATACAACGAAGTTTCAGGACATTGACAAGACTCATAGAGGAATATGATTATGAAGATTTGCAAAATCCAAATCAGCGAAAAATAAAAGACTTTAAAAATGAATTTGTAGTCGTCGAATTTTCAAAAATTTATCAAAAAGAATTAATAAATTTAAAAATTAAATTTGATAAATATCTAAAAACTAGATACAAAGAAACAGAAAATGCGCTAAAACAGATACTTGTAATATTTGCATACTATAACATATTTAAAGCACAAATTTGCAACAAAATAAAAGATTTTGATAAAAAAAATAGAATGTATATCAAAACTTTGATAACAAAAACAGATAAAAAATTCGTAGAAATGGAAGAGGTCATCGTGGAAGGTGGGGAAGTTAATCACGAAGAAGAAGCTTTAAGTTTGTTAGAATTTGAAGAAGCTGGAATAGAAATTAAATGGGTAGGATATAGCAGAAAAGAAGCGTTAAAAGCTAGAAAAAAATACGAAAGGATTAGTGGATAAATGAAAAAAGAAATTAAGGAAAAAGTAATGAAAATAATGGATTTAGCTCTTGAGATTAATTCGAGAGAGAAAAATACAATTTTTGTTGAGTTTTCTGGTCACACAAATGAAATTTGTGTTCACACTTATGAAAGAGGGTGGGAACATTGGAGAGAAACTGGAGAAGGAAGAAAAAAATTAAATGAAAGTTATTTATATTTGGACAAAGACGATTGCGTTGAAAAATTAGATAATTTAATAGAAAAATTGAAAGAAATGAAAGGATAAAGATATGAATATTTACGAAAAAATACAACAAGCAAGAATTGAATTGCAAGAGATGAACTTAAAAAAAAGCGGATTTAATAAATTTGCTAATTTTAAATATTATGATTTAAAAGATTTTTTACCAGAAGTAAACACTATCTTTAGCAAATTAAAACTTTTTTCAAAATTTGATTTGTTAGAAGAAAAGGCAACTTTAACTATAATTAATGCCGAAAAAATAGACGAACTTGTGGTTTTTGAATCACCTAAAGCGGAAATAACGTTGAAAGGTCAAAATGCTTTGCAAATGATAGGCTCGACACACACATACTTAAAAAGATATTGCTACTTAAATGCTTTAGAAATCATTGAAGATGATGAAATAAATGCAACAATTAACAAAGATAAGAAACAACATACAAAAAAAGCCGCTACTGCTGAGGAAAAAAGAAAAAATATGGAAGATTACATAGCAAAACATACTCAAAAATATCAGCAGTTGATAGATAATTTTTTGGAAATAAATAAAGCCGAATCAATAAAAGATTTAACTGATGAGGAAGTGAGCAACTTAGCACGTGGAATATTAAAAAGAGAAAAAGGAGAATAAAAAAATATGAATAGTGTGATATTGATGGGAAGATTAACAAGAGATGTAGAGTTAAATTACAGCAAAAACGGAAAAGCATTTACAAGATTTGCAATAGCAGTAAACAGAATCGGAGAAGGAGCTGACTTTATAAACTGTGTTGCTTGGGAAAAAACAGCTGAAACAATAGCTGAGTATTTCAAAAAAGGTCAAAGAATTCTAGTTCAAGGAAGTATTAGAACAGGAAGTTACGAAAGGAACGGTCAAACCGTTTATACAACTGATGTTTTAGTAAGCAGATTTGAATTTATTGACAGCAAAAACAGTGGCAACAGTCAAAATAATAACAGAAATCATTATGATTCTGATGAGGACGAAAGTTTTCCTTTTTGATAGCAATTATAGAAATAAATAAAAAAATTATAAATTATAAAAATAGAGATAGGAGAAAATAAAATGAGTAGAGAATTAAATTTATATCCGTTGAGTGCAGCAGGAAAAAATATTGAAAGAGCATTTTTAGAAGACGAAATTGACGAGCAGACATTAAAAGATACAAGGGAGATGTTGGCAGTAGAAATTGAGAACGAAGGAGATACGATTGTTCAAATTTATAATAAATTTATAAATTATTTAGGACAAGGGACTGGAGCAAACAAAATTGTCGGAGCAATCGACAGAGAAATTGAAAGATTGAAAAATTTGAAACAATTTTATTCAAAAGGGTTTGATAGATTTTCAAAAAACGTTGCCGAAACAATGCGAAGTTGCGGTATTGAAACAGGACAATCAAACGGGGTGCAGACAGAAAGCGGAAGAATAATTTTTTTGAGAAAAAGTACTCGTGAAATAAAACCAAATCTGGAAGATGTGCCTAGTGAATATCAAATATATAAATTTAAGCCATTTCAGCTTAGTTTTGAGGAATACTCACAACTTCCTGACAGTTTGAAAGAAAAATTACAGATAAGTGAAGTGAGCATTGATAAAAAGCCATTTCAGGAAGTATTTGGAGATTTTGAAAAAGAAGAATGTTACAAATTAAAAATAAAATAAGGGAGAATAAAAATGGAAAGAGAAAGTGTGTTAGAAATAGAATTTAAGCCTGTTTGGGATAAATGGGCTTGGAAAATTACAAAACAGAACGAAGAAGTACTTGAGAGAGAGGAATTTTTAGATGAAGAATTGAATGTTGAATCTTTTCGTTCTCCAGAATTTTATACAATTCAGGATAAATTATTTATAAGAGGTTCTTCTAAAAAAGAAGATGAGGATATTCAGTTTTGTACATCAGAAGAAAAAGAATTAATAGAAGAAAAAGTAAGAGCGATAAACGAAAAATACGGTATTAAGAAACGTTGGAGAGCGAAAACGGGGGAAGAGTATTTTTATATAGATGATTACTGTAGGATTTCTATTGTTGGTGATAGGGATTATTATGAAGATGAAGCAAGATATTGTTTTGGGAATTATTTTGAAACAGAAGAAGAAGCATTAGAATATGCAAAGTATATGAAAAAATGTAGCCTTGAATGGCATGAAAAGAGGGATGATAATGAGTAGAGAAATAAAATTTAGAGCTTGGGACAAAATAAACGAGAAAATAGTAAAAATTTCATCATTAAGTTTAGAAAATAAAGAAATAGCAGTTAAAGAAAATGGAACATATCATTTTTTCAGAATGCAAAATTTGGAATTAATGCAATATACAGGAGTAAAAGATAAAAACGGCAAAGAAATTTATGAAGGGGATATTTACCATGTAGGAGATAAAAATATAAGATACTTAGTAGTTTGGTTTGATTCTGGATTCGAGGGAAAACAATTAAGGAGCACCAGTTATGCAGGATTAGAGAGTTGGGCAAAAGATATTGAGGTTTTGGGGAATATTTACGAAAACCTTGAACTATTGGAGAATAACAATGATTAAACACGCCGAAATACACAAAATCAAAATTGAAAATGAAATAAGATATATAGCAAAAGTTTATATTGACAGAGAAGAAATAGAAGATGAAAGTTTTAGTAGTTCAACATTTGAAGAAACTGCTAAACATATTTTAGAAGATTGTGTCATATCGAATTACTTTGATATGACAGAATGGAGGAATGATGAAAAAATGGTTTTATGAATGTCAAGATATTATGAAAATAATTGGAGTTAAAGAAGGTAAGGCATATAAGATTATAAGAAAATTGAACGGAGAGTTGAAAGAAAAAGGATTTTTAACACAACAAGGAAAAGTAAATGCCAAATACTTCAATGAACGTTACAATATAGGAAAGTGATTTTTATGCCAGCATATAAAGATAAAAAAAGCAAAAAATGGTATGTTTCTTTTTATGTAAAAGAAAACGGAATTTCTAAAAAAGTTAAAAAAATGGGATTTAGCAAAAAACAAGAAGCAATGGAATATGAAAGAAATTACATAAATTCTTTCGTATCCGATACTGAGATAACATTTGAAAATCTATATAAATCTTATATGGATGATCAAAAAAATAGATTAAAACCAAGCACGATAGAAAGTAAAACATATATTTTTGATAAAAAAATATTACCGTTTTTTAAAAAATATAAGATAAAAGAAATAACTCCCTTACTGGTTAGAAAATGGCAAAATGAACTAATAAAAGGGAATCTTGCTCAAACGTATCTAAGGGCTATTCACGAACAACTTGTTGCTATATTAAATTATGCAGTTAAATTTTATAATTTAAATAAAAATCCTTGTTCAGCGGCTGGGAGAATTGGAAAAAAGAACGCTGGAGAAATGAACATATGGACGTTAGACGAATTTAAACAATTTATAGAAGCAATCAAACATAAAAAAGAAGCCGTGGTTGGATTCAATATACTGTTCTACACAGGTATGAGAATAGGGGAGATGTTAGCATTAACAATATCAGATATAGATTTTGAGAAATGTAAAATAAGAATAAATAAAACTTTCCAGAGAATAAAAAGAACTGATGTCATATCAACCCCAAAAACTCCTAAGTCCAAAAGAACTATTGATTGTCCTAAATTTGTTATAGACATTATACAAGACTACATCAAAGTATTGTATAAGCCTACGTCAAAAACTAGACTATTTGAGGGGTTTACAAAGTCTAAATTTCAAAACGATGTGAACGTCTATTCTCGGAAAGCCAACTTGAAAAAAATCAGAGTTCACGATTTAAGACATTCTCATGCAACTTTTTTATTATCAAAAGGTGTTAATATAGTATCACTTTCAAGAAGATTAGGGCACGAAAGAGTATCAACTACTTTAGATATATATTCACACGTTCTAAAAGAAGACGATGATTTAATCAAAGATATACTAAACAACTTATAGAAAACAGTACTAAAAAGGTACTGTTTTTTTGTGAAAATATTTAAAATTTAAAGTTTTTGACTTTTTTTGGAAAAATGAAAACAAGCCAAAACAAGTATTTAAACCATAAATAAAATTTAAACGATACATCATCCAAAGAAATGACGGCTTTATCCAAGTCATTCTGTTTAAACTGAACTTACTTCCAAACCTTCCTAACTTCAAAGCCTCGTCTGCTATTTCATTGTTATATGCCTGATAAACTCTTATTGTTTTATCATCAAATACTGCATAAATATTTCTTTCCTCTTCTTTTTTCATAATTAATCCTTTCATTCGACATCCTTATTTGTAAAGTCACATCTGTTCAGCTGTTCCATTGCATGTTCTCTTATAGTCTCTTCTTCACTTTGTAATAATAATTCCAATTTTTCTTTCGCCTTAGGAGTGTTTATGTCTCCCAAAGCAAAGCAGCATTTTCTAACCAGTGCAAAATTATCATCCCAACGGTATTTTTCAAAATTTGAAGTTGCTAGTTCATATATACAGTCTATTGTTTGGGGTAAATGTATCCATTGAAAAATTGAAGCTATTGTTTCATGCTCATCATGCCATTCTTCTTTTGATAATTTACAAAAAGTCTTAACAAATTCTGAATCTAATTCATATACTCCGACAGCACTTATTAAATAATCAATTTTTTCTCCAGATTTATCAAAAAATGCTTCTTTAAATCCCTCATTTAATAAATTAATTTTTTCTTCTCTTGAAAAAAAAGATTCATTAACCAATTCTTCTTTAGTTATTTTTTCTCCCCAATATTCTTCCATCATATTTAATAATTTATCTAATTTCTTTTTATTTTCTAAATTCATTTTATTTATTTTCCTTTATCATCTCATATTTTTTTTAATTTTTATTAAAAATCTCTAATCCTTTTCCTAATTGTATATTTATTACCTTTTTTCTAGTTACTTTATTCATTTCTTCTTTAAAACGTACAAATTTATATCCCCGGCCAGGACTTTTTTCAGGCATTGGCATATCAGGATATTTATCTTTAACAACATTACCTTTTGATCTTATTCCTATTTTTTCCATTTCGCCTATAGTTCCTTGTTTTGTATAAAATTTCAGTTGAATTCCAGTATAATCCTCTGTAAATCCTAAATTAGGTGATGTTGACGTTTCTCCTGTTCCTTTTAAATTACCTGTATTTTTCAATATTTTATAGTCTTCTTTTGAAATTGAACGATAAAATATATCATAATTTCTGCTATAATCATTTGTTACAGCATTATAACTTGGAACAGAAACCAATCCTTGCAATTCTACATATGGTGTTTTAGTTTTAGGTAAACTCCATTCATTCGTATACCCAATTACTAAAACTGCATGTAACTTTGGAACAATTGAGTCTCTTACCATATTTCTTTATAAATTTTGAAAAAAGCATTATTTTTTTTGATAATTCTCTTTTTTGTAGTTCTAAATAAAACTCCGATTTATTCATTTGACTCTTAAATTCCATTTTATTTAAGGTCAATATAAAATAACCACTGCATTTTTTCGATATATCAGATACATTTTTTCTTAAATTACATCGGATATTCTCTATCTCCCAATGTCGCCACCATCACAGCCTTTATCGTATGCATACGATTTTCCGCCTCATCAAACACAACAGAATTTTTACTTCTGAAAACTTCGTCAGTAACTTCCATTTCTTTCAAGCCATATTCTTTTTCAATGTTTTTCGCAACTTTCGTATTTAAATCATGAAACGCTGGTAAACAGTGCATGAACAAGTAATCGTTTGCACAATGCTTTACTAAATCAGAATTTACTTGATATGGAAACAATTTATCAATTCTTTCTTTCCAAATTTCTTTTGGCTCTCCCATTGATACCCAAACATCAGTATAAACGACATCGGCATCTTTCACCCCTTCAATTCTATCTTCTGTCAGCAAAATTTTTCCACTAGTTTTTTTGGCAATTTTTCTAGCTTCTTCAACTAATTTTTCTTCAGGAAAATATTCTTTCGGACAAACAATTCTAAAATCCATTCCAAACTTGGCAGCACCGATCATTAAAGAATTTGCCATATTGTTTTTTCCATCACCTAAAAATGCAAATTTTATTCCTTTTAATCTTCCTTTTTTTTCCAAGATTGTCAAAAAATCTGCGAGAACTTGCGTTGGATGAAACTCTGTTGTAAGTCCGTTCCACACAGGCACACCTGAATACTTAGCCAAAGTTTCGACCAATTCTTGACCGTATCCTCGATATTCAATTCCATCATAAAATCTTCCCAGTACTTTCGCCGTATCTTCCATTGATTCCTTATCTCCAATCTGTGAAGTTGAAGGTCCAAGATAAGTAACATTTGCACCTTGATCATAAGCGGCTACTTCAAAGGCACATCTCGTTCTAGTAGATGTTTTTTCAAAAATCAACGCAATATTTTTCCCAATCAATGTTTTTTTCTCAATTCCCTTTTTCTTATCTTTTTTTAACTTTTTAGCCAAATCAATTAAATATTGAATTTCGCCTTTACTAAAATCTAATAATTTCAAAAATGATTTTCCTTTTATCATAAAATTCTCCTTAATTTTTATTATTCCACGACAAGGGGCCAAGACCCCTTGCTATTATTCAATTTTTACAATTTTTACTTTTATAACTAGCTATGTTATTTTTTTATTCTGTAATACTCATTCAACACATTTTTTTCAATTTCCCTCAATTTTTGTCCATTTTCAACAATTTTTTTATTCTCACCAATATACCGAATCAATTTTTCATTTTCATCAAAATAGTATCGTTTTTCAGAAAATTTCGACTTTCTTTTATCAAAGACTTCTCCATTTTTTATCTTATTTTCTTTATACCATTTAGAATCCACATAATATGGCACATTATATTTTTCAGTCTTATCAAAAATAAAATAAACTTTTCCATTTTTTACATAATATTCCGTCAAACTATTCCAACTTTCCCCAAAATGTTCAACCACAATTTTTTTAACAACTCCATTTTGAAAATAATACTTCACAACGCCGCCATCTGTACTCTGCTCCGAATCTTCAACTTCCTTAATCACATAATCTTTTACAGCATTAGTACTTGCAAAATCCTTCCTAATCTGAGTGATTTTCCCTTCGATATTTGACGCACTGAAATTCGTCAAACTAGCTAAAATAAAAAGGATTGCAATTTTTCTAAAAATTTTCATAAAAGTCTCCCCTTTAACTCTAAATTTTTTTGCTCTTTTTAGTATAATTTTACCTTAATAATTTCTAATTTACAATTATAAGAAGAAATTTTTTTCAAAAACTTTTGTCTTTTAAAAATAGGATTACTCGAAAATTATATTATTTTAAAAATTGAAAATTTAATGAAACAAATATTATGAAAAAATCAGAATTGATTTTCGTTAAATCAAAAAATTGAATTATAAAAAATTCCTAAAATTAGAATTTTTTCAAAACTTTTTCCAAAATCGAAATAGCTTTGTCAATTTCCCCATCTGTCACATTAAACGGCGGAAAAAATCTCACAACATTATTTCCAGCTCCAACTAGCAACAACCCATTTTCTAGTGCTTTTGAAACAACATCTTTTGCCAAAACTTTTTTCTCATCAAATTTTATTCCCAAAAGAAGTCCTTTTCCACGAATTTCTTCGATAAAATCGAATTTTACTTTTAATTTTTCCAATTTTTCCACAGAATACTGGCCTTTTTCCACAACATTTTTTTCAATTAATTTGTTGTCAATTAATTCGTGTAAAACAGCATTTGCAACGGCACAAACCAAAGGATTTCCACCATAAGTTGAACCGTGGTCGCCAGGAACCAGCACATCATTTGCTTTCCCTTTTGTCAGACAAGCTCCGATTGGAACTCCGCCACCAAGTGATTTCGCAATTGTAACTATATCTGGAACTAAATCAAAATTTTCATATGCGAATAATTTCCCAGTTCTTCCCATTCCACATTGGATTTCATCAAAAATTACGAGTGTATCATATTTTTTGCTCAATTCTTTTATAGGTTCCATAAATTCAGGCGTAGCACTCTCAAGTCCACTTTCTCCTTGAATTGGCTCCAAAATAATAGCAGCAGTTTTTTTGCTTACTTTAGCTTTTAAATCTTTAACATCATTAAAATTGCACTCAGTAACATTTTTCATCAACGGCTCAAATGGTTTTTGATACTTCGGCTGACCAGTAACTGCCAACGCTCCAGTACTTCTTCCATGAAACGAATTTTTCATATAGATTATTTCTGTCTTATCAGCAATTTTATTTCCAGTTTTATCGTACGACAAATTATTCCCATATTTTCGAGCAATTTTTAAAGCCAACTCAATCGCTTCAGTTCCACTATTTGTAAAAAAAACTCTCTCCATTTCACTATTTTCAGTAAGTTTATTCGCTAAATCCAATTGTGGCTGACTGTAATACAAATTAGAAATATGCACCAGTTTTTGACTCTGCTCCGTCAAAGCCTTTGTAATCACGGGACTTGCATGTCCCAAGCAATTTACCGAAATTCCTGATACAAAGTCTAAGTATTCATTTCCTTCATTGTCGTAAATATACATCCCTTTTCCTTTTTCAAATATTTTATTATAACGGCTATACACATTTAATAACATTTTTAATTTTCTCCTTTATTTTTTATTTTTCATCAGTTTATATAAATCCTGTAAATCTTCTTCTGCTTTTTTAAATTTAGTTTTTATCGCTTGTTTATAATATTTTTCCGATTCATCGTATTTTTTCATTTCTTTATATAAATCACCTAAATTATCATTTATAAGACCTTCTAAATTTTCAGTATCACTTTTATAATCAGGTTTTTGAATTAATATTTCTAATGCGTTTTTTAAATATTTTTCAGCTTCAGCATACTTTTTTTATTTTTATAAAGTATTCCTAAATTGTTTGTTGCTTCTATAAGACCTTTTTCACTAGCCAATTTAAAATATTTTTCACTTTGAGAATAATATTTTGAACCTGCTCTAGAATATAAAAGTGCCAAATTATAAGTCGCTTTTAAATGTCCATTTTCACTCGCTGTTTTTAAATATGCTTCTGCTTTAGAAAATAATCCTGATTTTCCATACCAATTTCCTAAATTATACATAGCATCTAAATTCCCTTTATCTGCCGCTGCCCTAAGATATAATTCCATATTTCCAAAATCTTTTTTTTCTTTATAAACATTTGATAAATTAATCATTGCTGTTGTGTATCCTTTATCCGCTAATATTTTGTAATATTTTTCAGCGTCATCATAATTTTTTTGCTTCTGGTAAATATATCCTAACCTAAATATTGCAGACTCTGAATCATCGCTATTTTCCTTCTCAACTAATTTATAATATTTAATTGCTTGTGTATAATCTCCTTTTTCATAATATTTTTTTGCCAACTCCATATTTGTTTCTGCTAGACCATTTATTGAAATTATTAATCCTAATAAAAATAAAATACATCTTTTTTTCATAATATTCTCGTATAATAAATATATAAATAATTATATAAAATATCAGACACTCCTCTCACTATATTTTTTTATTTCATTCGTTTCTATTACTCCTTTTAAATACTGTTTTTAGTCAATAGAATTATCCTTTTTTATAAGTGTTCCAGCTCCTTCGACTGTAAACAACTCAAGAATCACAGAATGTTCCAATTTTCCATTTAGAATAACAACATTTTCCACGCCATTTTCAATCGCATTCAAGCAAGTTGTAACTTTTGGCAACATTCCACCACTAATAATTCCTCGCTCGATTAAATCGTTCACATTTTCCACATCAATTTCATCAATAAGTGTCTGTTTATCATTGTAATCAAGCAAAATTCCATCAACATCTGTCAAAAATATCAATCTATCTGCCTGTAATTTCCCAGCAATCGCACCTGCCACATAATCCGCATTAATATTATATGTCTTACCATTTTTGTCTACTCCAATCGATGAAATCACAGGAATTGCATCATTTATCTCCAACAATTTTATAACTTCCGTATTAATTTCCTTAATCTCTCCGACAAATCCGATATCAACCTTTTCTCCATTAACTTCAACAAACTTCTTCTCAACAAACACCATATTTCCGTCTTTTCCACTTAGACCAACAGCTTTCCCACCATATTTATTGATGTCTGACACAATTCCTTTATTGACTTTCCCAGATAACACCATTTCCACAATCTCCATTGTTTCTTCATCAGTCACACGATTTCCTGCAACAAATTTGCTCTCTTTCCCAATTTTTTGAAGCATCTCGTTTATCTCAGGCCCTCCACCGTGCACAATCACAGGATTTATCCCAACATATTTCATAAGAACTACATCTTGAATAAACTGCTCACGTGCAACAGGATTAACCATCGCACTTCCACCATATTTAATCACAATCGTTTTACTATGATACTTTTTTATAAACGGCAATGCCTTTACCAAAATTTTTGCTTTATCTAAATTTGAAATCATATTTTCCCTTTCTTCATTATTAAAATTTTTCTTCTTTTTTAATTTTTCAAAAATTTAATTTTATAAATAATTCTTTTAAAAATTTATCTTGAAAAACTTACTAACAAATAATTCTTAAAATCATAAATTTTATTTTAAAAATTATTAAGTATGATACTCCGCATTAATTTTCACATAATCATAACTCAAATCACATCCCCAAGCAGTCGCTTCAAACTCCCCATCATTTAATTCAATAATTATTTCAACTGTCTCAGACTTTAAAATTTTCTCAGCTTTTGGAACATCAAAATCCTGTGCCATCCCATTTTTTGCAACTTGAACCATATCATTTCCATCTTTTAAGAAAATATTAACCTTGTCAATCATCAAATCAGCTTCTGAATATCCAACCGCACACAAAATTCTTCCCCAGTTTGGGTCGCCACCAAAAACTGCCGCTTTGAAAAGACTTGAAGTGATAACTGATTTTGAAACTTTTTTCGCATCTTCCAGCATTTTCGCTCCATTTGTTGTAACTTGAATCAATTTTGTCGCACCTTCTCCATCTTTTGCGATCAATTTTGCCAATTCTTCATTCACTTTATACAATGCCTTTTTAAACTCATCATATCCAACCGAATCTTCATTAACAATCTTCTCGTTTCCTGCAAGTCCATTCGCTAAAACACAAGCCATATCATTTGTGCTCGTATCTCCATCGACTGAAATCATATTGAAAGTGTTGTCAGCAATTTCAGAAAACATTTTTTGCAACAGTAATTTTTCAATATTCACATCAGTTACAGCAAATGAAAGCATTGTCGCCATATTCGGATGAATCATTCCAGAACCCTTGCACATTCCAGCCACTTTCGCCTTTTTCCCATCAATCTCAATTTCCAAGCAAATCTGCTTGACAAAAGTGTCAGTCGTCATAATCGCAGTAGCCGCATCAATTCCGCCATCTTCCGACAAGTTTTCCACAACTTTCTCAATCCCATTCTCAATTTTTTCCATATCAAGCTGAACTCCAATAATCCCAGTTGATTGAACTAAAACTTCCTCAGCTTTAAGTCCCAATTTATTCGCAACTAGCTCAGTCATTTTTTTAGCATTCGCAAGTCCAGTATTTCCCGTGCAAGAATTTGCATTCCCACTATTTACCACAATCGCCTGTGTATTCTCATTTTTTATATGTTTGATATCCAAAATGATTGGTGCAGCCTTTGCCAAATTTTTTGTAAAAACTGCAGCTGAAACCGCCTTTTCTTCACTATAAATCAAAGCCATATCTTTTTTCCCGCTCTTTTTCAATTTTGCCGATATTCCAGTCGCTTTAATCCCTTTAACGTCAGTAATCGTACCATTCTCTATTATTTTCATATAACTTTTGTATGATAAATAATTTTCAATTATTTTCTAAAAATTATAAATCACACGCTCCTTTCTTTTTTATCTGTAAAATCCTATTAATAAAATCTTATTAACAAAATATTTTTATAAATACATCGACAAAAATTCTAATCCTTCACTTTCCTCAAATCCAAATAAAATGTTCATACTCTGAACCGCCTGTCCACCAGCACCTTTTATTAAATTATCAATCGCCGACACGACAACGATGTTCCCAAATTCCTTGTCATATCGAACCCCAATCTCGCAAATATTACTATTTTTCACATTTTTTATCTCTGGCAAATCTTTTGTAACTCTCACAAAATACTCATTTTTATAAAATTCATTATAAATCTCATAGATTTTTTTTTCTGTCAAACTTTCCTTAAACTCATCTTTCACATCCAAATAAATTGTCGAAAGAATCCCTCTATTTATCGGCAACAAATGCGGAGTAAATACTAAATTAATATTCCCATTCGCTAATTTATCCATCTCTTGCTTTATTTCAGATGTATGTCTATGCTTCAAAACATTATAAGCCTTAAAATTTTCATTTACTTCAGCATAAATCAAATCCAATTTAGCATTTCTTCCAGCTCCCGAAACTCCTGACTTTGAGTCAACAACAATTTTTTTCGTATCAATAAGTTCATTTTTTAATAATGGTGCCACTCCCAAAATTGCTGAAGTCGGATAACATCCAGGAGACGCCACAACTTTCGTATTTTTAATTTTTTCCTTATAAAGTTCTGGAAGACCATAAACCGCATTTTTATTGATTTCTGGATAATTATGTTTCACTTTATACCATTTTTCATAAATTTCTGAATCATCTAATCTAAAATCTGCTCCCAAATCTATGACTTTTACATTGTTTTCAAGCGCTGATTTTGTTATCTTTTCTGACATTCCATGAGGTAGTGCTAAAAATAGTACATCTATTTTATCCAGATTTTCTTTAATTTCTTCCAACGAAATCAATTTTTTTTCAAAATATTTTTTATAATTTTTATAAATATTTCCAATATTCTCTCCTGTAAATGAATGCGATGAAATAAATTCCACTTTCACTTCTTTGTGATTGTTTAAAATCCATAATAACTGCTGTCCTGCATACCCTGTTGCTCCTACAATTCCTGCTTTTATCATCTCTTTCTCCTCCTACTTTTTTTTAAATAAAAAAAGCCTAGTTTTTAGGCCTTTTTCTTTAAATATTTTTAAATTAAAGGAAAAAAAGCCAGCAACTTCAAAATTGCTGACTTTTATATTATATTCCTAAAAAATATTAAAAAATTAGCAATGATAAAGGATTGCACGAATAAATTGTCATTATTTTTCTTTCCCTTATCCTTCTAACTAATTTCATAATATTTCACTCCATTCCATTTAATTTATTTTACAACATTAATATACCATATTTATCACAAAATTTCAATAATTTAAATATATAAGTTTTATATAAATACATATATTTTATTTATGCTTTAAATAAAAAAATAAATTGACTAAATAAATTTATTAATAATTTTCTGGAAATAAAATTCTTTCCACTCCTTCAATAATGATGTGTAAAATCATCATATGAACTTCTTGAATTCTGTCAGAAGTTTCTCCTGGAATAATAAATTCATAATCACAAAAACCTTTTAATTTCCCGCCGTTTTTTCCCAAAAGTGCAACTGTTTTTAAACCTTTTTCTTTTGCCACTTTCATCGCTTCAATTATATTTTGAGAATTTCCTGAAGTTGAGATTCCGAAGAAAAAATCTCCTTTTTGACCAAAGGCTTCCACTCCTTTTGCAAAAATAAAATTAAATCCAAAATCATTTCCAACACAAGTGATGTGTGAACTATCGCTTATACTAATTGATGGCAAAGCACGTCTATCACTTCTAAATCTTCCTGTAAATTCTTCTGCAAAATGCATGGCATCGCAATTACTTCCACCATTTCCAGCAATTAACGACTTTTTCCCATCTCTGTAAGCAGCTGCCAATTCTTCTGAAATTTTAGTTGTTTTTTCAATGTTTTCGTCATTTTCCACAAAGTTTTTGACAGTTTCGTAAGCAGTCAAATACGAATTTCTTATATTTTCTTTTAACATTTTTTACCTCCAAATTTAAAATCTACCTTAAAAAGTGAACTATAACTATTCCCACTAAGTTAAAAGCAGAAAACTTCTTAAATAAATTATATTAAACAATTTATTCTAACAATCACATATTGCATTATATTAAAAATTTTTCATCTAAAAAATTTATAGAACAATATTTGTGCAATCGACAAGATAAATTTTATTATTTTTATTTATTCAACATTTTTGAATATCAAATCATTTACTTTTTCTTCAGAATAATTTCTATTAATTTTATAATCTTTTACAAAATTTACAAACTTTTCTATTCCTTCTTTTTCACCATTTTCTTTTATATATACAATTTGAAATTTTTCTTCCCATTTTTCAAAGCTATGAACAATTTTTAACGAGCCACGAAGTATTTCTTCATAAACACAGTAATATGGTAAAACTGCAAAGCCTATTCCGCTTTCTATCATACTTTTCATTGTTTCAATACTTCCGTTAATTATAATGCGATTTTCTAAATTAAAACCTATAATTTTTTCAAATAAATCTAAATATTTGTTTGTAAGAATCGTATCTCGCTTTAATAATTTTAAATTTTTTAGTTCCTCATAACTGGAAATCTGGGTTCCTGCTATAACTACAAATGGATATTCTTCAGTTTCAATGATTTTAAGCTCCTTGTCTTCAATAAAATATTCTTCCATCAAAGCAACATCAACTGTTCCCTCTTTCAAATGGCGCATAAGTGATTCTCTATTTTTTATATACAAATCAAACTCTATTTCAGGATATTTTTTTTTAAATTCAACCATTATTTTAGGTAGAACCGGCTCTCCAATATTGTGAGTCGCTCCAATTGATATTTTTCCCTTGCCATAATAGGCAATTCTTTGCATTTCTGTCTCCATTCTCAAAATTTTATCAAAAATATCTTTTGACATTCGATACAATTCTTTTCCCGCAAATGTCAACTTAAAATTTTTTGAATTTCTCTCTATAAGTTGTATATTTAATTTTGTTTCCAATTTTTTTATTTGTATAGACACCGCTGATTGACTAATATACAGTTTTTTTGCTGCTTTTGTAAAACTTTTTTCCCGACACGCCTCAAAAAAAATTTTCAAATGATGTATATCCATTCAAACTTTCTCCAATCATATATTTTGTTTATATTATAACTTATTTTTTATTTTTTGTCCACCTAATAAAATTTTTACACTGTCCCTTTAATTATTAAAATTTGGAAAAACAAATAAAATGTGGTAAAATATTAAATATGACTTTATTAGTGAAAGTGGGAAATATTATGGATTTTAAACAAGTGAAAGAAGATGAAGAAAAAGCTATTTTAAAAAATAAGGATGTTGTTGACAGTGACTTCTGGCGACAAAAATATCATATTCAAGGAATTGTGGGACTTATAAATGATCCCAACGGATTTTCTCAATTTAAAGGCAAATACCATATGTTTTATCAATGGAATCCACTTAGTACGGAACATAAAAACAAAACTTGGGCTCACAGCGTAAGCCATGATTTGTTGCATTGGGAAAGATGCGAAACTGCGCTAAGACCTGATACTTGGTATTCGAAAAACGGAGTATATTCTGGAAGTGGAATTGTGATTGACGGAAAACTTTATTTATTTTACACTGGAAATGTAAAAGATGAAAAAGGAAACAGAGAATCTTATCAATGTATTGCTGTTTCAGAAGATGGTGAACATTTTGACAGATGGGAGCCAAGCATAATAAATCAGCCAGATGGATATACAAGACATATAAGAGATCCCAAAATTTGGGAAAAAGATGGAAAATATTATGCAGTTCTTGGAATTCAAAGTGAAAAATTGGAAGGAAAAGTTGTACTTTATTCTTCAGAAAATATAAAAGATTGGAAATTTAAAGGCGAAATTGCTGGAGCTAATCACGGAAAATTAAAAGACTTTGGATTTATGTGGGAATGCCCAGATTATTTTCAGTTAAAAGATGAAAAAACTGGAAAAATTGTCGATTTATTGGTAGTTTCGCCACAAGGATTGGAACCACAAGGAGATTTATACAACAATAAATATCAGACAGGATATTTTTTTGGAAAATTAAATTACGAAAAACCAGAATTTGAAATTAGTTCAGAATTTGTGGAAATTGATAGAGGACACGATTTTTACGCACCACAATCAATGGAAGATGACAAAGGAAGAAGAATTGTTGTGGGATGGATGGGAGTTCCTGAAAACGAAGATTTTCCCACAGTTAAGAATGAATGGATACATTGCTTGACTTTGCCAAGAGAGTTAAAAGTGAGAGATGGAAAGCTTTATCAAGAGCCGATTTCTGAAATGGTTTCGATAAGAGGTAAAAAAACTGAATTTGAAGGTTTGGTTAAAGGAGAAAAAGAAATTGGAAAAGGGAAAACTTACGAATTAATTGCCAAATTTAGTGATATTTCTTCAGACTTTGGATTAAAATTGAGAGTTGGAAAAGATAGTGAAACTGTTGTAAAATTTGACTTTAAAGCTAAAAAGTTAGTTCTTGACAGAAGTTGCGGAGCACAAGCTGACAAAAGCGTAAGAAAAGTTTTTTTAGACGATAGAAAAGATTTAGAACTTAGAATTTTTGTCGATAATTCTTCTGTAGAAATTTTTGTAAATAATGGGGAAGAAGTGTTTTCTTCAAGAATTTTCCCTTCAGAAAATGCTGATAAAATTATTGTTTTTGCCCCAAATGAAACGAAAGTAAAACTTGAAAAATGGGAATGGAAATAGAAAAAATATAATATGAAATATAAACAGTAAGGAAATAAAAACATTGATTAAAACAAAAAAAAATAATATAAAACTTGATATAGTAAATCTTTTAGATGATATTTTATATGAAAAAAAATATAGTAATATTCAACTTAACTACTACTTTACAAAGAATAAATATTCTAAAAAAGAAAAATTGTTTATTACTAATATTATAAATATTGTGATAAAAAATTTAATTTATGTTGATTATCTAATTGAAAAATGTACTAAAAATATAAAAAAAAGAAAAATAAAACAGCTTTTGAGAATTTCTGTAGCGCAACTTTTTTTTATGAACTCCGACAATTCGGGAGTTGTATTTGAAGCAGGAGAAATTGCAAAAATAATTAATTCACACCAAGTAGGATTCATAAATGCAACTTTGCAAAATATTTTAAAAAATAAAGAAAATTTTGACAAAGAAATTTTACCAACTAAAAAAGAGAGCATAATTTACTCATACCCACAGTGGTTTGTAAATAAGTTAAAGTTGGATTTTCCAGATGATTATCTAGAAATTATGAAATCTTATAAAAAGAGAAGTTATCTTTCTGTGAGATACGACAAAAATAAATTTACAAAAGAAACATTTGAAAATTTATTAAACAAAATTGATACTCAGATTTTATTTTCAGTCGGAGAAGTTTATTATTTATCCAATGCAAATATTTTTGAAACTGAAAGTTTTAAAAATGGAGAAATAGTAATTCAAGATGCTTCTTCGTATTTGGCAGTAAAAAACCTCAAAGCCTCTCAAAATGACATTGTTCTAGATGCTTGCAGCGCTCCAGGCGGAAAATCACTTGCGATTTTACAGCTTTTTAATCCAAAATTACTTATTTCTACTGACATTCACGAGCATAAGATTAAAATTCTGCAAGATTTAAAAAATAGATATGCATATCAAAATTTTGAAGTGAAGTTAAATGATGCCACAAAAATTGAAAATTTGAATAAAAAATTTGACAAAATTCTTTTAGATATGCCTTGCAGTGGACTTGGAGTACTCCGAAAAAAGCCTGAAAAAATATATGAATTAGAATCAGGCGATTTTAAAAATCTAAAAAAAATTCAAAAGAAAATTTTCGAAAGTGCATTTAATTCCTTAAAAAATGATGGAGAAATTGTTTACAGCACTTGTACTTTTTCCAAAAATGAAAATACTAATAATGTTAAATATTTTTTGGAAAAATATAAAAATTTAAAAATTGAAGAAGTTGTAATTCCAGAAAATGTCAAAGTTTTAAAAGATGAATTTGGCGGCATTTATATTTCTTATGAAAATGAATATTTAGACGGATTTTATATAGCAAAATTTAAAAAAATAAAAAAATATGACGGTGATTAATTAATAGAACAGAAAGGATATGTTAGTATGCAATTTAATTTTAGTGACGACATAAAATTTATAATGCAAAAGTTAAATGCAAATGGAAGTGGATTTCTTGTTGGAGGAGCACTACGAGATTTAATCTTACATCGTGATCCTGGAGATTTCGATTTTGCTACTGATATTGAATATTCAGCTCTAAAGGTGATTTTTTCCGATTATTCACCAAAAGAAGTCGGCGCTCACTTTGGAATTTTAATGATTCATTTAAATGGCGTAGATTATGAAATTGCAAAATTTCGTCGTGAAACTGGAGTTTATAACAGCAGATACCCAAAAGAAATTAAATTTGTAAAAAAAATTGAAGATGATCTGTCCCGTCGGGATTTTACGATAAATGCGATGGCATACAGTGAAAAAACTGGAATTATTGACCTTTTCGACGGATTAAAGGATTTAAAAACTAAAACTATAAGATTTGTTGGAAATCCAAAATTGAGAATCGAAGAAGATGCGCTAAGAATTTTAAGAGCTTTCAGATTTATGGCAAAATTAGGCTTTAATCTTGATAAAAAGACTGCTGAAGCAATTTGCGAAAAAAGAAAATTTTTAAATAAAATTTCTCACGAGAGAATTTTTGATGAATTAAGTCAAATTTTGATTGCTCCATATGCTGTGAAGGCTCTAAAAAAAATGAAATCTTTAAAAATTTTAGAATTTATAATTCCCGAATTTCGCTATACTTACAACTTTGACCAAAATAATCCATACCATACCGATGATTTGTTCCATCATATAATTAAAGTTGTGAACCTTTGCGACAAAGATTTAATTACGAGATTTGCAGCACTTTTTCACGATTTGGGAAAAATTAATACAAAAAGTATTGACGCAAAAGGGATATTTCATTTTTATGGACACGAAAAAGAAAGTGCCCTAATTGCTGAAGAAGAGCTGCGAGAATTGAGAGCACCAAAAGAATTCATAAATTCAGTAAAAAAAATTATTTTAAATCACATGTTAATCTATCAGGAAGTTTCTGATAAAGCTTTAAAAAAATTAATAATTAATTTTGAAGAGAAAAATTTAAAGCGGCTATTTAATTTACTTTCTGCCGATTTAAATTCTAAAAATATAAAATCAAAAGAAGAAAATCAAAAAATTTTAGATGATTTTTTTAATAGAATTGAAAATTTGAAAAAACAAGGGAATATTCCAAGTATAAAAGATTTAGATTTGACAGGAATTGACTTGATAAATTTAAAATTTGAAAATAGAGAAATCGGAAAAATAAAAAATGAATTGTACGAACTTGTTCTTTCAGACGAATTAAAAAATGAAAAAGAGGAACTAATAAAATATTTGGCAAAAAAATATAATTTGTGTCAAAATTTTAAATATGAAAATTCTTGTGGCGCCATTGTTTTTAACAATAAAATAAAAAAATTTTTAATTGTAAAAATGTTTAACGGAAATTGGGGATTTCCAAAAGGACATATTGAAAAATATGAAACTCAAATTGAGACAGCTAAAAGAGAAGTTTTGGAAGAAACTGGAATTAAAATAAATATTGTCTCTGACAAAAAATATGAAATAAAATATATTCCAAACGAAACTACAATAAAAAAAGTCACGTTTTTTATTGGAGCAACGGACAATGAAGAAGTAGTTATCGACAAAAACGAAATCGAAGCATATAAATGGTGCTCTTTTGAAGAAGCACTAAAAACAATAACTTACCGCCTGCAAAAGGAAGTTTTAGAAAATTCCAATAAAATTTTGCAGCAAAAAAATTTAGAAAGTTTAGACAATTAAATTATGAAAACTGAAAAAATATTAGGGTATGAAGTTCATAGAAAAAAAGTTAAAAACATAAATTTGAGAATAAAACCAAATATGGAAATTTATATTTCCGCTCCAGAAAATTTACACAGCGACTATATAAAAAACTTCCTAATTTCAAAAGAAAACTGGATAAAAAATGTCCTAAAAAAACTCGAAAAAATAAAAGAAGAACAAAAAGAACCTAAATACACCACAGGTGAAACCCACAAATTTTTGGGACAAAAATACATTTTAACTGTAAAAATTGGAAATGTTAATCGAGTAGCTTTAAATAATGATAAAAAAAATGAAATTATTTTGATGGTTAATAGTAGTATTTTTAATAATTCAGATGAAAAAAAGAAAATTTTGGAAAAGTGGTATTTTGAAAATGCAAAAAAAATTTTTCCTAAACTCTTGGAAAAATGGATAAAAATTTTAAATGAAGACGTAAAAAAATTTTCAATAAAGCCTTTAAACAAAAAATGGGGATTTTGTAATTACATAAAAAAATATGTAACTTTAAATGTGGAACTTATAAAGCATACTCCATTTGAAATTGAATATGTAATTTTACACGAACTTGCTCATTTAAAATACCCTAACCACGCTAAAGGATTTTATAACTATGTGGAAAAGTATATGCCAAATTATAAAAATGCTGAAAAAATGTTAAACGCAAAACATCATTATTAATTTTTTAATAAAAATCCCATTTAGAATAATTTTAAATGGGTTTTTATTTTTCAATTTTTAAATTCTTAACTTTTTTTGAAATCCGACAAGATCTCAATTTTTCCATTTTCATAAACAAACAGTCCCGTTACTGATTCATGCGGCAAATCTAAGTGCATTTTTTCTGTAGCTTGAATTATATAATTTTTTTGAGTTTCGTCATCTATCGGACATCCAGCACAATCACTATGTCCAGCAATAAATATGTGATCTGATTTGTGTTTGTTGACTGAAATCATCACAGTTTTGTCTTCCACAGATTTTAAATAATTTTCATGTGTAATAATTTTATTTACAGGTCCTGCATCTGTAATTGTATCCACATATTTATATTTGTAATTGTTTCTTATATATTCATTAAGAATGTGAATAAATCTCCCATCCATACAGCAAATTAATGTACAAAACATTTTTTTCTTGTATGGTAAATACCATACACTCCTTTCTTTTATTCTTTACAAAAAATATTATATTTATTAACTTTCTCTACTTCTATTTTTATAAATTTATTATTTTATTTCCGTTGCCTGTGGATAAATATCCTTTATTTCATCTACTATTTTGTCCACTTTTTCCCATAAGACCTCTTCTTTTTCTCTTTTTCCTTTTACAGCAATTCTCACGTGAACACATTTTTCTTTGGCGTATGGCGCAACTGACGGATTAACCATCTGAAAATAATCTTTTAGTCTATCATCAATTTTTCCTTCCGGTACACCTTTTATTTCCAAAGTTTTCATAAGTAAAACTGAACTTGAATATTGTTTTAAAAGTGGCAATACATAATTGTCAAACATCGGAGTCATTTCTTTTGGAGGTCCAGGTAAAATTATTATTTTTTTACCATTTTTTTCAAAAAAGCATCCTGGTGCAAGTCCAACTTCGTTTTCCAAAAGTACTGAGCCTTTTAAAATTGAAGCTTCTTTTTCTCCGCCACTTGCAACTTCAAAAAATCCTCGTTCACTATATCTTTTCACAATCAGATCATAGTATCTTTCTATCATCTCCAATTCAACGCCAAAATAATCGGCGACCACTTCCTTCGTAATATCGTCAATTGTAGGTCCAAGTCCACCTGTTGTAATGACTAAATCCACTCTGTTAAACGCTATATCAAGACATTCTTTTAATCTTTCATAATTATCTCCAACTGTTGTTTGATAATATAAGTCTATTCCTGTATCTGTAAATTTTTTAGATATATATTGTGAATTTGTATTAACAATATCTCCGACAAGTAATTCTGTCCCAACGCAAATAATTTCTGCTTTCATTATTTCTCCCATTTTTTATTATTCATTTTTGTAAAATATAGAAAAAAGTAAATCACTACATAGATATGTCAAAATTGTTACTAAATTTTACAAAAACTTTTGTTTGTAGTATCGTGTAATTCTTGAAATAACGTATTTTAAAATTTAAAATTATTTTTATTTTTTAAATTATAGATTTTTTAATCCAGTTACTCAAAAAACTCTCCCATTTTTCTAAATTTTTCATATCTTCTTTCAAGTAATTCCTCGATAGAAAATTTATCTATTTTTTTAAATTCTTCCGAAACAGCCATTCTTAAATTTTCTACTGTTTTTTCAAAATCTCTGTGAGCACCACCTAGTGGCTCCTTAATTATCCCATCAATAATTCCTAAATTTTTTAGACTTATCGCATCCATTTTTAAATTTTTGGCAGCTTCTGGAGCTTTTGAAGCATCATTGAAAAGTATTGAAGCACATCCTTCCGGCGAAATAACGGAATATACACTATTTTCAAGCATAAGTACAGAATCTGCAACTCCTATTCCAAGTGCACCCCCGCTTCCTCCTTCTCCAATGACAACAGATACAATAGGTACTTTTAATCCAAACATTTCAGCCAAATTTTTAGCGATTGCCTCTCCCTGACCTTTTTCTTCGGCTTCAATTCCCGGATAGGCTCCAGCTGTATCTATCAGTGTCAAAATTGGAAGTTTAAATCTTTCGGCCATTCTCATTAGTCTTAGCGCCTTTCTATATCCTTCTGGACTTGCCATTCCAAAATTTCTATAAATATTTGAATCTATGTCTCTACCTTTTTGATGTCCAATTATCATAATCTTGTGACCATCCACTGTAGTAGATAGTCCTCCAACAATTGCATGATCATCTTTGGATAATCTATCCCCGTGAAGTTCAACAAAATCCTGTGACAATTCATTTATGTAATCAAGCGTATATGGTCTTTGCGGATTTCTTGAAATTTGAATTCTAGCCCACGCATCCATATCATTTTCCTCAAAATTTTTATATTTTTCTTCCAACTGCTTTTCCAATTCAGAAATTTGAGACGAAAAGTCAATGTTTTTTTCTTTGGAAAAATCTTTTAATTCTGCTATGTTATTTTCTAATTCTTTTATTTCATCTTTTAAACTACTCATATTTTTTCCTCTCTAATCTTAATAAAACTTATTAAATTATATTAATTTTTCAATTATTCTATAGATTGTTTCTTTCAGATCTTTTCTTTCAGAAATAACATCCACCATTCCGTGTTCTAATAAAAACTCTGCTCTTTGAAATCCTTTTGGTAATTTTTGATTGACCGTCTGTTCAATTACCCTAGGTCCCGCAAATGCGATTAATGCATTTGGCTCGGTTACAATCACATCTCCAAGCATTGCAAATGACGCTGTAACTCCACCTGTAGTTGGATCAACTGGAACTGAAATAAAAGGAATTCCCGCTTCATTTAACCTTTTTACCGCACCAGAAGTTTTTGCCATTTGCATAAGTGAAATAATTCCTTCCTGCATTCTAGCACCACCAGAGCTTGAGACAATTACAACTGGTATTTTTTCCTCAAGTCCACGTTCCAACGCACGAGTTATTTTTTCTCCGACGACAGAACCCATACTACCACCCATAAAATTAAATTCCATTGCTGCGATGCTGACTTCTATCCCATTTATTTTACCAATTCCACTAATTACTCCGTCAAGCATTCTACTTTTCTCTCTTGCCACTTCCAACTTTTCTTCGTACCCTGAAAAATCTAAAATATTTTTTGAATGAACTGTCATATCTTCTTCAAAAAATGTATTGTGGTCAATTAAAAGTTCGATTCGCTCAAATGCCGTAAGCCTAAAATAATTTCCACATTTTGGACAAATATTTAAATTGTTTTTTAAATCTTCATTGTAAATAATTTCATTACAACATTTGCATTTTTGCCATTTGTTGTTATCGACGATGTCAAGTGTTAATTTTGATTTGGATGTAAGTGTCACATACTTTTTTTTGATTTTCTACTCGAAAATAATCCCATTTTTTTACCTCTCACATATTGATTTTTTATTGATTTTATTTGAAATTACAACATATAACATACGTTACAATAAAAATGATACCTTATTTTAATTAGAAAAAACTTTTTTTAATATTATTAAATCATATTATATAAACTTTCTTAATTTGTGAAAATAGAAAATTTCTTTCTAGATCCCATTAAAAATTTCATTTTCTATTGAAAATTTGTAGTTGTCGAAAGAAACAAAATAACAGCACAAATAAAATCTATCTCCTTTTTTACCGTACTTAGAATCCCCAATTATTGGCATACTTACACTTGCAAGCTGTGCTCTTATCTGATGCTTTCTTCCAGTTACCAAATCAATATCCAAAACTATATTTTTTTATTTTTTAATAGCTCAGAATTTTTTAAATGTGCAAGCTCTTTTTCTTTAAAATATGTGATGCTCTTTTTGGAATCCTTTGAAATTGGACTACTACTTACAACTACTCCGTTTTTTGTCGTTGTTAAATAATTTTCGATTTTAAAATTTAATTTATTTTCCTTTTTTAGATTTTCAACATTTCTATTATTATTTTGAACAATCGCAAAATATTTTTTCTTAACTTCATTATTTCTAATTTTTTCTGAAATATATCGTAAGAATTTCAAATTTTTGCAGCCAATTATGAGTCCAGATGTATCATAATCCAAGCGATTAGAAAAATTTATATTTTCATTTTCATAAATTTTTTTAAAAACTTCAGAAAGACCGTACTTGTGTCCTGTTCCTTTATGCATCGCTATTTTTTCCTTCTTATTTACAATAAAAAAATCTTCATTTTCATAAATTATCATTTTTTTATATTTTTCCATGTCTTCTTTTTTTATTTTAATTTTTTCAAAATTATTTTCATTGTTTTCAGAAGTTTTTAATATTTTTATTGTCAGAACATCGCCCAAAGAAAGTCTATAATTTTCTTTAGATTTTTTGGCATTAACTTTCACATCTCCATTTCTAATAGCTGCAAAAATTTTACTAAGAGATTCATTTTTAAACTGTTTACGCAAGTATCTATCAAGCCGCATATTTTCCATTTCAGAATTTACAACCACTTTTTTTTCTTCCAAATTTTTCTCCTAATCTGCATGAATTTTTACACTTTCAACTAATCCTATCATTACAAAAGCTGCAAGAAACGAACTTCCTCCATAACTCATAAAAAGCAACGGTTTTCCTGTAACTGGCACAAGTCCTATTGTCATTCCGACATTTACAATTACGTGCATAAAAAATACTCCTGAAATTCCATAGAGAATCAATTTCCCAAATTCATCGTGAATGACCCGAGTTATTCTCATCGTCCTGAATATAAGTCCAAAATACAATAATAAAGTCATTACCGAACCTGCAAATCCCAATTCTTCAGATAACACCGAGAAAATAAAATCTGTCTGTGCTTCTGGCAAAAATTCTAATCGGCTTTGACTTCCTTGTAAAACTCCTTTTCCAAGAACTCCTCCCGCTCCAACTGAAATTTTAGACTGAGTAACGTGCCAACCACTTTTTTTGATGTCTTTTTCTGGATTTAAAAATGCTTCCACTCTTGATTTCTGATATTCGCTAAGTACAAATCTATATACTGGATAAACAGAAAGCAAAATAACTGTTCCAATTATCCAAATTGGCTTCATGTTCGCGCCATACAAAAATATCATAAATATATAAGCTGAAACCGTAATTAAAGTTGTTCCCAAATCTGGCTGAATCAAAATCAAAAGAATAAGCGGTGAAACAGGTAAAATCGCTGTTACAATATCTGCTAAATTATTAATTCCATCTTTATATTCTTTTGCAATCCTACATGCAATCATTATGATAATTGCAATTTTCACAAATTCTGAAGGCTGCAACTGGAAAGGTCCAAGTGAGATCCAACGCTGTGCTCCCAATGTCTTCTTTCCTAAAAACCTTACAACAAGCAAAAGAACTACACATATCCCATATATATGACCAGTATATTTTTTTACTTCCCTATAATCAATAAACGATATAATAATTACTAAAATTGTCCCTATTGTAATCCACATAATATTTTTCCCAACAAATCCACCTTTTCTTGTCGCACTGTA
The DNA here is from genome assembly GCF_001553645.1 of Leptotrichia sp. oral taxon 847. Taxonomy (NCBI): domain Bacteria; kingdom Fusobacteriati; phylum Fusobacteriota; class Fusobacteriia; order Fusobacteriales; family Leptotrichiaceae; genus Leptotrichia; species Leptotrichia sp. oral taxon 847. The sequence goes on along the minus strand of NZ_CP014231.1, from coordinate 1,804,332 downwards.
TACAAATATTGTACTAAGTGTTACAAGTGCATACGTTATTAGTAAAATTGTTTTGTCCATTTGAGAAAAACTACTTTTTATCTGTTCTAATAATCTCTGATTTTGTAACATTTTCATCTCCTAATTTTATTTTATATTTCCTAAAATTGTAATATTTTTTTTGATGTATTGATTTTTTAAAAATTTATTTATATCTTCTAACTTTACACTATTTATTTCATCTTTTAATTTTTGAGGCTTCAAAATTTTATTTTTACGGGAATAATAACTTCCAAGAATACTCATTCTTGCACGAGGATTTTCAAATGAAAACGCAATTTTACTCACATATTTATTTTTAGCCTTTTGCAGCTCTTCTTGAGAAATACCATTTTCTCTCAATTTCTCAAATTCATTTAATGTAATCTCTATTGCCTTTTCATAATTTTGAACATTTGTCCCAATGTAAGTCGACAAAACTCCTCCTGAAATATAGTATTGATTATAAGTGTAAACCGAGTAAGCAAGTCCATTTTTTTCCCGAATTTGTTGAAAAAGTCTGGAACTCATAGACCCTCCAATAATGTTTGAAGAAATATCCAAATAAACTTTGTCTTTGCTGTCATATTTTTGCCCTTCGAAAGATATGCAAATATTTACTTGATTAATGTCTTTCTTTTCAATTCTCTTTCCTTCATTAAATGAAAAATCAATTTTATCCCTTCTATCAACTTTTTTTTCGCCTAATTTATCAAAATATTCGTCAACTTTTGAAACAATTTCATTCTTGTCAAAATTTCCTGAGACTACGATAAAAATATTGTCTTTTGTGTATCTTTCACTGTAATATTTTTTTATTTTGTCAGAACTAAATCCTTTCACGCTTTCTTTTGTCCCAATAATCGGCTTTTTGTATTGACCATTTATGCAATCTCCATAATTTAACTCAAAAACTAAATCATCAGGGGTATCTTTGTACATTTTTATCTCTTCAATAACCACGTCTTTTTCTTTTTCCAGTTCATCCTTATCAATGATCGAATTTGTAACTATATCAAACAAAATGTCCACCGATTTTCCCAAAAATTCAGTCAGTGCATTTATATAAAAGACTGTTTCTTCCTTTGTCGTATGTGCATTTATACTTGCTCCGAAATAATCAATTTCACTCGATATTTCAAAATAATTTCTCTTTTTAGTCCCTTTAAAGATCATATGTTCCAAAAGATGAGAAATTCCTTCTTCATTATCACTTTCATCTCTTGAACCAGTTTTTACAAAAACTCCGACCGAACAGGTTGAAATATTTTCTAATTTATCAAAAATAATTTCTATTCCTGATTTTGTTTTAATTTTTTCCGTCATTTTTTATCCTTTCCATTCTTTAATATTCAGCATCTTTAAATAATTTTAATCCTATGACAAAAAATATTACCAGAGGTAAAAAACACGCTAAATAAATAGGTATAGTTCCAGACACAGCAAGTGAACGTAAAATTGTACTAGCTCCATAATAAGCATATCCAATAATAACCGATAATCCAATATTTACCGCAGCTCCACCTCTGACATACCTACTTCCAAGCGAAAGTCCAATAAAGCACATGACAAATGATGACAGTGAAAAAGCTATTCTATAATAAAACTCTATTCGTAAATCCAGTGAATCAGCTCCAACCCTTGTGAAATAGACAACTTTTTCCCGTAATTCAGGCATTGTCAAATTTTTTACTTTTACAGGACCTGCCAGCACATAATCCATCGAAGCTGTAAAATTCAATTTTGAGTTATCTATCGGAGTTGTCAGATTCGTTGCAAGATTATAATCTTTTAAATCAACAAATCTCCATCTGTTTGTTTTTGGATTAATTTTTGCACTTTTTGCCGTGTACATTTTTCTTATTTTTTTAAATCCCTTTTCCATCTTTATAATTATAATATCTTTCATTTCACCTGTTGCACGACTTGCAAATTCACTAAAAAGAACCGTATTCTTATCAATTTTTACAAAAACAAAATTTCTTTCAGATTTAGACTTTTGAACATCTGTTTCATTAACTTTTAGTTCTTTTAAATTTTCCTTTTTTGTATTCGATTTCCCTAAATAGCTATAATTTAACCAAAATACGCCTGCACTTATCAAAAATGAAAATATTACTGGAAATAAAACTACCCTTGCAAAACTTATTCCACTTGTCTTCATTGCAGTAACTTCCAGCTGCTTTGCCATTTTACTTATACATAGAAGACTTCCCAATAACACTCCTAATGGAGCAGTATTTGTTACAATTTCAGGGATTCCATATCTTAAGTATTTTATTGCATCATGAAACTTAAACTTCCCATCCATAATCCAACCTGTAATATTGATACTTTCTGCCAGTAAAAATATTAAAAAGAACATCATCATACCCAAAAAAAAACTTTTTATATAATTTACAATTATATATTTATCCAATCTATTTATCATTTAATATTTCTCCTTCTCTGGCTTAATTTCCCTTCATTTTTTTTATAGAAAAATAAATACAAAGTAAAAAAAGTACGAAATTTGGTGTCCACATTGCAATATTTGCTGGAATATGATTTTTTAAAACCAAAATTTTAGCATAACTAGCTAAACCAATATATCCAAAAATGACAATCAAGCTGACACCAAAGCTTATTCCTCTTCCACTTCTTTTATGCCCCACTGAAAGCAATACTCCAAGCCAACATAAAAATGTGCTTGCAAGAGGTCCGATAAGTCTTTGATAAATTTCTACCAGTGCTTTTAGTGCATTTTCCTTTTTTTCCAGATCTTTTTCTTTAATATTTGTTTTATAATATTTTTTTAATTCTTTCAAATTCATCTCTTTTCTACTTTTTTCTTTCAGTTTTTTTTCTGATCTGAAAAATGTAGTAATTGGGATTTCCTGCTGTTGATATCTTGCTTGAACGTGGCTACTTCCATCCTTTTGAAACAAATACCCGTCTACATTTTTAAATTTTATTATCCCTGGGTCAAATTTTGCATTCTCTGCTAAAAATACTATTGGATACGGATTATCTCCTCTTTTATTTATAAACAGAAAATGTTTTGCCGTTGCAGTTTTATTATTTACTTCGTCAATATAAAAGCCGAATCCTTTTTCTTCATTTGTCAAAAATATTTTTTCTTCCGTCAAGGAATTTGGTTTAGAAGCTAATATCTGCTTTGTCTGTGCGTTAATCTTTGCGAGCGCTCTGGGATTTACATAGATTTCTAAGCTCAAACCAATTATTGTAAGAATAACTCCAAAAACAAACGCTGGTCTGATTATTCTAAAAAGTCCTATCCCCGAACCTTCCATCGCAACAATTTCATTAGTTTCAGAAAGTCCACCATAAACTAGCATCACTCCTAAAAACGCTCCCATCGGTATAGTCTGGACAAGTACGCCAGGCATAGCATAACACACATAATCCACTATTGACATGGCTGGTAAATCACTCGCAAATAATTTCTCCATAACTTCCATTACGACATTTAGCATCATAATAAACGTAAATATACTAATACCAAATAGCGACGGTAAAAGTAATGAACTATAAATATATCTATCTATCGTTTTCATATTTTTTCCTTTATTTTTTTAAAATTTGAAACTGCCGTCTTTATTATTTCTTCTGTAATAATCCAGCACTTCTTTTATTTTTTCTTTTTCTTTTTTTGTTTCTGTGTAATTTTTAATGGAATATCGCATAAATTTAGGAAATAAATCTACATATTCGGGTGCAAAATCTGATACAGTTTGTATTACTTGACTCTTTTCGCACAATATTCTAACTCTTTTACTCTTCATTCCACCTATTACAACTATAGCATAAATAATTAGTACAACTAAAAACATTTTTACACCAGCAAACAACATTCCAGCTGCTCCCTCAAATTTTTTATCTATTTTTATTTTTCTCAAAAATTTTGATTTTGTAAATAAAAATATTGTAATTGTCAAATACAGTAAAAACACTAATATCATGTAGACGATCAACTGATTAGATAACGATGATTTAGATCTTTTAATCACTGTATTAAATAATAATTTTGAAATATATAAAATAAATACCCATTTAAACATATCATAAAATCCTAAAGCAAATCCATATCCGTACCCCAATACAAGAAATACTACTAACATCATTATAAATACTACGTCCAACATTATAAAAATCTCCTATTTTACATAAATTCTTGGAACTCTCTGACTGATTCCACATAAAATTTCATATGAAATCGTATTACATAATTCTGCAACTTCTGAAACGCTTATATTTTCTCCAAAAAACTCAACTACATCACCTTTTTTCACTTCATTTACTAACTCATCTGGAATATGCACTATAAGCTGATCCATGCAGACTCTTCCCACAATATTGCATCTATGTCCTTTGTAATAGACACACCCTTTGTTTGACAAATCACGTCTCACTCCGTCAGCATATCCTATTGAAACAGTCGCATAAGTCTGCCCTGCTTTTCCCAAGTAGGTATTTCCATAACTAATAAAGCTGTCATTTTTTAATGTTTTAATATAGCTAATTTTAGCAAATAGCGACATCACAGGCTTAAATTTGTAAGGTCTTGTCTCTTCGTCGGTAACACCACCATAAATTATTATTCCCACTCTTATAAAATCATATTTGTCATTTTTTAATTTTAAGCTTCCAAAACTATTTAACAGATGTTTATATTTAACTGACGGCAATTTTGAAATTATTTTTTTACTAATTTCTTCAAAGTTTTTCTCTTGAAACTCAGTATATTTTTCATCCGTATCTGAAGATGAAAAATGTGAAAAAATTCCAATTGGTTTGACAAATTTACAATTTCTTAGTTTTTCTATTAATTCATCAATTTCATATTTTTGAAACCCAACTCTTCCCATTCCTGTATCTACTTTTAAAAAAACATTCGTTGGAATCTGAGATTTTTCCAAATATCTGATTTCTTCAAAATCGGTAACCATAAAATAAATATTTTTTTCAGAAATTTTATCCATATATTCATATTCTATCGGTCCTAATATAAGAACGCTCACATCCTCATCAAACTCTTTTATTTTCAGTGCTTCTTCCGCGGTAGCAACAGCGAAATGCTTGATTCCTTTCTCAATCAACGACTCACATATTTTTAACATTCCATGTCCGTAAGCATCTGCTTTCACAACCGCTATCATCTTTTCCTTTGGCGCCACTTTTTCAATTTCGTCTATATTGTGATATAGATTTTTAATGTTTATTTCCGCCCAACATCGCATTTTAAATTCACCTCTATAATTATTATAGGAGCAAAAAGCCCCTATTTTATGATTAAACTAATACTTTGTCCTTTTCGTCATATCCGTTTACTGTTTTAGTTGTTCCAGTTGATTTTTCCTGTTTTTTATCATTATTTTTATTTTTTTTCATTTTTCTCATCAAATATACTAGTGGACTTGCAACAAATATTGATGAATAAGTACCAAACAACATTCCTAAAAATAATGTCATGCTAAAAGTTTTTAGCGAGTCTCCACCGAATATAAGTAACACTATAACTGAAAATAATGTAGTTAGCGAAGTATAAATTGAACGAGTAAATACTTGATTTATCCCTGTTTCAACAATTTCTGAAAAAGGTTTATTTTCTCTATTTTTTTTGTTTTTCTTTTCATTTTCACGAATTCTGTCAAACACTACAATCGTATCATTTATTGAATATCCTAAAATCGTTAAAATTGCAGCAACAAACGGAGTATCAATTTCGTATCTAAAAAGCGCAATAAGTCCAAATGAAATAATTACGTCATGAAGCAGTGCCAAAATTCCAGCAATCGCATATACCAGTTCAAATCTTATAGTTATGTAAATCACAATAAATATACTTCCAATTAAAAGTGCTTTTATTGCATTTACAGTCAATTCCTTTCCAATTACTGCTCCAACTGTGTCATCTTTTGTAATTTCATATTTTCCAGTGTTTTTTTCAAGCTGTGTTAACATTTCACTTTTTTGTGCATCTGTCAATTGACTTGTTCTAATTATAACACTATTATCTGTTTCTGAAAACTGAACTCTTTTTGTTTTTAGTTGTGGAATCGCACTTATCAAACTATTCAATGTTCCATTCACTTTTATCTGTTCCACTTTTTGTGGATATTTTAATTGAATAAGATTTCCACCTTTAAAATCTATTCCCAAATTTAATTTTATAGTAAAAAGAAATATTATGGACAATATTACCATTATTGCTGAAAATGATAAATAATATTTTTGATGTTTTATCACTCGAAATTTAGTCATTTTTTGGAACTCCCTTCCAGAACAGCTGTTCTTTTTTCAAATTAAATGTTTTTACTACAAAACGAAGTATTACTTTTGAAACGAATACCGCCGTTATTATTGTAACAACAACCCCAAGCGATAAGGTTACGGCAAATCCTTTTATTGGTCCTGTTCCCAAGAAAAATAGGACTGCTGCTATTAATAATGTCGTTATATTTCCATCAATTATCGCTGGAAGAGCGTTACTATATCCTTTTTCTATAGCATCGTGAAGGGAATCTCCCTGCGCCATCTCTTCTTTTATTCTTTCATATGTAATTACATTCGAGTCGACTGCCATTCCAAGTGTCAAAATAAACCCTGCAATTCCTGGAAGTGTCAATGCCGCTCCAACCATACTAAGTGAAGCCATAACCAAAAATCCATTTATAAGTAGTGCAATATCTGCCACAATTCCAGGTATTTTATAAATTGCTATCATAAAAATCGAAATTGCTATCATCGCAATTACTCCAGCTATTTCAGTCTTTTTGATTGAATCCACTCCAAGTGTTGCTCCAACTGTTCTATTTTCAACAATTTTTATTTCCACAGGAAGTGCACCAGATTTTAATAAATTTGCCAAATCGTTTGCTGATTCCATTGTAAAGTTTCCACTTATACTTCCACTCCCACCTGCAATTTCTTCATTAATTCGAGGTGCTGACTGTTCTTTTCCGTCAAGCATAATCGCAAGTTGTTTACCTTTATTTTCCCTTGTAATTTTTGCAAATTTTTCAGCTCCATCAGAAGTTAGCTCAAAAGTTACAACTGGACGGCTCAAATTATCTTGTCCAATTCCCGCATTTTTAAGCGCCGAACCTTCTAAAAGTGTTGGTCCGTAATTTCCATTTGCATCTTTTATTTTAAATTCCAGCTTTGCTGTTGTTCCTATTAAATCAACCGCTTTTTTAGGGTCTTTAATTCCCGCAAGTTCCACGATTAATTTATCGTCCCCGCTTATTTGAATTACAGGTTCTGATACTCCAAGGCTATTTACCCTTCTTTCAATAATGTCTCTTACTTTATTCATCGTATCTTTGTCAATTTTCCCTTGTGCTTGCAATACAACTGAAGTTCCTCCACGTAAATCCAGTCCCAGCTTTATTTTGTTCATCGACAAGATGATAGCTGGAACAACAAGTATAATAAGTAGCCAAATATAGTGCTTTTTACTATTTTCCATTTTAAAATCCTTTCTTTTTTATTTTAATGTATCTAAATATTTTTGTAAAATTATCGAGGCTGCCACCATATCCACAACTTTTCTTCGCTCTCTTCCATTTTTTTTAGAATAATTTTTTAAATAATGCTCAGCTTCCGTCGTTGTGTACCTCTCATCCATAAAAATAATCTGAATCTTAGGTATTTCTTTTTTTAATTCTTCCACAAACTCTTCGACTTTTTCAACTTGCCTTTTTTTACTTCCGTCCAGACTTTTTGGAAGACCAACAACTACTTTTTTTGTATTTTCGTCATTTAATATTTCCTTTATTCGAGAAACAGGATTGGTTTTATTTCTATCAATCACTTCTAGTGCCGTTGCAAGTATTCCCAAAGGATCACATTTTGCGACCCCAATTCTCACATCACCGACATCAAGTCCAATAAATTTTTTCATTTTTTTCTCATTTCTAGGTTTATTCAATATATCTATTTAAGTAACTTATAAATTTACAACCCATTTTATAACAAAATGTTTTTCTTCTTTAGAAACACAATTTACAATTTTTCTTTTGTAAATTCCAAAGCTTTTTTAACTGCTTCTTTTACTGCGTTTCCATTTTTCCCACCAGCTTGTGCAAAATCAGGTCTTCCTCCACCATTTCCACCGGCAACTACAGCTGCTGTCTTCACGATTTCTCCTGCTTTAACTTTTTTAGTCAAATCTTTTGTAACTCCTACGACAAATACTGCTTTTTCACCATTATTTGCTCCCAAAATTACAATTCCACTTTGCAGTTTTTCTTTTCCTCTGTCCACAATTTCCTTTAAGTTATCAATACTTTTATCTTCAAATGTTTTAGCCAATATTTTTACACCAGAGATTTCTTCAACATCGCCAAACATACTTTCCATTTCATATTTTATAAGTCTACTTTGTAATTTTTCCTTTTCTTTAACTATTTCCTTTGCTTCTTTTACATATTTTTTGGCAATTTCTACAACATTTTTTTCATCCGTTTTAAGCAGTGCTGAAAGTTCTGCAAGTTTTTCTTCTAAATTATTTACATAATCTAAACTTCTATGTCCAGTTGTCGCTGTAATTCTTCTAACTCCAGATGAAATTCCACTTTCAGATTCTATATTGAAAAGTCCAATTTCCCCAGTCGATTTAACGTGCGTTCCACCACACAATTCAATTGAAAATCCAGGAATTTCCACAACTCTAACCACATCTCCATATTTATCAGAAAACAACGCCATAGCTCCTCTATTTTTAGCATCTTGTATATTTTCATAACCAATTTTTACTGGAATGTTTGCCAAAATTATGTCATTTGTGTCTTTTTCTATTTTTTCAATCATTTCTTTTGAAATTGCTTCAAAATGTGAAAAGTCAAATCTTAATTTTTCCGCATCCACAAGCGACCCTGATTGCTCTATGTGACTTCCCAGATTTTCTCTTAGAACTCTGTGTAAAATATGTGTTGCAGTGTGATTTCTCTGAATATCCTTTCTATTTTTCACATTAATTTTCAATTCCGCTTCTGTCCCCACAACTGGTGCAATTCCTTTTACAACTTCAATTTGATGAACAAAAATATCTTTTTTCTTAGCAACTCCAACAACTTTTCCTTCAAATTCTCCAGCAGTTACCGTTCCCGTATCAGAAACCTGTCCGCCTGACTCCGCATAAAACGGCGTTTTATCAAAAATTACTTCATAACCCGAAATTCCTTCACTTTTAGCAATATGCAAAATTTTTCCTTTGTCCTCATATTTTTCATATCCTGTAAATTCAGTTTTTCCGTGTTTTTCAAAAAATTTATCAATAAATTCATCTTTTATCATATCTGAAACTGTAACTCTACTATTTTTCGATCTTTGTACTTGCTCTTCCAGTTTTTTATTAAACTCTTCCTCAGAAACTTCATACCCTTGATTTTGCAAAATCAATTCTGTAAGCTCAAAAGGCAGTCCAAATGTATCATATAATTTAAATGAAGCATCAGCAGAAAGCTTTTTAATTCCTGCTTTATCCATTTTTTCAATTTCTTCAGCCAACATTTCAATTCCATTTTTTAGTGTTAGTGCAAATCTTTCCTGTTCAAGTCTCAAAACTTTTTCGATATATTCCTGTTTTTCCACCAGATCTGGATAAGCCTCTTTCATATTTTCCACGACATAAGGTACTAATTTATACAAGAACAGATCATCTTTTGTTATTTCTAAATTCTGCTTTGCAACAATTCCAGCACCAAAAGCTCGTCTTATGATTTTTCTTAAAATATATCCACGACCTTCATTTGACGGCAAAACTCCATCCGCTATTAAAAATACTGATGCTCTTATGTGATCTGCAATAACTTTTACCGTGATATCAAAATCTTCTTTTTTTATACCTAAGACTGTTTCAATTCCTTTTATTATTGGCATAAATATATCAGTTTCAAAGTTATTATCTTTGTTTTGAACAACTGAAGCAATTCTTTCAAGTCCTGCTCCCGTATCAATATTTTTTTGTGGAAGCGGCACTAAACTTCCGTCTTCAAGTCTATTCCACTCAGTAAACACGAGATTCCAGATTTCTAAAAATCTATCTCCTTCATCTCCCGGCTTACTATTAATTTCTTCGTTATTTTCCCCCATTCTTAGAGTATCGTAGTAAATTTCACTACACGGACCACAAGAACCAATAGGCCCTGCTGCCCACCAGTTATCTTCTTCCCCAAGCCGAACTATTCTCTCAGCCGGAACTCCAATATGTTTATTCCAAATTTCATACGCTTCATCATCCGTTGTAAATACTGATACATAAAGTCTTTCAGGATCTAATTTCAAAACTTTTGTTATGTATTCCCAAGACCATTCAATTGCTTCTTTTTTGAAATAATCTCCAAACGAAAAATTTCCAAGCATTTCAAAAAAAGTGTGATGTCTGGGAGTTCTTCCTACATTTTCCAAATCATTTGTCCTTATACATTTTTGATAAGTCGTTATTCTTGGAAACGGCGCTTGCTTTTCCCCTAAAAAAAATGGCTTAAACGGAACCATCCCAGCGACTGTCAAAAGTAAACTTTTATCATCAGGTATCAGCGATGCACTTTCAAAATGTTTATGCTCTTTCGTTTTAAAATAATCAATAAAACTTTTTCTCAATTCATTTCCTGTCATTTTTTTTAATTTCTCCTTTATTCTTAACATTTTTAACCGTAAAAGCAAAAACTTTTACATAATTATTCTATTTTCTTATTTAATCCAACTTAAATTTATCTCCCAAATAAACTCTTCTCGCAGTTTCATCTTCTGCAATTTGCTTACTTGTACCCGAAATTAAAATTGTTCCTTCTGCCATTATATACGCTCTTTCGGTGATTCTAAGTGTTTCACGCACATTGTGATCAGTTATCAAAATTCCAAGTCCACGCTCTTTTAACTGCATTATTATATTTTGAATGTCTTCCACTGCAATCGGATCAACTCCTGCAAAAGGTTCATCAAGTAATATAAAATCAGGATTTGTAGAAATCGTTCTAGCAATTTCAACCCTTCTTCTCTCTCCACCTGATAGTGCGTAACCCAGACTGTTTGCTACATGTGATAATTTAAACTCCTCAATAAGACTTTGCGTTGTAGCAATTCTTTCTTTCTTGTTCACACCACGCATCTCTAAAACCGAAATTATATTTTCTTCAACTGTTAAATTTCTAAAGACTGAAGCTTCTTGTGGCAAATACCCAAGACCAAGCCTTGCTCTTTTATACATTGGAAAATTTGTAATTTCTTCTCCGTTATACATCACACGACCGTAATTTGGTCTGACAATTCCCGTAATCATATAAAACGTTGTTGTTTTTCCTGCACCATTTGGTCCTAAAAGTCCTACGACTTCACCTTTTTCCATAGCAAGACTGACATCTTTAACAACTTCTCGCTTTTTATATATTTTTTTTAAACTATCAGCTTCTATACTGATTTTTCTGGCCATTTTTTTCTCCTCTCTAAAAACTGACATTTATAAAAGTCGAAAAAGCCAGAAGTTTTCAGCACTTTTTCAACATATATTTAATGTTTTTTTACATATCTTGGATACTTTTAGAAATCAAATAAACATAACTTATAGTCTATTGGGTGTCAAATTACTAATTATATCTATAGCATCCTTTTCAGATATAGTTTTATTACTTTCTCCTTTTATTTTATCCTCAGAATATTTTACGTTTTCTACATTATTGTTTCCTTTCAGATTACTAATTATATCTATTCTATCTTCCTCAGGTATATCATAACTATAGGTTGTTGCTTCGTCTTCTTTTATTATTTCATTTTCAAAATGTTTTTTGTTTTTTGCAGTACTACTTCTAGAAGTTAAAATATTGTCATTTTTTCCTTTTAAATTACCAGCTATGTTTATTCTGTCTTCTTCAGGCACACTGTTATAAGCATACGCTGCTGTTTTTACCTCTTTTATTTTTGGCTTATTCTTGATACTTCCCAGTCTGTATCCTAATCTTATGCCGAATGTATCAATTTTACTTTTAACTTTTATAGGATTAATTGTGTCTTTTGGCTCATATTTAAAATTTGATCTTTCATAAAGAGCTTCTAGGGAAATTGGACCTAACTCCGTACCTAATCCTCCTGCATAATAAAGCCCACCACGAAGATCCTTTTTATTAAAATTTTCTTCCTTTATTTCACCATATACATATCCTACTCGTCCAACAGCGTAAAGCAGATTGTTTCCCTTATTATTTACCAAATTAATTTTTGTTGTAGCGTAAGCAGGATAAGTTCTTAAAACGTGCTTTTCCTCTTTATTGTTAAAAAAAGGAGAAATATCAAGGAATCTTTGCTCTACACCCAATCCTAGTTCAACAGCTCCCTGATTATCAAATAAATATTCCAACCCGACAACAGGCATTCCTTTAACATCAAAATCTGATTTTGCAGACTGCCATTTATTATTTTTCATACCCGTTCCCAAAAATTGCTTTGGATGAACATTGTATCTGTCCTTGAAATTATATCCTACATTTAATCTAAGTTCCCCGCCATTCCACTTTCTTTTCATAATTTTGTCTGTAGTATACTGCATATCTCCAGTTTTAGCAAAAATATCTGTTCTGAAAGGATCAAAAGGCACAACATCATTTTTTTTCTTTGGTAAATTTTTAATATTTCCAATACTGTATCCTATTCTTACACCAACTGTATTTATATTATCTTTGGTCTTTTTAAAATTATTTAGGGTACTTATATTATTTCTGTTTATATTACCTAAATTTACTTTATCGTATCGTAAATTTGATCTTTCATATAAAGCTTCTACGGAAATTGGTCCAACTTGAGTACCTAAACCACCTGCATAATAAAGTCCACCACGAAAATTTTTATCTTTTAAATCTTCTTTATTATCTTTTCCAGCTTTGGCATAAGCATATCCCCCTCTTCCAATAAGATAGAGTAAGTCATTTCCAGCTTTAGAAGTTATTAAATTATATTTACCTGTCAGATACATCGGTGTTATTTCGTACATTCTCATTTCATTTTTATCTTTTAAGGCTGAAGATTTTACAGAAAATTTATGTTCTGCACCGATTCCTAATTCGAGTCTTCCCTGATTATCAAATAGCCACTCAATTCCCGCAACAGGACCATTTTTAAATTTATAATCATAATTGGTGTTAGAAAGTCCTTTTTGATGTTTAGTTAAATCATTTTTATACGCTCTGTCAAAATCCCAACCCCCATTTATTTTAATTTCCTGACCCATTGCCGTAATCGTTGATAGCATCATTGTACTTAAAATATGTAATTTTTTCATATTTCCGTTCTCCTTTTTTTTGCAAATGTCTTTTTTATGATTTCACACCAAAAATCTATAAAAAATTATAAAAAATATTATATAATGTTATATCTAATGTTATATTTTAACTGAAATTATCTTTTTTATCAAATACATTTTACTAAATTTCTTAGAATTTTTCAAGAAAAAAATATTAATTTCAATTACCTTTAATACGTTAAGCTCTCTGTATAGGAATCCTCGTGTCTAGAAATATTTCAAAAAATTTTTAAAAATTCAAATATGCTTTTTTTATCTTCTAAATATATTAATATTTAATCAGTTTATATTTTTTAAATTCTTAAAAATAAATTTGTTTTTCTAATAAATAAAAAGGAAACTGTTTCACAAAATTATTCTTGTGAGACAGCCCCTTTTTTATCCAAAGCTAAATTTTCTAGTTTGAAAAAAATTTAAAACTTATATTGACTGTGGTCTTTCACTATCTTTGCATGTATTCAAAATAATTTTTAGTACTCATCTATTACCATACTAAGACTTTATTATTTATTCTTTTCATCACTATTTCTGGTACAAACGCACATAATCAATCTCTGTGGTTTGAACTGGGAATGGAGCTCCGTCAGAAGGCGGATTCAAGCCAGGTTCCCATTCTACATAGTCATTAATAATGAAATGCCATCTATCATTTTCGAATCCTTGTTTAACCAAAGAAGAAGGAATATTTAACTTACTATAATCTTCATCTGGCATAGTTGAAAGATAACTTCCATACTGATCGTATCGAGTACTGTCAACTACACTGATACGTCTAGCATCTTGAATACGATAATGAACTACAGGAGCCAATCTTCCATCCATATAATAACGTACTTTGGTTCCATCATACTCAATTGTCCAAACGTGCCATTCATCTGTTAACGGTTTAGAACCCGAACCAACACGGTTTTCTAAACGATGCGTAAATCCACGAGGAGTCCATTCATGATTAGTTTGGCTATAATAACAACTGATGTTAGATGCAGGCCATCCATAATCAGGTGTAGACGCAAACCATTCCAAAATCAATAGTGAACCATAAGGAGCATTTCCACCAGGAACTTTGCAGGCAGGTGTATCCACATCATTTCGCTGTTTCTGCATCCAAAGAGCTGTACGCATTCCTTGCAAATGATTCCAATTCATTTTAGCACGTATTTCTGCACGGAACGGTTTAGAGGCATCCACAATATTACCAGATTCTAGTCTACCACTTGAATATTGAGTAACTTTACCTGCAGGACATACACCTGTAGTGGCATTTGCATCAGTTAAAGGATCACCTTTTCTGTTGACACAATGACGTCGTGTAGTAAGTATTGCGTGATCACCATCTAAACTGATACTGCTTGGCAAATAAGTCAAATGGCTACCCAAATGATTGATAATTCTTTTACTTACCCAATCAGAAGGAATATTTCTGTCTTTAAATTCCCAACATTTTACACTCTTCCATTGTCCTGAAGCATCAGTTGCACTATCACATCCATTTGTAAGTGGAGCTGGAGTAGGTGCTGGTGCCGGATGATTATTATTAATGAATCTTCGGATTACATCCACTGCTTTTTTTTCAGTGCCGTCTGATTTCCAAATTCCAAAATAATTTTCAGGATCTGCTGCATCCAGTATATCAGGACGTCCATTATGATCAGTATCAATGTTCGCATCAGGAACACCATCTCCATTTGTATCAATATTTACGTCAAGCCATCCATCACCATTACTGTCCCTATCTAATATTCCCGAAGTAATGTAAGGCTTTCTGTCTTTTGCCTGATAAAAAATAAGAGGCCCATATATATTTGATTTTTGATATTGATCTAAAATTTTACTTATCACATTAGCTTGTTTTGTTTCTTCAACACCTGGATATGCAGCATCTATTCCCACTTCTGTTATCCATATTTTTTTATTTCCATCACCGTGTTCTGACATTATCTGATATAATGTTTTTTCTCCTCCTCCAGGTGCTACAACATCACCTATCATGTTTGCCCAGCCATTATCCCGAAAAGTTCTGGCATAAATTCCGTAAGGATGGTGCGACAAACCATCAAAATAGCCTTTCGCCCCAGCTCCGTACATTCTTTCTAAAAATTCCATAGGTCCAACATATCCTGTTGCGCTATTACTAGCACCTACTGTCATTCCACCCGCCATAACATTTACATCATTATGAGCATCATGCGCTGCTGTATACGCTATTTTTAGTAAATCAGTATAATGTTCAGGATTCGGTCTAGGATTTTGAATAGTATCATGCCAAAATTCTGGATTTCCTGGTTCATTCCAAAATTCATAGTCTATTACTCCCTTTGGAGCATATCTTTTTACTAATGCACTTACAAAATTTGAGAACTCATTATTATACTGTGGAAGCGGTGCAAACGAAGCAACCCACATTTTTCTTGCATTTAATGCATTTTTTTGAGCAGCTGAAAGACTGTCCGCTCCTGTTGCCCATTCTGGAGCACCACTTATCTGCATTAAAACTTTCAAGTTATATTTTCTTGCAAGAGCAACGGCGTCATCTATATCCTGCCAGTCATATCCTCCATTTTTCTGAGATTGAATTCTATTCCACGAAGCTGTGATTCTTACCCATTGAAATCCCACTCTTGCTGCTTTTGAATAAGAGTCTTCTGCTTCTTGAAGATTACTTCTCCAAAATGGATTAACAGGTTGTATTCCAATTCCTCTCACATTATGTATCTTTGAATCTTCTTTTTTCCGTTTTTTAGGGTTAGAATTATCATCTCCACCTTTTTGAGGCTTAAATTTATTGTTTCCGCCACCACCTTTTTTAGGTTTAGAAGTGCCATTACCTCCTCCACCTCCGCCGTGATGTCTAGTCGCACCAATAATTGCTCCAACAGCAGGAACAGCTCCGCCAATAATAGGTACAACAGGCGATACTCCGCCTATACCTCCTCCTGACAGTCCCGTACTTCCACCTGATTGTCCTACCGTTCCAACAACATTGTTCACTGGCGCTACTGTCGTATCTGAACAATTTAATATTACTGCATCATTATTCTCGGGATTGTCTGGAAAAACCTTATTTCCGTCAATGACTCTAACTATATTTGAACATTTTAATGTTATTTCATTAGAATTTACTGTTCCACTATTGTTTATTGCTGTTTCATTTTTTGCCAGATTTTCAGACGTACTTTCTTCAGATACACTAGAACATTTTAATATTATGTCATTTGTACCTCCGGTGTCTAATAATGGTATTTCAGTTTTATTTACATTTTTTACCGTATTTGTACATTTGAGCTGTACTCCATTAATACTTCCAATGTTACCCATTTGAAGCAATTCATTTGCATTAATTATCCTAACTAGGTTTGAACACTTCAATATCTTTTCATTGGAATTTTCACTTTTCCCTGCTTCACCTGTCGTATTTTCACTTGTGTTTAAACATTCTAATAATATATCTTTGGAATTAACTTTATTTGTTCTATTCAAATTTTCACTGTTATTTTCATAATTTAAACATTTTAAAAATATGTTATTTCCATTATTTAGGGACGTTCCGATTCCCTGTACACTCCCTTGTGCCACATTTGAACAGTTTAACAATATCTCGCTACTGTTTTTTATTTCATTTGCCGAAGATGTTACATTTTCTACATTTTCAGCCATTAATGAAAAACTTATACAAATTAAGAGTAACCCCCTAACTATAAATTTTACCATTTTGTATCTCCTTTCTCTAATTAACATTTCAACTTTGTCTTTTGTGTTTTTATAAATTTTAACATACTATAAAAAACTATTTTTATTTTTTTTAATGAATCAAATTATTCTCCTTTCTCAAAATCTTTTTCATATTGAACTCCGTCATAATCTAACGTTGCAGTATGCTTGTTACCTTTCTTAGACCATTTTACTGGCACATCTATTGCTTTTTTATGAACATTTATTTTCACTGTCGACGGTAAATTTTCTCCAGTTTCTGGAAAATAGATGTTGTCCGCTGCACGTGATAACATTTCTTTTGTGCTTTCAGATGGTACCGACTTATTGAAGTTTTTTTCAGCTGTATCAGTTCCCGCTTTTGCTTTGGCATTAATTGCAACTTCTTTAGCCTTTCCGCCATAAAATGATTTGTTCATTTTTCCACTGACCGACATCAGTGCCGAATTTGATGATTTCCATCTTATCGATACAGGCACTCCATTTGAAGCCGTCATTGCTTTTGGTAAAACTGCCTTTCCATTTTGCTCGTTAACTGCCAATCTATTTATAACCTCTTGCACTGCTGCAACATTTTTGGGATCTGATTTATTTTGCTCATAGCCACCATTATTTACATCATACTGCATCTGGATATTTCCATAATTTTCAAGTACCCTGTTTCTTATATCATACATTGCCTCTTTCGAAGAAATTATCGTCTTTCCTTGATAAGTTACGACATGTCCGTTTAATTTTATTTTTTTGTCTTTCAAATAAATTGTCGCTTTATCGGCACTTGTATTTATTGTTTTAAACTGTGGAAGCGTACTTACAATTTTAACGTTGTTTCTGGCGTATCCTTCTTGTTTATTCATATCCATATACAAATAATTTGCAGTCATTTTTGTATTGTTTTTAAAATCAACCATTACTTTATCTCTTGCAAGAATTAAGTTTCTTAATGAATCCATTTCGTTGTACTGTGAATCAAGCGTAATTTCTTTATAGGTCATATGAACATTTTCTTTGATTTCAGTACGGGTGATACTCATATTATTTCCTTTTTTATGTTTAACAAAATAAATTTTTGCAGTATTTCCTCTAAAATGTACAGCTTCTGATTCCACAAGCGGTCTTGGATCATTTGCCAAATCTTTTACATTTCCACGAATTTTACCAGTTACGTGTCCGTCAAACCTAAATTCCTTTTTCTCAAAACTTCCCTGACCTTTATCCGCAGAAATTCTATCTCCTTGAACACTTGTCATAACCATTTTATTTGCAAAAATATCTTTTGAAATCGTATTCATCGTACCATTTTCTCCGTGAACTGCAAAATTTTGCTTTCTTACATTAAAAGGTCCATTCATTGTGGCAGCCCCTGTTGGGAAGACGTAAACAAGTCCTGTTCCATCCATTTTATAATCATCGTAATTTGCTGTATAGTAGTCGTTTGTCGTCATAGTATGCGTTTTTAGATCATAAACTCCACTTCTGTAGGTCCCTGTTGTTTTTCGTGGTAAATAATTGTAAGTTCCGTTTCCGTCACCGTTTATTATTTGAGCAACTTTGTCATAAAATACATGATCTCCTGTAATTATCATAGTTTTTCCCGTATAAACAACATGCCCTCTCCCATCAACTTGCTTTTTATCGACAAAATATACAGCACTATCTGCTGTAACGACACTTTCTTTCCCTGTGTAAACGACGTGTCCATTTCCATTAATTTGTTTTTTCTTGATAAAATACACAGCTGTATCTGCTTTGATTACACTTTCTTTTCCTGTATAAACTACGTTTCCAAAGCCTTCAACTCTTTCATTCTCGTCATCTTTCATATAGTAGTCCGCCTTTTGGGCGTCCAATTTATTTTCTGGGTCTTTATAATGTACATGTCCTTCAGCATTTCCTATTTGGTTAAGCTGGTCATATCGCATTTTGTCAGCTGCTAGCACTCTTTTTGTCTTTTCTTCCGTATAAACGACATGTCCTTCAGCAAGACTCACTTTTGTCGGATCATTATAAGTCATTTTATCCGTAGTCATTTTCTTTTTATCCTTGTTGTTTACATAACTTACATGTCCTGTTGCAACTATATCCTGAAAAGTTGTTGTTGTTTCGACTTTATCCGCTTCAGAAACTGTTTTATCTACATTATTTATAAGTTTTGTCCGAACTGGAGAAATCAACTTGTCACCTTGTTTTTTATATTCTGCCCGCTCGGTATAAATTTCCCACTTTTTATCCTTTGTCGCTCCCACGACTTTTCCAGTCAAAAGCGCATCATACGTCTTTGTATTTACTTCTCCCTCTTTTCCAGAAATAAGCATTTTTTTCTTAACCAAATCAATTATAACTTTTTTAAATCTTACAACTTCATCACCTTCAGAACCTATCTGCTCATCGGCATAGACTATTACTTCATCTTTTAATCTATACACAACTTTTTTAGCTTTCATATCTTTTTGCATCTGTTCTAATGGAGATGGAATTTTTTTAAAAAATACGGCATATATAAAGTATAACAATATTAAAAGCAACACTCCATAAATTATTTTTTTCCACATTTTTTTCTCCTAATTATTTTTTATTTTTTCTTTTAATTCAAACAGAAACTTCATTGCTTCCATCGGAGTTACATTATCTACATCATAATTTTTAATATTAAAAACAATTTTTTGTAAATTTTCCTTTTCTCTTTCGATGTTTTCTTTTTCTTTTTTTATTTCACTAATTTTTTCTTCATAAAAATCATTTTCTATTTCTGATTTTTTCTCAAACTCACAAGTTTCTTCACCGACTTCATCAATTTCCCCATTCATAGAAAAAAGCGACAGTTGTTTTACATCTATCGTCTTTTCTATAAGCTCCTTTTTTTGCTCCAGTCTCTTCAAAAGTTTTTTCCCTTCGCTCAAAATTTCTTTAGGAAGCCCCGCAAGTCTTGCCACTTCAATTCCATATGACTTATCAGCTCCACCTTTTACAATATTTCGTAAAAACATAACTTTTCCATCTTTTTCATCAACTTCAATCCGATAATTTTTTATATTTTTAAATTTGGACGCAAGATCAGTTAGTTCGTGATAATGTGTTGCAAAAACAGTTTTTGCGCCAATCTTATCGTGAATATAAATTGATATCGCTGTGGCAATTGAAATCCCGTCAAAAGTGGAAGTTCCTCTTCCTACTTCATCCAAAATTACAAGGCTATTTTTTGTCGCATTATTCAAAATATTTGAAACTTCACTCATTTCCACCATAAACGTACTTTGCCCAGATAAAATATCGTCTGATGCACCAATTCGAGTCAGATATTTATCCACAATTGAAAGTTTTGCACTCTTAGCTGGGACGAATGAGCCAATCTGAGCCATTATTGAAATTAGTGCAATTTGTTTCATATAAGTTGATTTTCCTGACATATTAGGACCTGTCAAAATTACAAAGCTCTCCATTTCACTTAAAAAAGTGTCATTTGCAACGTAGTCATTTCTACCAATAAGTTTTTCCACAACTGGATGACGTCCACCAATTATTTCAAAATCATAATCTTCACAAATTTGAGGTCTTACATAATTATTTTCAGTTGCAACTACCGCAAAAGATACAACTACATCAAGATAAGAAAGTATTTCTGAAAGTCTTGCCAAAATATGCCTTTTTTCTTTAATCTTACCACTAATTTCCTTAAAGAGATGATATTCCAAATCTTCAATTTTAGCTTTTGCATTAATAATCGTATCTTCATATTTTTTGAGTTCTGGGGTTACGAATCTTTCTGAATTTGTAAGAGTTTGCTTTCTAATATAACTTTCTGGAACCAAATCTAGATTTGACTTTGTAATTTCGATAAAATAACCGAACACTTTATTGTACTTTATCTTCATATTTTTTATTCCAGTTTTTTCTTTTTCCCGTTTTTCAATTTCCAAAAGAAAATCTTTTCCAGAGTTCATGATATTTCTAATTTCGTCAAGTTCACGATTAAAGCCTCTTTTTATAATATTTCCTTCCCGCACAGAAAACGGTGCATCTTCATTTATGCTCTCTTCAATTATTTGAAAAATTTCAGAAAGTTTTTTTGAATCTATTTCATTAAAAAAATCATATTCTTTTAGTAAATTCATAATTTCAAGCGATGATTTTATTGTCTTTTTCAGTGCCACCAAATCTCTTCCATTTTCATTTCCAAAAATTATTTTTCCAACTAGCCGCTCTAAATCATAAACTTCTTCCAAAATTTCCCGTAAATCTTCTCTTAGTAAAATATTTTCCAAAAAACATTCCACATCATTTTGTCTTTTCTCGATTTTTTCTGCCGAAAGAAGCGGATTATTTATGAATTTTTTTAAAAGCCTTGTCCCCATAGAAGTTTTACATTTATCCAGTACCCATAAAAGTGAGCCATAAACAGTCTTTTCTCGCTGATTTTTTATAAGTTCCAAATTTTTTTGCGTAATTGAATTAATTTCTGCATAATTTGAAATATTTATAAATTCCATTTTTTCAACTGTAAGCTCACTTCCAACCTGCATTTCCATCACATAGTCAAGCGCCATTGCAGCTGAATTTATAATAACTTTTTTATTTTTTATCCCATAACTTTCAAGAGATACGACTTTAAAATAATCAGTTAAAAACTTTTCACTATCCCTAACTTTTGTCGCAAAAGTTACAAGAGAATCATTTTTTTTCGTAAAATCATCCATTTTTTCTTTTATAACTCTGTAAAATTCTTCCGTTAATAAAATCTCTTTAGGCTCAATTTTATTAAGCTCATTAAATAATTTTATATAATGTTTATCTTTTTCAATCTCAGCAACTTTAAATTCCCCAGTTGTTATATCAATATATGAAATCCCGATTTTATTATTTTCTTCCAATATACTCATCAAATAATTATTACTTTTTTCGTCCAAAGATTCGATGTCCATAACTGTTCCTGGCGTTATAATGTTGACAACTTCCCGTTTTACAATTCCTTTTGCCGTTTTAGGATCTTCCACTTGTTCACAAATCGCAACTTTATAACCTTTTGCAACCATCTTAGAAATATATGAATTTGCCGAGTGAAACGGAATTCCAGCTAATGGTACATCCATCCCCTTTTCCCTATTTCTTGAAGTAAGCGTTAGTCCCAGCTCTTTTGAAGCCGTAAGCGCATCTTCAAAAAACATCTCATAAAAATCACCTAGTCTAAAAAACAATATACAGTCACGAAAATTTTGTTTAATCTCTCTATATTGCTTCATCAGCGGTGTCTGTGCCATATTTATAAACCTTCTTTCATTTTTACTGTTTCATTATTAGAGTATATCACAGTTTACTTGCTTTTTCAATTTTAAAAAAATTTCCCCCATTCATTTTCTTTAAATCCAACCAAGACAAAATCACTTCCAATAACGAGTGGTCTTTTAATAAGCATTCCATTTGAACAAAGCAGTTTTAACTGCTCATCTTCTGACATATCAGCTAATTTATCTTTTAATTTCAATTCTTTATAAACAAGTCCGCTCGTGTTAAAAAATTTTTTTAGCGGTAATCCACTTTTTTTATAAATTTCTTTCATTTCTTCAAATACTGGCGGCTGCTCTTTGATATCCTTTTTTTCACATTCAACATTATTTTCTTTGAGCCATTTTAACGCTCTTTTGCAAGTTGTACATTTTGGATAATGGTATACTTTTATCATTTTTTTCACTCTCCTAATTTATTTTTATTTAATTTTTTTATTTTGATTTATAATTCCATCAAAACTTTTTTTAACTCGTTCATCTTATCCCTTACTTTAATTGCCTCTTCAAAATTAAGCTCTTCGGATAATGTTTTTATTTCTTTCTCCAATTTTTTCACTTCTTTTTCAATTTCTTTTATATTTTTATAATTTTTAGCGACTTTTTTAATTTCTTCCTCTTTTTCTAATTCGTAGTCAACTAGCGCTGCGTCAATTTTTCTTTTTATTGATTTTGGATTGATTCCATTTTCCTTGTTGTACTGCTCTTGAATTTTTCGTCGTCTTTCCACTTCAGTTATTGCTTCCTTCATGCTGTCAGTCATTCTGTCAGCGTACAAGATTACACTTCCTTCCACATTTCTTGCTGCTCTTCCCATTGTTTGAATAAGCGATCTTCTCGAACGCAAGTATCCTTCTTTGTCAGCTTCCAAAATTGCAACAAGCGAAACCTCAGGAATATCAAGTCCTTCTCTCAAAAGATTTATTCCAACCAAGACGTCAAATTCACCTTTTCTAAGTCCTCTTATTATTTCGGTTCTCTCAATCGTATCAATGTCCGAGTGCATATATTTTATTTTTATCCCGTAGTCCAAATAATAATCTGTGAGCTCTTCTGCCATTTTTTTTGTAAGCGTTGTAACGAGAACTCTTTCTTTTTTAGCGACTCTAACCTTGATTTCATCCATCAAATCATCAATTTGATTTTCAGTTGGACGAATGTCTATACTTGGCTCAACAACTCCTGTCGGACGAATTAACTGCTCCACGATTTCCCCTTTGGACTGCTCTATCTCATAATCACTTGGAGTTGCTGAAATATACACTGCTTGCGGAACTTTTGCAAAAAACTCTTCAAATTTTAGTGGTCTATTGTCGTAGGCACTCGGAAGCCTGAATCCATTTTCAATAAGCGAATGTTTTCTTGCTCTATCCCCTTTATACATCCCATTTATCTGCGGCACGGAAATGTGCGACTCATCCAAAAATACGACTAAATCATCAGGAAAGTAGTCAATCAGCGTATCAGGCTCTTCTCCGGCATTTTTTCCAGTCAAATATCTCGAATAATTTTCTATTCCTTTACAGTAACCGATTTCTTCAATCATTTCCAAGTCATATTTTGTACGCTGCTCTATTCTCTGAGCTTCAATTAATTTATTTTCAGCTCTAAATTCGTGAACTCTGTCTTCCATTTCCTTTTTTATTTCCAAAAACATCTTTTGGGTGTCTTCTGTTGTCAAATAGTGTGTCGCCGGCATTATCGTAAGCCTTTTTATCTCTCTAATTTTCTGCCCTGTCAGAGGATGTATTTCAAAAATATTCTCCAAATCATCACCAAAAAACTCAAATCTGTAAGCGGTGTCTTGATAAGACGGATACAAATCCAAAATATCCCCTTTCACACGAAATTTAGAACGCTCAAAAGAAATATCGTTTCTTTCGTATCTAAGTGAAATAAGCCTTTTTATAAGCTCATCCCGCTCAATTCCAGTTTCTACATCAATTGGAATTGATTTTTCTTTATATGCTTCTGGCGACCCCAAACCATAAATTGCTGAAACTGATGCGACAATTATGACATCTCTTCGATTCAAAAGTGCTGCGGTTGCCGCATGACGCATTTTGTCAATCTCATCGTTAATTGACGAATCCTTTTCAATGTATGTATCCGTTGCCATAATATACGCTTCTGGCTGATAATAGTCGTAATACGAAACAAAATATTCCACAGCGTTTTCTGGAAAAAAGTTTTTATATTCGTTATAAAGCTGTGCTGCCAAAGTTTTGTTAGGTGCCATAATCAGCGCTGGCCTATTTATTTTTTCAATGACATTTGCAACTGTAAATGTCTTTCCAGACCCCGTCACCCCAAGCAGAATTTGATCTGTAATCCCATTTTCCAAATTTTCCACAATCTTTTCAATCGCTTTTGGCTGATCTCCGGTCGGACTAAATTCCGAATGTAGCTTAAAATCCAAATTTATCACCTCTTTTTATTTTAAAATACAATTTTAAATTTTCTCAACCTCAAAAAATATCTTTTTTATTTTGCTTTTTTAATATAATCTAAATTTTCTTTTAGACTTTTTTGTAATTCCAAGTTATCTGAATAATCGCTTGATTTTTTAATCAATTCCAAGCCTTTTTCCAGCCATTTTTTAGCATTTTCATAATCGCCTAGCGCAATGTAATCTACAGCTAAATTGTTGTACGCCCACAAATCCCCTTTTTTTATAGAAGCTAAATACCATTTCATAGCTTCCTTCTGATTTCCTTCGTTATCAAAAATCACTCCCAATTGATTTTCTGAAAAACCGCCTTCATCAGTTTTAACAGCTTTTAAGTACCACTCTTTTGCATTCTTATAGTCTTCCAAATATGAATATGCAAACCCCATCCAGTAATAATTATCGGGATTATCTGCTACTTTTGCGTATTCCTTATAGTATTTTATCGCTTTTGCATAATCTTCCAACTCAATATAGTTATACGCCAAATTTGAGATTGCAATTAGACTCCCTTTATCAATAGCTTTTAAATACCACTTTTCAGCTTCTTTATAATTTTCTTCATCGTCATACAAAGTGCCTAACATATTTAAATAACCAGCATCATCTGGAAACTCATTCAAATATTTTGCAATTAAACTTTTTTCAGTTTTTGCATCTTTCTTTTCATACGCTTTATTTATTTGACTTTCCAGTTTTTCTTTTTCCTCTTTCGCCATTGCCGAAAATCCTTGAACTCCTAAACCTAAATTTATAGCTATTAACAATAAAATAAAATATTTTTTCATCCTAAATTTTTCCTTTCCTGTAATTTATTCTACAAAATAAATTTTTATCTCACATAATATTTTTTATTTTTATAAACGAAATAAAATATTTGGGGATAAATAAAAAATATTAGAATTTAAAATTTATCCCTAAAATTTTTAATTTTTTTGATTTTAAAATTTTTTCTAATTTTATAAATATCAATCAGAACAAATTTAATTATTTTTAACACTCTTAATCATTTCCTGTATCTCTTTTACCTGCTCTGCATTTTTTTCTTTTTTCGCTGTTTCAAGAGCTTTTGTCATCCATTTTAAAGCTTTTTCTTTATCTCCCAGCATCTGATAAAGAAAACCTAAATTTGCTTGGCCTCCTGAATTTCCTTTACTTGCTGATTTTAAAAACCACTTTTGAGCCTCTTTTTGATTTCCTTCATCGATATAAATCTGCCCCAAAATATTTTCTGAAAGACCGTCCTCATCATAAATATACGATTTCAAAAGATTTTTTTTAGCTTCTTCAATATTTTCTTCCTTATAATTTAAAATGCCTAAGATATAGTCTTTTAAGCCTTTCTGATTGTCAAGAATTTCATTAAAATCTTTATCACTAACTTGTTTTAAACATTTTAACGCATTTTTTGTATCTTCAGCTCCCAAATATATTAATCCGATTATCAGTTTCACATCCTGTTTTTTCCCGTTTTCATCAAAAAATGGATATTTTTTCTGCAATTCCACAGCTTCATTAAACTCTTTTTCAGCTTCACTATTCCTTTCCATATCAATATAAATCATTCCTAACATTATTTTTAGAAAAACCGATTTCTCAGGATTTTCCAAAATTGATTTTTTTAATATTGATATAGCCTTCTCATTATTTCCTCTATCAAGTTCTTTTGTTACTTCAGCCTCTATCTTATCTAACACCTTCGAATTTGCAAAAAAATTTTGTGCTCCAAAAGTTAAATTTGATAAAATTATCAAAAAAATTAATATTTTTCTCACTAATAAACACCTCTTTTACTTTTTTATTTATCTATATTTTTTAAGTTAAGTATTTTTTATTACCAAAAAAAGCTCACACTAATGCAGTTTGAGCTTTCACTTTTTATTTTTCATTTTCTAAGATAGAAATTGAACGATGTGCAACCGAAGTTATGACTTCATTAAACTGTAAAATTCCAACGCTCAAAAAAATGGCGACTGACAAGTGTTCTCCAGAACGTGCAATTCCTATTTTCCCACCGACACTAAGTCCATTTATGATTGTTTCAATTTGACTCATAGCTTCTCGCATAGCACCAATAATTGCTCCATCGTGAACGTGCACATCCTGTATCAGATTATTTCTTTTAGCTGCGATAAGTGCATTTTCTATAAACTTAAATCTTGAGTTAGGCATAATTCCACCAACATCGACTGCTGCCGTCTTTATTCCTCTCAATTTATAACTTTTCACAAGCTCCCGTTCTTCTTCTCGGGACGAAACTGCTAATTTTAGTGCTATCCTACATATTTCCACACTTCTATTTTCTTTTTCTTCCATTTTGCAATTCCCGCTTTCTTATTTTTCTAATAACAATTTAATAGCTTTGACATAGCCGCCTTTACCTTTTCCATAAATTTGAGCGACACAGGCAGGAGAAGTTACCGATATTTTTCTAAATTCTTCTCTTTTGTGAATATCACTCAAATGAACTTCCACCGTAGGAATCTGAACTGACTTTATTCCGTCAAAAATTGCATAACTATAATGTGTAAACGCTCCTGGATTTATCACAATTCCATCGATTTTCTCAAAATAAGCCGACTGCAATATGTCAATTATTTTTCCTTCATAGTTTGACTGAAAAATTTTAATTTCCACAGCTTCATCTTTAAATTGCTTTTTTATATATTCACATACACTTTCATAAGTGTCATTCCCATAGATTCCCTTTTCACGAATCCCTAAAAAATTCAAATTAGGTCCGTTTATTATCCATATTTTTTTCATTTAATTCTCCAGCCTTTTTTATATTTTCCCTTTTAATGTCGTTACAATTCTATTCACGACGACGCTTATGTCGTCATCATTTTCTATAATAATATCAGAATATTTATGATAAAGTTTTATCCTCTCATCATACAATTTTTTTAAGTTGTCTAAATTTTTTAAAAGTGGTCGATTTTTATGATTTTCTTTTGCAATATTTTCAAGTTTTCTATTTAAAAATATCACAATTCCATTTCCTTTCACAATTTCCATATTTTTTTCTTTTTTTACCGCTCCACCGCCAGTTGAGATTATTACTCCTTCTTTTTTTGATAATTCCTCCAAATATTTAGTTTCCAACTCTCTAAAGTAATCTTCCCCATCTTCTGAAAAAATATCCGATATTTCTCTATTTTCACTCTCTTCCAAATATTTATCAGCATCGTAAAATTCAAAGTCAATTTCATTTGACAGTAAACTTCCTATTATACTTTTTCCACATGCAGGCATTCCAATTAAAATAATATTTTTCATATAATTTTTTCTCCTATTTTCGTTTAAATTGATTTTCATCTTCACTGTAATAATATCCTGCTTCTTCCATTCTTTTTAAAATTTTAATTTTATCTTTTCCGTAATAACCTGTCAAATCATCTAAATTTTTAAATTCATCTCTAAGTTTTAGATTTAAAATGCTGTAAAGTAAATTCATATCTTTTGTTTCAAAATTTATCATAATTTTCCGCTCCTATTACAGTATAATTTTTACCATTGTTTCGTCATCTTCGTCAATATCTCTTATTACGCAATTTTTACTGCTGTCTGCAAACAGAGTGTGATATTCGTCATCGTCTTTCTTTTCTATGAAGTCTCCAATTTCCACATTTTCAACACCAAGATCACCAGTCACTTCATAAATTTCATTATAAATTGTTTCAAGAAAACTTATGTCAAAAATTGTAAACAACTGTGATTTTCTATTCAATCTAAAAAAAGATTTTTCTGGAATTATAAAGTACAAAGTTGATTCATATCCCATATTTATCCCAAAAATTTCCATTCCGTACGCTTTTAATTCATAATTTAAGATCGCATATAAAATGTCGATTAATGACTCTTCGTATTTTTCTTCTTTAGATTTTATGCTTTGCCAATTTACATTAAGTTTAGATGGATCAATTCCTTTTCTTTCAACTAATTTTTTTAATCCGTCCGTGTACCCTTTTGACATAAAATTGTACAAAAAACTATCAGCATTTTTAACCAAATATTGATAATAAAAGTCTGAAAATGTTTCAATTGGCTCACTTGGTTCCTCTTCTCCAAATGTTTTAAAAATTGCTTCTTTTGGATCAAAAAAATATTCTCTTCTAGCGTTTATATAATCTACTAGCTTTTCCCCTTCCAAAACTTCCGCCGCAAAGTCATCTAATTCATTGTATATTCTAAAATCAAAATTATTACTATTTTGTGAAATTTCCATATCGGTTGCTTTTACAAAAGTCGAAGTTTCATCTGGCTGTATGAGACTATCCATTCCATAAACTTTGTCTTTTTCACTCATTTTAAAATCTTCCTTTCCCTATTCTTTGCTTTTGTTGTTATTTTCTTTTTTCTCAATTGATTGCGCTATAAACTTAAGATTTGAAATATTTTCAAATTTTGCTAATTTTTTCAGTTTTTCTTTATTTTCAGCCGACAATTTTGAAGCTTCAATATATTTATCAAAATATTTATCATAATTGCCATACAATTTTCTCAATTTTTTTAAGCTGGATTTAGAACCTGCTGCCGCCTTTTTTTCGTTTGTTCCTTCCATCGCTCTTGTATTTAAAATATTTTCCAAATTTCTATATTCCTGTTCCACAAGCATTGACATCTGTCCACTCGACATCTGCTTATACTCGTCTTTTGTTTTAGAGTCTCCCACACTGTACAAATAGTCATAAATTGCATTCACATTTTGATCAATTGTCGCAGCATTTTTTTCTCCTTCCAAATATGTATTCATATTTAAGTTAAAAGTTTCTAATATCAGATATGTGTTTGTGTAGGTATAAGACTGCATATCACTTACATCCTGTAAAAAATTTCCAAACGCTCTTTTTAGAAATTTTGGATATTCAACGACATAATCACTGTAATAAGCATACATTGATCTAAAATCTGATTTTCTGTTCCCTGTCAATCTTGCAAATTCCCTGTCAAAATATCCTCTGTTCTCACGGTATAAATTTCCCATTATTTCTGCATAAACTTTGTTCATTAAAGCTGTGTTATCCGCCGCAGCTAGAGGCGTTCCATTAAAATATTTATCAAAAGTCTTTTTCTGATTTGCATTTCCTGTATCTATCATCTCTTGATTAGTTATAGAAAACCCAATATTTGCAAGACTCAAAGAAATTATTGCTACTATTATTTTTTTTATCATTTTTTTACCTTTTCCTTTCTAAAAAAAATTATTTATATAATTTTTCAGATAATCTAGTGTGTATTTTTTCTAAAATTTTTATATCATATTCTTCTTCATTCCAGATTTCTTCCGATTTTATTGCTTGTGAAATAAGCATCATAAGTCCATTTGAA
Source organism: Leptotrichia sp. oral taxon 847 (assembly GCF_001553645.1). Classification (NCBI taxonomy): domain Bacteria; kingdom Fusobacteriati; phylum Fusobacteriota; class Fusobacteriia; order Fusobacteriales; family Leptotrichiaceae; genus Leptotrichia; species Leptotrichia sp. oral taxon 847. The sequence goes on along the minus strand of NZ_CP014231.1, from coordinate 1,774,250 downwards.
ATGACTTTTACACCTTTTTGCCTATATCTTTTCATAAGCACCGTTTCTTCTGGATTATAGATAACATCCACCAGAGCATTTGTGTCAATGAAGTTACTGTCGTCCAATGGACATTCATTTATATTTGGGTACATCCCGACAGGCGTACAGTTTACGATTAACTCAATATCTCTAAGTCCAGAAATTGCCGAATAATGAATTAATCTATCTCTTGTTCTTACTTTGAACGAGTCATTTTCCTTAATTGTAGCAAGATAAACATTTTGTGCACCACTGTCTATCAAAACATTGTAAATTGCTTTAGAAGCTCCACCTGTTCCAAGCACTAAAATTTTTTTTCCTTTGACATCAATATCATTAATTTTCAAAGTTTTTAAAAATCCAAAATAATCAGAATTGTCTCCAATTAATTTCCCGTTTTTATAAGTAATTGTATTTACAGCTCCAATTTGTTTTGCAATTTTTGAAATCTCGTCCAAATATTTAATCACTTCCACTTTGTAAGGAATTGTAACATTTATTCCTCTAAATTTTCCTTTTTTTATCTCTTCCACCAATTGGCTTATTTCGTTAGCTTGTCTTTCAATCATTTGATAACTTGCGTTTTTTCCAGTTAATTCAAAAAAAATTTCGTGAATTTCTTTAGAATAACTATGACCTAATTTTTCTCCCAAAAGTCCATATTTCTCCATTTCTTCTCACTTTCCAATTTTTTTTACTTTTATTTCGTCAATTATAACATATTTTTAATTTTTTTTCGATTATTTATTTTTGACAAAAAAATTAATTTAAAATAAGCTTCATTTCTTCCTCAGTTAACTCCCTGTATTCACCTAATTTCAATTTTTCAGGAAGCAGTAATTTTCCCATTTTCACTCTTTTCAAATACAAGACTTCATTTCCTATAAACTTAAACATTCTTTTGACTTGATGAAACTTCCCTTCAGAAATTGTTATAAACACTGACTTTAATTCAGTTTTTTCAATAATTTCAACTTTTGCCTCTTTTGTTACAAAATTTTCTTCCAATTTTATTCCATTTTCCAAAATCTTCTTTTTCTCTGGCGTCAGTGGTTCCTTCAATTCCACATAATATTTTTTATCGACATGCTTTTTCGGCGAGAGCAGATTGTGCGCCAAAATCCCATCATTTGTGAGTAAAATAAGTCCTTCGGTATCAATGTCCAATCTTCCAACTGGAAAGACTTTATAGTTTTTATATTTTTCGCAAAGCAAATCAACCACGGTTTTATGTTTACCATCTTCTGTTGCGCTAATAATTCCGCTAGGTTTATTCATCATTACGTAGACAAAAGGTTTATAAGCAATTTTTTCACCTTCCATTTTTATATCATCTTTAATCTCGTCAATTTGCATTTTACCATCTTTTACAATTTTTTCATTAACCTTTATTTTCCCGCTTTTTAAAATAGCTTTTACTTCTTTTCTCGTCCCAATTCCAGAATTTGCTAAAAATTTATCCAATCTCATATTTTATCCTTTTTATTTTAAATTAAATATTTTAATGATTTAATTGCAAATTATAAACTTTGTAATTTCCCAAAACCTGCAAATAATTCGATTTTTTCCTAATTCTCTCAAGTGCCATTTTCACATTTTCATTTTTCATATTTCCTTCAAAATCAATGTAAAAATAATATTCCCACGGTTTGCTCTCACGAGGTCGAGATTTTAAATTTACCATATTTAATCTATATTCATAAAAAATTTGAAGTAGTTCCACAAGCGCTCCAGCTTCATCATTTACACTTGTTACAATACTAATTTTATTACTTTTGTCAATAACAATGTCTTCATTTGAAATCACGAAAAATCTTGTATAATTTTCTTTTTCATTGTTAATATTTTCGCATAAAATTTCTAAATCATACATCTCTTTAGTCTTTTTATTCGCAATACAAGCATTTTCAATATTTTTACAATCAGAAATAAATTTTGCACTAATCGCCGTATTTGACATTTTATTTAGTTTCCAATCGTGTTTTTCTAAAAACTCTGAGCACTGCATAAACGCCTGTTCGTGCGAATAAATATTTTTTATGTCCTCAATTTTACTCCCCTTTATTCCAAGTAAATTATGTGAAATTTTGTGCTGAACTTCCCCAATTATATGAATACTTTTTTTATTAATCAAATCAATACTATCCCGTACTTCCCCCACTATTGAATTTTCAATTGGCAAAATCCCAATATCAACTTTTCCATTATTTACCGCTTCTACCAAATCTTTATGACATTTAAAGTTAAAAATATTTTTATTGCTTTCAAAATCTTTATCATTAAACTTTTTATTATTTTTAAGTAAATTTATTAAAACTTCATATGCATAAGATCCTGGAACTCCAGTATACCCTATTTTTTTATTAAAAAAATCCAAATCATTTACATATTTTGTATTACTTCCAATTTTAAACTTCTGATATTCTTTGCTGGAATTCATTATATCTTTAAGAATTATTTCAATATAATGAGATAATTCCATATTTTTTACCTTTTTTAAATTTTTTTCCACAACTTCTTTTTCACGTGTTTCATCAAAAATTTTTTTACCTGTCTGTTTTTTATATTGTGCAACTTCTCGAACAATATTAAGTCTTTCTTCCAGCAATACCACTAATTTATTATCAATCTCATCTATTCTATCCCTAATTTCACCCAAATTAAGTTTTTTACTTATTTTCACTAATTTTTCTCCCTTGCATCAAATCAATTCTTTGTCTTAATTATACCACAATTTTTTCATAAAATAAAAAAAAATGACTACTTAACAGCAAATCATTCCTAAAAATCTATATTGGAGGCGACAACCAGATTCGAACTGGTGTAAACGGTTTTGCAGACCGCTGCCTAAGCCCCTCGACCATGTCGCCGAAACTTTTTTTGATTGGTGCCCGAGGCCGGAGTCGAACCGGCACGATATAAAATCGACGGATTTTGAGTCCGTTGCGTCTACCAATTTCACCACTCGGGCAAACCTCAATTACTCAAATAGTATAATATATTTTTCTATATTTGTCAACACAATTTACAATATTTTTTCAATTTTTAAAAATTATAATTTTAAATTCAACTGTCAAATATTTTTCAATTTTCTTTTTCAAAATAATTTTTTTGCAGTCCATAAGTCGATATTTTTCGGTTCACCGAATAAGCAAATACAACAATAATCACAAAATATGGCAAATTGTTAAATCCAAACACTTCACCGCCGATAAAAATCGGCGCTAATAGAGTATTCGTCGCACTTCCAAATACACTTATATATCCTGCAGCTGCCACAAATTCAATCGGTAGCCCAAAAAAAACAGCTATCACAGCTCCCAATGAAGCCCCAATCGAAAATAGTGGTGTCACTTCCCCCCTTGAAATCCTGCAGATAGTGTCAATGCCGTTAATATCAATTTCAGTATCCAGTCATACATATAGATTTGTTTTCCTGAAAAACTATTTTCAATCAAATTAGTTCCAAGCCCAGTATATCTACCATTATATAACATCAAAAATATTATACTCAAAAAGATTCCAATAATAAAAATTCGATAATAAGGATTTTTTATTTTCTCTGCCACATATTTTTTTAAAAAATTTTGCAAATAAACAAATAAATTTCCAACACTTCCAAAAATTATTCCCAAAATTACAAATTTTACAAATGTGAAAGGCGTTACACTTAAATTTGAATTTACAAAATGGCTAAATTTTTCAAGTCCAAGAAAAGCTGAAGTCCAACTCGCAACAAATGAAGCAACAATTGCTGGAAGTAAAGCATACAGCTGCAAATTTCCTAAAACTAGGACTTCTAACGAAAAAAACAATGCCGCTATCGGAGTTTGAAACAATCCTCCAAAACCTGCTGCCATTCCTATCACTAAAAAAATTTTAGATTTATTCGGAAAATTAAAGTATTTGTTAAATTTATGAGAAATTGTTGCTCCCAATTGTACCGCAACTCCTTCACGCCCAGCACTTCCACCAAATAAATGTGTAATCCAAGTTGCAATCGACACAATCGGAATAAGTCTCAAAGGAATCTTGTTTTCAGTCCCATGCCCAACTTCAAAAATTAGTCCCATGCCCTTACTCGTCTTTCCTGCAAATTTTTGATAAATAAAAACTATTAAAACTCCAGCCAAAGCCAAAAAAGGTACTAAACAATATAAATATTCTTTCCTAATATCTCCAATTAAAAGTAATCCTCTTCCAAAAATCATATCAATAACTCCAACAATAAGACCAATAATAATACCTACCGCCATCAATTTTAAATATAGAAAATATGAATGCTGATAGCTTTCTTTTATATTTTTTAACATATGACTTTCCTTTCTAAATTTATTAACATAAGGTCTAATGACTTTTAACATCAAATTCCATTAAATTTTATCATATTTTCTTTAACTATAATAGTTTTATTTTAATTTTGAAATAAAAAAAAAGCTGCTTAACATAACAGATAAAATCGTATAAACAGCTTTTTTTATTTTTATTTGTGATTATTCTTCAATTGAACCGTGTCCAGTACTTTTTAGAGTACAGCTTTTATCTTTTCCATTTTCTGTATAAATAGCTTCTTTTTCTTTTATTTGAATAGAAACATTTCCGTCGGAATATTTTTCTCCACTACCAGATACTGTAGAATCTAAGTTATATATAGTTCCATAACCATCAGCTAATTTTACTTTGTCTGTAGAAAGATTTTCAACTGTTACATCTTGATAATTGTCGCAGCTGAATTTTCTCAACAAATTACCACTTTTATTTTTTGATTTGAACTTCCATTATTTGAGTTTGTACTGCTTGTCAAATTACAACTTTCATCATTTCCTTTTGTTGTAAATACAGCGTCGTCTCCTTTTATTTGGATAGAAATTCCATTACCTTTGTATTCTTCTCCGCTGGCAGATCTTGTCAATCTTAAATTGTAAACTTTCCCACTATCATCTGTTAATTTAACTTTATTTGTGGAAAGATTTTCAACCGTCACATTTCCGCTGCTACAGCTAAATTTTCTTGTTAAATTTTTAGAAGTTGTCGCAGTTTTATTTGCTGCCTTTTTTCTTGAAGATCTTGACACAGCTGAATAACTGATAGAAGCTATAGCCACTACTCCAATTAAAGTTGTCAGAACTATTTTTTTTATTGATTTCATAGTACTTCCCTCACTTTTCATTAATTTAATTTTTTAAAATTCTTAATTTTTTGCCTCCAAATTTCAGTATGAGTATACTATTTTTTTGTTTGTTTTTTATATTGATTTTATTATATTTTTATTAGTTTTACAGTATAATAACCACATAGTTTTTAAATATCTTATTTTTTTATCTAAATATTTTTAACATTTAATTCACTTAACTCTCGTCAACAATCCAACACACTCAATATGCGCAGTCTGTGGAAACATATCCACCGCAATGATTTTTTCCAACTTATATCCATTTTCAATCAAAAATTTGCTATCTCTTGCAAAAGTCGCTGGATTACAAGAAATATAAACGATTTTTTCAATTTTATTTTTTACAACACTTCTAAGTGCCTTTTCGTCAATCCCACGTCTAGGCGGGTCAAAAATTATTCCACTGATTTTTTCTTTTTTCAAAATTTCAGGTAAAATTTTTTCAACTTTTCCATTTAGTAAACTTACATGTTTTAATCCATTTTCTTCAATAGTCATATTCCCTGCAACAACCGAACTTTCAACACTTTCAATACCGATAACTTTTTTAACGTTTTTAGAAAGTATCATCGCAATCGTCCCAGTCCCAGAAAACGCATCAATCACAGTTCCTTTTTTATTTTCTCCAAAATATTCAATCGCTTTGTCGTACAATTTTATCGCCTGTCTTTTATTAATTTGGAAAAATGAATCTGGATAAATCTTGAATTTTATTCCTCCAATTTCTTCTACCAAATAACTTTCTCCAAAAATATGTCTACACTCGTCACCTAAAATCACATTATTTTGCTCTTTTTTCAGTGAAATGTAAACAGATTTCACTTCTTTATTCTCTTCGTACAATTTTTCCAAAACTTTAACCAAATTCTTGTATTGAGAAGTTTTATTCACGACAACAACAACCATAACATCATTTTTTTCATTATTTCTTACCACTATATGCCTTAGAAATCCTGTATTGTTGACTTCATTATAAACTTTAAATTCATTTTTTGTCCTATTAAAACCATTTATCTCTTCCAAAAATTTATTTATTATTTTATCAGCAACTTCCGAACGCAACAGATTTTCCTTCGCTGTAAACACATTGTGAGATTTTCTCGAATAAAAGCCTGTCATAATTTTTCCATTTTTCTTATAAATTGGCTCCGCTGTTTTGTTCCGATAATTTTTTTTATGTTCACTTCCAATTATTTTTTCCAAAACAACCTCTTTAAGATTTATTTCGCCAATCTTTGTTAAAACTTCCTTTAACATCTCATTTTTGTACTCTAATTGCTTCTCATATTTTAACATTCCAAAATCACACCCATCAAAATCTTCAAAACTTATCTTTGACAAATCTGGAATTCTATCTTTTGAAGGCTCAATTATCCGTGTAATAAGTCCCCTGCCATAATTCTTTTTCAAAGAAATAATCTCAACTTCAAGCTTATCACAAGGCACACTCATTGGAACAAAAAACGTAAATCCATCAACCCTGCCAATCCCTTCGCCACCAAATACAATTTTTTCAATCTCAATTTCTACTTTCTGTCCAATTTCAAATTTTTTTCTCATTTTATAATTTTTTCTCCTAGTTTTATAAATCATCTTTGTAATTTGAAAACAACTCTTTTTACGTTCTCTGCTACTTTTTTAAGTATTCCAAAATATTTTTTAATTGTAGTCCAATCCCATATTTTATTGCTTCTTCATCCACGTTAAATTTTGGATGATGTAAATCGTAAATCATATCTCTTGCTTCATTTCTTGTCCCTAATCTGAAAAAACATCCTGGAATTTCATTCAAGAAATAACTTACATCTTCAACATCCATTCTCGCTTCTTTTATAGTCTCAAGCGCATCCTTTCCAAACAAATCAACGATATTTCCAGCAACAAAGTCTGTCATTTTCTCATCATTAATCACAGGTGCGTAACCAAGTCTTATGCTAACTTCCACCTTTCCACCAAGGCTTTTTACAAAAATCGGTAAATCTTTTTCAATTGTCTCTTTTATAAAAAGTCTAGTCTCATTAGAAAGTGTTCGAATTGTCCCCAACATTTCCACTTTATCACAGACAATATTATTCGTTTCTCCACCTTTAAACGACCCAATCGTGATAACTGCACCTTCTCTAGGATCAATTCTTCTGCTCACAATTGACTGAAAAAATTCCAACACTTTTGCTCCAATCAATATCGCATCAACACCTTTATGTGGTAATGCCGCATGAGCTGAAACTCCATGAATAGTAGCTTTTAATTGTGCCGAACAAGCATGAGCTTTCCCAACTTTCACACCAATTTTCCCAGTCGGAATCTCAGGTGCCATATGAAGTGCAAAAAACGCATCAATTTTTCTATTTTCACCTCTACTATCTTTTTCTTTATCTCCAAAATCACTATTTCCAAAAGCTCTTTTTTCAAATTTTAAAGCGCCATTTTTTATCATCCTGTCAGCACCACCATCAGTTTCCTCCGCAGGTTGAAAGAAAAATCTCACAGTCCCATTCCATTTATCTTTATTTTTTGCCAAAACTTTTGCAACTCCCAGTTGAATAGTTGTGTGAGTATCGTGCCCACAAGCGTGCATTTTCCCAAGATTCTTCGACTTATATTCCACATCATTTTCTTCAAAAATTGGCAGTGCATCAATATCTGCTCTCGTCGCAACAGTATGATTTTTACCATTTTTCTTATCATCATTATAAATTGTCGCAACCACGCCAGTATTTATAATTTCAAAAAATTCAATATTATTTTTTGATAAAAATTCCTTAATCAATTTACTCGTTTCAAATTCTTCGTCCCCCAATTCAGGATTCATATGTATAGTTCTTCTAATTTTTACCATTTCATCATAAATTTTATCAACATTTTCTTTTATAAATTTATTTAATTCTTGTGAGTTCACCGCTATCACTTCTTTCTTCTTGATTTCTTATATTATATTTGAAAACTTAAATAAAATCAATGTTTATTTAACAAATGAGTTTCTTTATTTTGGTTAAATTTTATCCACGAAAAAACTCTATCCAATAAAAAAGCTCTCAACTTACATAGATGAGAACTTAAAAAAAACTTTTATCTAATTATGCTCTTTAACAAAAGCAAAAATTTTAACAATTATCATAAACAATATTAAAGCCACGATTATTGCTGGACCTGATGGAATATTTAAAAAATAGGAAAAATATAGTCCAAACAATATTCCTAAAAACGAAAATATTACCGACAAATACAATATCGTATTATATTTTTTTGCAATAATTGCCGCTGTTGCTTGTGGTATTGTTAAAATTGAAATTATTAGAATAATTCCTATTGTTTTTATATTTATAATAATCGCTGATGAAATTAGTATAATCATAAAATAATTTACAAATTTTACTGGTACGCCATACAATCTATAAAAATTTTCATCAAAACTCGAATAAACAATCGCTTTATAAAAAATTATAAAAAATATAACCGTTATAACATCTAAAACTAGCAGAGAAATCATATTTGTGCTATTTGATAGCAAAATATTTCCAAAAAGATAAGTTGACATATCTGCCTGGTATCCTGGTGTCATAAAAGAAAATATTATTCCAATTGCCATTCCAAAAGACATCATTATTCCGATTCCTAAATCGCTGTCTACACCAAAAAAATCTTTTAACACCAATATCAAAACTCCTGATAATATTGAAAATATCAATCCAAAGATCAAAGGGTCATCTGTCGGTAATTTAAAAAAATAAATTGAGTACACGCCAATTCCAATTCCTCCATACGAAGCGTGGCTAATACTTGACGATATAAACACCATTTTTTATTTACAATATAAGTTCCTATTATCCCACAGCAGATGCTTGATAAAATACCCACAATAAGAGCATTTCTCATAAAAGCGTAGTTAAAAATTTCTAAAAATCCCATTTTTCTCCTGTTCTTTGTGTTTTTTGTAAAAATTTAAATTTACCAATTTAATTTTACGTATATTGATTTTTTAACTTTATAATTAATTTTTTCGTATTTTTCGTTCTTAAAATTTCAAATTTTATGATTATGAATGTGTCCATAAGCAAAATCACTTTTAAAAAAGTCATTTTTATCTTCAAAAATACGAATTTCTTCTTCTACAATAAAAATCGAATCTACATAACGGCACAATTTATCCAACTCATGTGAAATTACAACAATTGTTGAGTCTGATAATTGCTCTATTTTTTCGTACAATTCAAATTCGAAATTTTTATCCAAAAACGATTCTGGCTCATCCAAAAACAAAATTTCTGGTGAAGAAATCAAAGCTCTGGCAATTAAAGCTCTTTGCAATTGCCCTCCAGAAATTTCACTTATCAATTTATTTTTCAATTTTTCAATCCCAAATTCAATGAGCAAATTATTTACTCGCGTTTTGTCATCTTTGCTAAATTTTTTAAACAAATTCGATTTTTTTGTGAGTCCAGAAATCACCAAATCAAAAATATTAATTGGAAATGTGGTATCAAACTCTCTAATCTGAGGCAAATATCCAATTTTATGTTTGTCAATAAAATATTCAATTTTACCTGACTTTTTTTTTAAAAATCCAAGCATTAATTTTACTAAAGTGGACTTCCCACCGCCATTTCTTCCGATTATTGCAATATTTTTACCCTTATAAATATCTAATGAAATATTATTCAAAACCAGATCTTTTCCATAACTAAAATTCAAATTCTTCACAGAGATTAATTTCTTGTCATTTCTCATTTTCTCCCCTAACTAAAATAATTTATTTCTATATTTTTTAGAAAACCATTGAAATTTTTATTTTTTTAACAATTTACCTCATTAGAATTTACAAAATCAGATGCCTTTGTTTTAACAATGAAGGTAAAATTTTATTTAAACTTAATTATTGTAAACTGTTCACAAATTTTCTCAAATTTTCAAAAACATTTTCTTCATCTGTATTAAATGTTGAAATTTTTGCATTTGGAATTTCTTTTGAAATAATATCAATACTCTGTTTTGGAAATTGAGGCTGTACTAAAATAGTTGAAATTCCATGTGCTTTTGCCTCACTTATTATCTCTTGAATTTGCTTAGCTGATGGTTCTTTTCCTTCATTTTCAATTGCTATTTCTTTTATTCCGTAATCCTTTAAAAAATATTCCAATGCTGGATGATAAATCATAAAATATTTTTTAGTCTTTTTAGACATCTTTTCGGAAATTTCCTTTTTAAAACTTTCCAACTCTTTCAAAAAATTATTATAATTTTGTTCAAATTTATCTTTTTTATTCGGATAGGTTTCAATCAATTTATTTTTTACATTTTCCGCAACTTTTGGCATCATTTCTAGTGAAAACCAAACATGTGGATCAAACTTCCCATTATGTTCATGCTCGTCGTGATGATGTCCACCGTGTTCGTCGTGATCGTGATCTTCTAAAAACAAATGTGGATCAATTCCATTTAAAACATTCAAAACTTTATTTTTATCATTAATTGTACTCGTAATTTTTTCCTCAAAATTTAAAGCATCATATGTAAAAAATAATTTAGATTTTTCAAGTTTTATCAAGTCATCTGTTTTTGGCTCAAACAATTCGTGATTCATATTCGGCTGAATTACAGAAATCACATTATACTCATTCCCTGCTATTCTTTGAACTATCCATTTTAATGGCGGAACACTCGCAACTAAAGTTTCTTTATTTTGATTTTTCGAAAAATTAGCATTTTTTAAATCATTTTTCCCACTTTCATTTTTATTTCCACATGAAACGATAATCAATCCCACTGCTAAAGCAATAAAAAACTTCTTCATTTTCTTCTCCTTTCAAAACTTTGTTCTATAAGTAAAATTTTACTACAAAACTTTTATAAAGTCAAATATTTTTATTAAAAAGTTGACTAACTAATTTCAATATGATAAAATACTAGTAACTTTTTTCACTATGTAATACAAAATTCTCAAAAGACTCAAAATATACAAAAACTATAAACAAAGTATTGATGTGAATAAAATAAAAATATAAATTTAGTGAAGGAGATGTATGAAAAAATTTTTTTAATTAATTTTGTTAAGTTTAGTAATTTCACAATTCGGAGCAGCAAATCAGGATTCGTTAAAAAAAATTAGTTTTCAAAGCGAATGGAGAAATCGCTACACAGATAGAACTGGAGATGCATCAAATAATTTAGGAAACAAAGGATTTAAAGGATCAAATAGAAACAGAAGCCGTTTTAGAAATTCAACTTCAGGGACCATGAAATTATCCGATGAATTTGATATGGATGGAAATTTTAGAATTTTAAGAAATCAAGATGTAATTTACGGAAAACCTAGTACAAGAACTTCGGAAGGCGATTATTATTTAACTGGAAGCAAATTGGCAAGAGAAAAAGGGGAAGGTTGGGGAATAAATCTTAACTTATACTAAACCCCATTTGAATAACGAATACATTATAAATCTTTTTAGTAGGTTAAATCTAATATTTATTTTCAAATAATTAGAATAAATATTCGCTTTTTAAACGGAGAATAGTATTAAACAACTCAAATGACATTTTAAAAGGAAAATATGGAACTTTAAGTTACAGCATTAATTTGCTGAATAAATTGAGAGATATAAGAGGAAAAATAGCTGCAACAGGTAAGGAAGCCAAATCGAGTGTCTATTTAGACTATGTGACAAATTTAGTATATACAACTCCTTCATTTGCAGGATTTACAGCATTTGTCTCACCTGGAAACGAATATGAAAAACATACGGCAAAAACAGGATATGACAATACATTTACTATTTGGACAGGTGCCGGATATAAAAAATCATTTGAAATAAGCATCGGAACAATTACTCTTAATCCATCTGTAAAATACAGCGCACTTGAAAGATATACATCCAAAACTAAAAGTGCAAAAAAAACAACTGAAAGAAATGAGCTAAGAACTGGAATAACAGTAAGCTTGACAGCAAAATAAATGTGTAAAAATATGTAAACCTCCAAATATTATACAGTTATTTTACCATATATTATCTAGAGGTTTACACAAAAATTTTTACACACCCAGAAAGACTATGTTCATAGTTTAATATTTCATTAGACTTGACATCATGCATAGTCCAAAAGCTCCACTATTTATAACAGACTGGGAATTTCTTTCATCTATTCCGCCTATTGCAAATATAGGAATGTTTAATACAGATGATAGATTCTCAACAAATTTTAGTCCCCTTGGCTCTAAGCCTTTTTTACAATCTGTTTTAAATATATGTCCTGCAACCACATAGTTTGCTCCCAAACTTTCTGCTTCTCTAGCTTCTTCAAGACTATGTATAGATACTCCTATTTTTTTATATTTTTTTATAAGTCCTGTTTTAATATTTTCTTCTAAAGACTTAAAAACATTATAACTTAAATGAATACCTTCAATATTATATTTTTCATCTAAGTTTAAATCATAATTTTGATGTAAGATTAAATTTATCTTATATTTTTGACAAATGGGATAAATTTTTTTCACTAAGTTTAGATATTTATTTTTATCTAAATCTTTTTCTCTTAAAGTAAGTGCAGTGATCTCAAAATTTTTTAGAATCATTTTTTTCTCATAATCAGAAAAAATTTTTTCAACTTGCTTTTTAAGATTGCCGTTAGCACATAATTTTCTGTTACTAATAATATTTAATTTTATTTTATCCATAACAATCAATTAATCCTTTAAATAAATATAGTCGTTCATCACGGGTTGTAAATTTTCACTTTTTATCTTTTCAAATATTTGGGCTACTGTTCTTCTATCTGCTATTTCAAACTGCTCGTCACCTTTTTTATTTGAACATTCACTATGAGCACCTATTCCTGTATCCACTCCTGCCGAAATTTTTGTTGCGGCTATTTTTATTATATTATCCCTAAAATTAGACTTTTCTCTTGTAGATATTGTTATATTTGCAAAAGGTAAAAATAGTCTATATGCACATACAATTTGGAACAGGTCTTTTTCACTGATAAATTTTTGTTCTATTTTTAGATTATTGATAATAGGTCTTAATCTTGGACAAGAAATAGAAATTTCTGCATGAGGATATTTTTTTTGTAAGAGATAAGCATGATAACCTGTTGAAAAAGCATCTTTTCTAAAATCATCCAGCCCTAGCAATGCTCCAAAAGCAACACCTCTCATCCCCCCATTAAAGCCCTTTCCTGTGAATTAAATCTATATGAAAAAACTTTTTTATGTCCTTCTAAATGTAATTTTTGGTATTTTTCTTCGTTGTATGTTTCTTGAAAGATTGTTACATAGTCTGCTCCACAAGAATTTAGGTACTTATAGTCTTTCACATTTACAGGATATATTTCGATTCCTACATTATTAAAATATTTTCTTGCTAATTTACAAGCCTTTCCAATATATTCAATATTGGAATATTTTTCACTTTCTCCTGTAAGTATAAGTATTTCTTCCAAACCTGTTTTTGCTATTTCCTTTAATTCAGCTTCTATCTGTTCAAAATTTAATCTAGCCCTTTTTATCTTATTATGCGAGTTAAAACCGCAGTAAACACAATAATTATCGCAATAGTTTGAGATATATAGGGGTGTAAACATATAGACAGAATTTCCAAAATATCTTTTTCTGCATTCTTTTGCTTTTTGTGCCATTTCTTCAAGATAATTTATAGCTTTTGGAGATAGCAGTGCTTGAAAATCTCTTGTGGATAAATAATCTTTATTTAAGGCTTTTTTTATCTCTTCATCTGAAAAAAAATTGTAGTCATAATCATTTATTTTATTTATTACTTTATTCAAAATTTCTGAGTTAATGTTTTCTAGTTTCATTAGTCCACCTCATTTAAAAATCCTGTAAGCGGTGAAGAGGCACAGCCTCCGTTTTCCAAAACTCTTCCTACTTTTGCAAGATAAGCATCTCTTCCAGCTTGTATTGCATACTTAAAGGCTTTTGCCATTCTTGGAATATCATTTGCAGTTGCTATTGCAGTATTTGCCATAATTGCGGTTACTCCCATTTCCATTGCTTCACAAGCTTGAGAAGGTTTCCCTATCCCTGCATCAACTATTATTGGTAAATCTATCTCATCTATTAAAATCTGTATAAATTCCTTTGTTATCAGGCCTCTATTAGAGCCTATTGGTGCTGCAAGAGGCATTATACAACTTGCTCCTGCATCTCTTAAAGCTCTTGCAACATTCAAATCAGGATACATATAAGGCATTACAATAAAGCCTTCTTTTGCTAATATTTCAGTTGCCTTTATAGTTTCATAGTTATCTGGCAAAAGATATTTGCTATCTTTTATAACTTCAATTTTTATAAAATTTCCCTGAGTGCATTCCCTTGCAAGTCTTGCTATCTTCACTGCTTCTTCGGAATTTCTTGCACCAGAAGTATTAGGGAGTAAAGTTATATTCTTAGGAATATAGTCTAAAATATTTTCTTGAACTCCACTGATAGCTCTTCTCATTGCAACAGTCACTATCTCTGCTCCTGCATAATTAATAGCATTGTTTATTAATTCATTTGAATACTTACCTGACCCAAGGATAAATCTTGAATTAAATTCTTTATTTCCAAGTTTAAAACTATCTTTCATTTTTCTTCTCCTAATATTAATCTTAAAGCCATATTGGCTTGGTGTGCAGCACAGATCATAACTCTAGTTGACATAATGCCCGAATATTCTTCATAATCTGAATAATTATCCCCAATCAAATAAAAATTATCTCTAACTCTTCTTGTAATGATTTCATTTGATGAGCCTAAACCAGCCATTCCAGATGCGGATACAACTATTTTATTTTTATTTGTCAGTAATTTTTCTATTGCCATAGCTTTTGTTTCAGCTCTATCAAAGGCTTCTACAATAATTTTTATATCTTTAACTATAGAAGATATATTTTCTTTATCCACTTTTGTATCTAGAATATCAACTTTTACAAAAGGATTAATTTCCTTTATAATATTTTTTATAGCTTTAGTTTTTTTCATTCCTATATGAGATACTCTATATTGCTGTCTGTTCAAATTACTTGCTTCAACAACATCAAAATCTACTAATTTTAAATATCCTATCCCTGCTCTTGCAAGTAAAGCCGCCACATTTGAACCCAATCCTCCCAAGCCTAAAATACAGATTTTTGTCTTTTTTAATTTTTCAAATGTACCTTTCACATTTCTTTTAAGCAAATCTTCTTCTTTTAAATCCATATATTAACCTCCACCAACAAAACATACGATTTCTATCTTATCTGTATTTTTTATATTAATTTTTTCAAAATCTTCCTTTTTTATTATATTTCCGTTGAAATCAACAACAATTCTATCTGTTCTATATTTATTTTTTGTTAAATAATCTAGCAAGTTAATATTGTTAATTTCTTCATATTTTCCGTTAATTTTTGCCATTTTACACTCCTATTTTAAAATATTTACATCTTCACCTGACATTATTTTTTTCATAGTTCTCATAGAACACATTTTTCCGCACATAGTACAAGTATCTTCATTTTAAGGAGTAGACTCTTTTCTATATCTTCTGGCTTTTTCTTCATCTATTGATTCTGCAAACATTCCTTCCCAATCTATATCTGCTCTATATTTTGCCATTCTGTTATCCCAGTCAATAGCCTTTGGAACTTTTTTACTAATATCGGCGGCATGGGCTGCAATACGAGATGCTATTATTCCTTCTTTCATATCATCTAAGTTTGGCAATCTTAAATGCTCTGCTGGTGTTACATAACATAGAAAATCAACTCCAGCTGCAGCTGCTATTGCCCCACCAATTGCTGAAGTGATATGATCATAGCCTGGTGCAATATCTGTTACTAATGGTCCTAGGACATAAAAAGGTGCATTGTGGCAAAGCTTCTTTTCTAACTTCACATTTGCTTCTATTTCATCTATTGCCATATGTCCTGGTCCTTCGATTATTATTTGAACATTTCTTTTCCAAGCTCTTTTTGCCAATTCTCCCAATGTTATTAATTCTTTTATCTGACAGGCATCTGTTGCATCATTTAAGCAGCCTGATCTTAGTGCATCTCCTAAACTTATTGTCATATCATATTCTTCACAAATATCTAAAAGTTTATCAAAGTTTTCATAAAAAGGATTTTCAGCATTGTGAAGTTCCATCCAGGCATACATAAGCGAACCTCCTCTTGAAACGATATTAGTTATTCTTTCATTCCTTTTGAAAAGTTCTACTGCTTCTCTATTTAACCCTGCATGAATGGTAACAAAGTCCACTCCATCTTCTGCATGTTTTCTTACCACATCTAAAAATTCTTCTGCCTTTATATCCTTTAATTCCTTATCATAAAAGCCAATTGCATCGTAAACAGGAACTGTTCCAATCATTGCAGTAGACATAGCGATTAATTTTTTTCTAAATTTTTCTGTTTTACCAAACGAGCTTAAATCCATTATTGCATCTGCTTTCATATCTATGGCAACTTTTGCTTTTTCCAATTCTCTATTTATATTAGGACAATCCTTTGATATTCCTAAATTTACATTTATTTTTGTAGATAAACCTGTTCCAACTCCTTTTGCTAAAAGAGAGCTATGATTTTTATTTGCAGGAATAGCAATTTCACCTTTTGCCACTCTTTCCATCAAAATTTTTTCATCCATAGATTCGCTTTCTGCAATAATTTTTATCTCCTTTGTTAAAATACCTTTTTTAGCAGCTTCCATCTGTGTTTTATACATAATAATATCATCTCCTTGTATTAAATAAAATTTTTTAACATAATATTTACTGTTTTTTCACAATCTTTTTCTGATAATATCCCTGAAACTGCACATATTCCCTGCAGTCCAATATTTTTTAACATACATACATTATTAATATTTATTCCTCCTATTGCAAAAACTGGTATTTTTACACTATTTACTATCTTTTTTAAATCTTCCATTTCTAATTTTTTTGCATTGCCTTTTGTATTTGTTCCAAAAATAGCTCCGCTTCCAATGTAATCTGCTCCTGATAATTCTGCTTTTTTAGCTTCTTTTGCATTTCTTGCTGTTGCTCCAATTAAAAATTTATTTTTTAAAATCTTTTTTGCCTTTTCTATTGGCATATCAGTTTGTCCTAAATGAACTCCATCTGCCTCAACAGCCTGTGCTATGTCCAATCTGTCATTTATAATGAATAATGCTCCATAATTTTTGCAGATTTTTTTTACTTTTAATGCCCTTTCATAAAAGTCTTTTGTAGAGCTGTTTTTTTCTCTTAACTGAACTATTTTTACTCCACCTTTGATACTTTCTTCTATACATTTATAAAAATCTTTTCCAAGACAGGCTTTTTCATCGGTTACTAAATAAATTTTACAATCTTTTAAGTCCATATATTCCCCTTAATAAAGTTTTTCTATATCAATATTTTTATATATTTCACCCATTTGATTTACCGTCCCACCTATTTCTCCAAAATCTACTGAATTTCTTATTGAACATAAAACAAAATTCTTAGCTTTCTTAACTGAGTCCAGCATAGAATAGCCCTTAGCTAAATTAGAAGCAATAGCTGAAGATAAACTGCAACCAGTCCCATGAGTATTGTTATTAAAAATTTTTTCTTGTATGATAAATATATAAATAATTATATAAAATACCACACACTCCTTTCTTTATATTTCTTATTTTTTTCTTTTCTGTTCCTATTGCTTTTCTCTTCCCTTATTTTGTATAATTATTTTAGGGAAACTGCGGACTTTTTATTTTTCTTAAGGAGCTCTCGCTACTTTTCAAAGGAGATTATTGCCGCTGTTTTATCTTTAACCCTTATAGTTGGATAAGTTTTTAAATTTTTATGTTTAGCAAGAATGCGCCTGATAAAACTTTGCGGTTCCTACAGTTCCCCTATTTCTTCTTAAAGGATGTGATCTTATGTTTTTTTTAGGCATTGATATCGCCAAGCTCAACCACGTTGCTTCCCTTGTTTCTGACAATGGAAATATCGTTTTTTCTAATTTTATGTTCAAAAACAGTCTTGAGGGCTTTCTTTCCTTAATTGATAAAATAAAGTCCATCCCTAAAGACGACATTGTTATTGCTCTTGAATTTACTGGACACTATTCTGACAATTTTGTTAATTTCTTCTTTAACAGAAAGTTTAATGTCACTCTGGTCAATCCTTCAAATGTCGCCAATTTTAGAAAATCTTATGGCAGGGATTCTAAAAACGACAGAATTGATTCCATCAATATCGCTAAAATGCTGCTTTCCCGTGAATACTCTCTCGTTACACAGAGCGATATTGAATATCTTTCATTGAAAAAACTCAACAGAATCAGAGATTCCCTTGTCAAACAGAAAAGTAAATGCAAAATTCTGCTGACCAGAAATCTCGATTCCATATTCCCTGAGCTTCAGTACCTGCTGCCTTCAGGCATCCACTCTAAAGCTGTCTATGCCCTTTTGAAGAAATATCCTTCTTCAGAAGAAATAGCCGCCTTAGGAATTGATGTTTTAACAAATATTTTAAAAACTAATTCCAGGGGGCATTTCTGTGAAAAGACTGCCTATATTATCAAAAGTCAGGCTAGATCTTCTGTCGGTTTTGAGGACATTTCCTTAAGTTTTCATATTTCACAGCTGATTTCCTCTATTGAGCTGCTGGAAGAGCAGATAAGGAATACTGAAAAGCAGATCAATGCCATCATTGAAAAGCTTAAACCTGTTATTCTGTCTATTCCCGGCATAAGCAATGTTGCCTGTGCCTGCATTCTGGGAGAAATCGGAAATATATCAAGATTCCGTTCCCCTTCAAAGCTATTAGCATTTGCAGGCTTAGATCCTAAAGTCAGACAGTCAGGGCAGTTCAGAGCCTTATCATGCCGAATGTCAAAACGTGGCTCAAAATATTTACGATATTCCCTAATCTACACTGCCTGGAATGCTGTCCGAAACAATGAAGTTTTCAGTAATTACTATGCTCTTAAACGTTCACAGGGGAAAAATCATTACAAGGCACTGGGTCATGTTGCCCATAAGCTTGTAAGAGTTATTTACAAACTTATGAAAGATAATATTTCATTTGACGCTGAGCAACTTATTTAAAAAAAACTATACAAAATATTTAAGAAAATCTATTTTCAATAGGTTAATTTAAATTCGCCCAAAATTCAAGATCAAAAATTTAAAAATTTTTTTTAAAAAGGGCTTGACAAATCATAGTTGATCTCCTTTTAAAACATATACTTTTTCTTTATTTATAAGAATATCCACTGCACTATTTGAAAGATGTCCCCCTTTAACAAGAACCCATTTTTTAGTAAAATCTGCAATTATCTTTCCATAAGTTTTCATTTTTTCTATGCTATTTATGTCCTCAATATTTTCATTTTTTAAAATTATTTTTACTATTTCTTTTGTTTCATCTAAATTAGGTGTAATTATATCCGCCAGTTTAAATAATTTATTTACTAAAAAGTCTTTTGTTTCATCTTTTATTAAAGAATTTCCGCTTGTCGCAATCATCACAGGATCAAGAACTATATTTTCTGCTTTATATTTCAATAAAGATTCATATATTATTTTCCCGTTTTCTCTAGTATTTATCATTCCAATTTTTATGGCAGAAACTTTTATAGTATCTAATATTGCTTTTATCTGACTTTTTAACATCTCTATTGAGACATTTTCTATCATCTTTACTTTCTGCGGGTTCTGTGCAGTTAAACTTGTAATAACCGTCATTCCATAAACTTCATTTGCAACAAAAGTTTTCAAGTCAGCTTGTATTCCCGCTCCTGCACTGCAATCTGAACCTGCTATTGACAATACATTTTTCATATTTTCCTCCAAATACAAAAAAAGTATATACCTAATTTGTATATACTTTGTAATCTAAAATAAACTTTCTTACTTCCTACGTTGGCATTATCCAAATCAGGTCAAAAGGTCAAGGCTCACATCCTTTTCTCAGTCAATTTATTGACTCCCTTGTAACTAGTTTTATTATTTAATTTTATTATATTTTATTTACACTTAATATAATAGCACATATTTAATTTTTATGCAATAAATAAAAAAAGTTATTCTGCACTATGTATTATTAAAATTATGAACACTCTTAAATAATAAAAAAACTATATCTTAAAAATTGGCTTAATGCCTTTTAGATATAGTTTATTTTTTTATATTATTTAATATATTCTTTTGTAACTTCTTCTACATTATAATCTTTTGCAATTTGGTCAATTAAGCTATTTCTTTCCTGTACTGCTTTGTTATTTAACAAACCATTTGCAATTTGTTGGTATGCACTGTTTGGAGTTACATTTCCTAATTTTGCTTTTTCTTTTTCATAAATTTCTGAAATTTCTTCTTGAGTTACTTTTACATTTTTTCTAACTTGTAAATCCAAGTAATAGTTGATGTAAACATTATCTTTAATAATTGCAAAATCTTTTTTGTTTTTTTCTTCAAAGTTTTTTTCATCCATTTTTTTAGCAATTATTTTCCCAACGATTAATGTTTTTAAAATTTCTGAATTTCCTTTAGAAAATAAAATTTCTTCTTTTGTAATTTCTACTTTATCGTCCATTTCTTTAACTAATTTGTCCAATTCTTCAGCTTCAAGAGTTGCTACCTGCTGGTTTAACAAATCTCTTTGAATAATTTCTTTTGCCTGTGAAAATGTGATATTTTGTGCATCGAAATTTGCTTTATTTTTAGTATAAATTTCTGTAACATCGTTTTCATTTACTACAATTTTATCTTCAATTAATTTTGCAATAAAGAATTTATTTTTTTCATTTTTATAAAAATACTCAAATTCTTCTTTTTCTTCATCTGTAAATTTATATTTTTTTGCTGTTTCCAAAATTGCTTTATTGATTAAAAGATTTTTTATTCCTTCTTCATTTAAATCTTTTATTTCTTCGTCAGTTAAAGTTAATTTTGTTTTTTTAATTTTTTCTTCTTTTTTAGCCATTATATCTCCTAAATTTCTCATTTTTGTTTTGCTTTATTTCATCGATTACTATTTTACACTATTTTCAAAAAAATTTCAACATTTTTCTTTAATTATTTATTAGTTTTCTAATTTTTTTCAAAAAGATATAAATACTAAGTTTACGAGTACTTTTGAAAAAATTTTTTTTAATTTCCATTGCATTATCTTTTTTTATTTTTATAATTTTCCTTCTTTTATCAATGTTTCTGCAATTTGAATTGTGTTTGTAGCGGCACCTTTTCTTATATTATCAGCAACTACCCATAAATTAAGACCATTTTCAACGGTGTCATCTCTTCTTATTCTTCCAACATAAACTTCATCTGTATCCTGTGCGATTATTGGCATTGGATAAATATTATTTTTTCCATCATTTTGAACGACTACTCCTTCTTTTTCTTCAAACGCTTTTATGACATCTGCCAGTTCAAAAGGTTTTTCTAATTCAACATTTACTGATACTCCGTGTCCAAATTTAACTGGAATTCTCACACAAGTTGCTGTAACTTTTAAATCTGGTAAATTTAAGATTTTTCTAGTTTCATTTATCATTTTTTCTTCTTCTTTTGTATATCCGTTATCCAGAAATACATCTATGTGCGGTAGTGCATTAAAAGCGATTTGATGTGGATAATTTGTTGATGGTTTTCCTTTTAAATTATTTTCCAAATCGTCAAGTCCTTTTTGACCAGAACCTGCTACAGCTTGGTAAGTTGAATAAATTACTCTTTTTAATCCGTATTTTTCTTGTAACACTTTTAGTACTGGCATCACTTGAATTGTTGAACAATTTGGATTAGCGATAATCCCTGGATGATTTTCTAATGCTTCTGGATTTGCTTCTGGCACTACTAACGGAATGTTCTTGTCCATTCTCCAAGCACTGCTGTTGTCCACTACTACACTACCTTTATCTCTAAATTTTGGTGCAAATTCATGCGAAACTTTAGCACCTGCAGAAAACAGAGCCACGTCTATGTCATCTCTTATATTTTCATCTTTTAGCTCGATAACTGTGTATTCTTTCCCGTTCCACTTAACTTTTTTCCCTGCTGATCTGGCTGACGCATAAAGATACAATTCTCCCACTGGAAAATTTCTCTCTGTTAGCACTTTTAAAAAAGTTCTTCCCACTAATCCAGTCGCTCCTACGACTGCTACACTATATTTTTTACTCATTGTAAACTCTCCTTTAAAATTAAATTATACAAATATAATACACTATTATTCCCATAATTTCAACTCAAAATTTATTTTACTCTCTATTTTTTAAGTCTAAAATACTTTTAAAATTAACTAATCACTAATCAGTTCCTTTACATAATTTGGAAGTGCAAAAGCTCCCTTATGAAGTTCTGTGTTGTAATATTTTGTTTTTATTCCAAAATTGTTCCAAATATCAGCTCTTAAATCGATTACTGGATTATATTTTTTTGAAGCAAATCCAAAAAGCCAGTGTCCTGATGGATATGTTGGAATGTGCAATTGGTAAACTGTTGCAAATGGAAAGACAGCTCTTAATTGTCTATTTGCTCTTTTTGATGCAATTGCATCAGCTTCATAATAAGGACTTTCGTGCTGATTGACAAGTATTCCATTGTCTTTTAACGCATTAAAACAATTTCCATAAAACTCCCTTGTAAATAAATCTTCTCCAGGCCCAAAAGGATCTGTGGAATCGACAATTACAATATCGTATTCGTTATATTTTGAACGGACAAATTTCAAACCGTCTTCGTAGTAGATATTCACTCTTTTATCGTCCAATTTACAAGCAGTTGATGGCAAAAACTTTCGACACAGATCAACTACGGCTTTATCAATCTCAACCATATCTATTTTTTCAATGTGGTCATATTTTACAAGCTCCCTTACTGTTCCGCCGTCCCCAGCGCCGATTACCAATATTTTTTTTGCACTTGGGTTGACTGCCATTGGAACATGAGTTATCATTTCGTGGTAAATAAATTCATCTTTTTCTGTGAGCATCATAAATCCGTCTAATGTTAAAAATCTCCCAAATTCCTTCGATTCAAAAATATCTATTCTTTGAAACTCGCTTTTAAAACTAACTAGCTGTTTGTCAACTTTTATTGAAAAACGGACATTTTTCGTATGTTCTTCAGTATACCAAAGTTCCATAGTTTTTCCTTGTATAATATAGTTAGATTATACAAGCTCCTTTCTTTGTTTACTTTTCAATTTTTTTCACTTTCATTTTTTTTACTTTTCTTTTCATTTTTATACATTTTTCAAATAATTTTCTTTTCTTTTCACTCTGTTTAGCCATCCAGCCAGAAATACTTTTTGCTTAGGATTGTTTTTAACAACTGCATTATAGTATTCAATTTGCAATTTATGATATTCTGATAAAAATTTTTCAGAATTTACCAAATTTAAATATTTGACTGTCTGAAGACCTATTATTCCATCGGCTGTTAAAACATTTTTTTTATAAACTTTATTTATAGCTTCCTGCGCTTTTTTTATTCCATATTTTCCAGAGTTTACGACAAAATCAAAGATACTAAGAGCCATTTTATCATTTTTAATTTTGTCAATTTTATAAGCTTTGTAATATTTCTTTTCATAAATTTTTTGTGCAAGAGCTTTTGTCAAATCTGTCATTTCCCCTTTGTATCCATAACTTCTGGCAGTTTCTTTTGTTATTCCGTATTTTGTTTCACCACCTTTGTCGTAAGGATTATTGGAATAACCTCCTTCTATAAATAAAAGATAGTCAAAAAATTTATTAAATCTATTGAACATTTAATTTCACTTCCTTTTCTTTTATTGTTTGTTATTTTATAAAAATTATTTTTTCAAAACCACATTTATTTTGTCGACATGCATATCTTCAGTTCCCGTCAAAAGACAGCCTTTTTCCTTTGCATAAGAAATATACCTGATAATTTCGTCAGTAATTTTTTCTCCAGGTGCTAAAATTGGTATTCCTGGTGGATAAGCCATTACAAATTCTGCGCTCACTCTTCCAACGCTATCTAAAATTGGAATCATTTCTTTTTCAGAATAAAAGGCATCTTGAGGAGTCATGACAACTTTTGGATTTATATATTCGTGGTCAAACATCCCTTCGGAATTTTTTGAGTACAAACGTTTAATTTCTGCAAGTGAGGAAATAAGCCGCTCGATTTCAAGACCTCTGTCTCCCGCAGTAATTATCGACAAAATATTCCCCAAATCTCCAAGTTCAATCTGAATCCCATATTCATCTCTTAAAATATCATAAACTTCAATTCCCGCAAGTCCAATATCTTTTGTATAAACGGATAGTTTAGTTGTGTCAAAGTCAAAAACTGCATCTCCGTCAATAAGTTCTTTCCCATAAGCATAATAACCGCCCAATTTATTAATTTCACTTCGTGCGTATTCAGCAAATTTTACAGTTTTCTCAAATAATTCTCGACCGTTTATGACAAGATTTTTTCTTGCTACATCAAGTGAAGCCATAAGTAAATACGAAGCACTTGTAGTTTGAGTCAAATTTATTATTTTTCGCACATAATCGGCATTAATTTTCTCTCCACTCAGCAAAATGGAGCTCTGTGTAAGAGAACCACCTGTTTTGTGCATACTTATTGCTGCCATATCAGCTCCCGCTTCCATAGCTGAAATTGGTAAATTTTCATCAAAGGAAAAATGTGCTCCGTGCGCTTCATCAACTAACACATACATCCCATTTTCGTGTGCCAGTTTCACAATAGATTTTAGATCCGAGCAAATTCCGTAATAAGTTGGATTATTTACTAAAATTGCTTTTGCGTCAGGATTTTCTTTAATTGCCTTTTTCACATCTTTTATCGACATTCCAAGTGAAATTCCCAATTTTTTATTTAGTCCAGGATTTATATAAACTGGAACTGCACCGCAGACAACCATGGCATTTATGGCACTTCTATGGACATTTCTAGGAATTATAAGCTTATCGCCAGTTCTGCAAGTTGACATAATCATCGCCTGTACTGCTCCTGTAGTTCCGCTTACCATAAAATAGGCTTCTTTTGCCCCAAAAGCTTCAGCTGCTATTTCCTGTGCTTCTTTTATGACGGAAGTTGGATGACACAAATTATCCAGCGGCTTCATAGAATTGACATCCATTTGCATGGCATGGATCCCAATAAAATCTCTAAATTCTTTGTTTCCGCGTCCACCTTTGTGTCCTGGCACATCAAATCTTACCACTCTATTATTTAAGTGTTCTTTTAGCGCATCAAAAAGTACAGTTTTTTTCTGCCTTTTTAAATCAATATTCTTTTTCATTTTTTTGTTTTCTCCGTATTTTATCTATTCTTTACTAAAATAATTTCTAATAAATATTCATTCCGCTGTAAATTTCTATCATTTCTTTTCTCAAACTATCTATTATTTCGAGTCTTTCTCGTGGTGGAATTTCATAAACATCACGATTAAAAAGGTAATTTTGAAGCTCAATTTCCTTTATGAGCATCTTTGTGTGAAAAATGTTGGACTGATAGACATTTACATCAATTGCATCGTAAATTTTTAATTTGTCAGGATCAATGTAATCCTGAATGGAAGTAATGCTGTGGTCGGTAAAAAATTTTTTACCTGAAATATCTCTAGTAAAACCTCTTATTTTATAGTCTATTGTAATAATATCAGATTCAAAACTGTCAATCAAATAATTCAAGGTATTCAGTGGAGAAATCTCGCCGCAAGTTGCTATATCTATATCCACTCTGAAAGTAGAAATTGCATTATCCGGGTGATACTCAGGAAAAGTATGCACTGTAATGTGGCTTTTATCCAAATGTGCGTGAACCGTATCCGTATCTTTAATTTTTAAATCTTTATTTTCATCAAAAAAAGGCTTTCCTCGATTACATGATTTATCAATGTTTGCAGAATTAATTCTAGCTTCTGCAATTAAGATGTTGACAGAAGCTCCCTGCGGTTCATAATCTTGCTTTGAAATATTTAACACCTTAGCTCCTATCATCTGAGCAACATTTATCAAAATTTTTGTGAGCCTATCAGAATTATACTGCTCGTCAATATAAGCAATATAATCTTTCTGCTCCCTTTCCGTTTTGGCATAACAGACATCGTAAATATTAAAGCTAAGTGTTTTTGTAAGATTATTAAATCCGTATAATTTAATTTTATTTTCCAACTCATTCATCACTTCCCTTCGACTTTTTCATCTATTTTCTAAAAATTAGTTCTTTTTTAAATTTTATAAAAATTATATCATTTATGGAAAATTTTTACAATTATAATTTTTGTTTTTAAGATAGAGTAAAAATTTTAGAGGTAATTTATAAGTTCAGTATTTTTCAATTTATTTTTGATTACAAGATGTTATTTTGATTAGTATAGTTTTTTATTTTTTTACATAAGGGGAAAGGACCGCCATTTCCCCTTATAATCCCCACGCTCGTCTAAGAATTTTTTTGAAGTAAAGCCGAAACTCACTTCGTTCAAACAATCGTCTTTACTCCAAAAAAATCACGACACCTTTTGTATAATAGTAAAATTTAAACCGTCGGAGCATTTTTATGTGCTGACAAAACTGTCTGAGCGAAAGCGAGTTTTTTGGCAGTACATAAAAATGTCGAAGACTAGCCGGGGTGCAGGGGTGCGGCGATGAGCACTTCTGCTTAAAAAAGAAAAAATTATTTTAGTAACCCTATGGGTTGAATAATAAACTTAAAATAAATAGAAATTTTTACTTATCCCTGAATGCTTTACTCTGTTTAATTTATTTGTTTCTTTGTTTAATTTTATACTTTTTTTTAATCTAATCTTTTTATTTCCTAACTAACAGAGATAAAACATTGACTTTTTTTGTACTGATAAAAACTTAGTCGTAGTAAAATGATTTTTTAGTTTACAAAAATGCTCTGACGACTTAAATTTTATTACTGTATAAAAGGTATCGTTATTTTTTGAAGGAATTTTAGTTAGTAAAAATATAAAAATATGTTATAATCATATTATGTAAATATAATTTTATTTATCGAAAGGAAGTGAAAAATTTGACTGAACAAGATATACTTTTGAAAATAGAAAATTTGACTACAAGTTTTCGGATTGATGAAAAATATTTTCCTGCTGTTGATGATGTGTCGATTGAACTTAGAAAAAATGAAGTTTTGGCGATTGTTGGGGAGTCTGGGTGTGGGAAAAGTACTCTTGCTACTTCCATCGTGGGACTTCATAATCCGATTAATACTAAATCTAGTGGAAAAATAACTTTCGAAGGTAAAAATCTTTTAGAAATCGACGAGGAAGAATTTAATAAAATAAGGGGAAAACATATTGGAATGATTTTTCAAGATCCATTATCTGCACTTAATCCGCTTATGAAAATTGAAAATCAAATTGAGGAAAGTCTTATTTACCACACAAATTTTACAAAAGAAGAAAGAAAAAAGAAAGTTTATGATTTACTGCAAAAAGTTGGGATAAATAATTACAAAAGAGTTGCAAAACAATTTCCACACGAACTTAGCGGAGGTATGCGACAAAGAGTTATGATTGCAATTGCACTTTCCTGCAAACCACAGATTGTCATAGCTGATGAGCCAACTACAGCACTGGATGTAACAATTCAGGCACAGATATTAGATTTATTAAAATCTCTTCAAAATGAAATGAATGCTGGAATTATACTGATTACACACGATTTGGGAGTGGTTGCACAGATGGCTGATAGAGTTGCTGTCATGTATGCGGGAGAAATTGTGGAAATTGCTGATGTTATCGAATTATTTAAAAATCCGAAACACCCTTACACAAGGTCGCTTCTTAACTCCATTCCACAACTGGACTTAGAAAATGAAAAACTTCATGTGATTTATGGAAATGTACCGTCGCTAAAAAAAATAAATAGAAAAGGCTGCCGATTTGCGGATAGAATTCCGTGGGTTGATAAAAGTGAACATGAAGAAAATCCAAAATTGCACGAAATCTCTAAAAACCATTTTGTGAGATGTACTTGCTATAAAAATTTTGAATTAAAATAAATTGAATAAATTAAAGAAAATTAAATTGAAATAAAGTATAGTGAAACTGATTTAAAACAGAACTCAAAACTATGACCATTTTATACAAACCCTAAGTTTATATAATTTTTAATACTTCAATTTTGGATAGGTTTGAGTATAAATTGAAATAAAATCAAGTAAAAGAAATTAAGGAGAAAAAATATGAGTTTTCTTGAAGTAAAAAATTTAAAAGTTCATTATCCAATCCGCAGCGGATTTTTTAATAAAATTGTCGACCACATCTATGCTGTTGATGGGGTGTCGCTTACAATTGAACAAGGAAAAACTTATGGACTGGTGGGAGAATCTGGCTCGGGAAAATCCACGATTGGAAAAGCGATAATTGGACTTGAAAAAATTAAAAGTGGAAAAATTATTTACAAAGGCAAAGAGATTGACAGAAAATTTAGAAATAGAAAAAATGAATACAGTAAAAATATTCAAATGATATTTCAGGACTCTCTATCAAGCCTCAATCCAAAAAAAAGGATAATTGACATAATAAGTGAACCACTAAAAAATTTTGAAAATTTGAGTGAAACAGAAAATAAGAAAAAAATTTTAGAATTGCTGGAAATTGTAGGACTTTCTGAAGATGCACTCTACAAGTATCCACATGAATTTTCAGGAGGACAGCGTCAAAGAATCGGAATTGCAAGAGCGGTTGCAACAAAGCCACAGCTTATAATCGCTGATGAACCCGTTTCTGCACTGGATTTATCGGTTCAAGCGCAAGTACTAAATTATATGAAAGATATTCAAAAGCAGTATAATTTGAGCTATTTATTCATCTCGCACGACCTTGGGGTTGTAAAACATATGTGCGACTACATCTACATCTTAAATAGCGGAAGATTTGTTGAAACTGGGACAAAAACTGATATTTATGACTTTTCAGAACATCCTTACACGAAAAGATTGATTGCTGCGATTCCTGAAATTCATCCTGAAAAGCGGCTAGAAAATGCGTTAAAAAGAAAAAAAATTGAAGAGGAATATCAAAAAAATAAAAAAAATTTTTACGACAAAAATGGAAAAGTTTCTGATTTGAAAAAATTGACTGACACACATTTTGTCGCTTTAAAATAAAAATTTATCTAAGAAAGGAAAAAATTATGTGGAAAACGATTTTAAGACGGTTTGTAATTATGATACCGCAATTATTTATACTTAGCGTGATTGTCTTTATTTTGGCAAAACTAATGCCAGGAGACCCATTTACAGGACTTATCACTCCGCAAACTGATCCATCCGCACTGGAAGCTCTGCGAAGAAAAGCGGGACTTCTTGACCCTTGGCACATTCAATATATAAGATGGATTAAAAACGCTTTTTCTGGAAATTTGGGAATGAGCTACACTTACAATGTTCCTGTTAAGACTTTGATTGGGGAAAGAGCTGTAAATACTTTT
Organism: Leptotrichia sp. oral taxon 847; assembly: GCF_001553645.1. Taxonomy (NCBI): domain Bacteria; kingdom Fusobacteriati; phylum Fusobacteriota; class Fusobacteriia; order Fusobacteriales; family Leptotrichiaceae; genus Leptotrichia; species Leptotrichia sp. oral taxon 847. Next base: position 1,744,651 of record NZ_CP014231.1, on the reverse strand, counting down.
ATTTTGTCACTTGTAAGTTTGATTTTGACATATTGCATTGCAATTCCATTAGGAATGTTATCTGGACGATACCAGAACTCATTTTTGGATAAATTTGTAACTTTTTATAACTATGTGAGTTATGCGATACCGACATTTGTCTTGTCGCTTATAATGATTTGGTTCTTTGGCTACAAATTGGGCTGGTTTCCTACGACAGGTTCTGTTACCGCTGGACTTGAAACTGGAAAGATTGGACATTTTTGGGACAGAATTTATCACATCATACTTCCAGCCATAACTTACGCACTGCTTGGAACAACTTGGATTATTCAGTATTTGAGAAATGAAGTTATTGAAGCAAAGTCGCTCGATTATGTGAAAACGGCGAAAAGTAAAGGAGTTCCTGAAAATAAAATTTATTTGCGACATATCTTTAGAAACTCGATTTTACCGATTGCGGCGTTTTTTGGTTACGCAATAACAGGATTACTTGGGGGTTCGATTTTTATTGAGAAAATATTTAGTTACCCAGGAATGGGTGGACTTTTTATAAATTCTATCATAACTAGGGATTATAGCGTCGTAACTGCTCTTATTCTACTTTTTGGATTTTTAACACTTTTTGGAAGTTTGCTTTCTGACATAATTTTGAGCATTGTCGACCCTAGAATTAGAATTAAATAAAGGTGGTGAAAAATATGAATGAAAAACCGACAGGTATTAGAATAATAGTAAAAGAACTTTTAAAAGATAAACTTGCGCTTGCATCATTAATTTTGCTTGCAGTAATTTTTGGAATTATTTTTATCGGCTCACTTTTTGCAAATCAGGACGAAATTATGAAAATAAGCCTTTTAGATAAATATGCCATTCCGATGAAAGAAGGATTTTGGCTGGGCTCAGATTCAGGTGGACGTTCAATTTTAGGACAGCTTATATTGGGAGCTAGGAACTCGATTATCATTGGCTTTACAATAACTATCTTGACAAGTTTTCTAGGAACTTTTTTTGGAATGATAAGCGGGTATTATGGCGGAATTATTGATAATATAATTATGAGAATAATTGATTTTATAACAATTATGCCTACACTTATGATAATTATTGTATTTGTAACAATTGTGCCAAAATACACAGTTAGCTCGTTTATTTTCATAATGAGTGCATTTTACTGGGTTTCAACAGCACGGCTTATTAGAAGTAAAGCTCTTGCAGAAAGTAAAAAGGAATATGTTCTCGCTTCAAAGACAATGGGAACAAGCGATTTTAAAATAATTTTTAGAGAAATTTTGCCAAATTTAAGCTCTTTAATAATTGTAGATTTGACACTTGCCTTTGCCGGAAATTTGGGAATTGAAACTGGACTTAGCTTTTTAGGATTTGGTTTACCTCCTTCAACTCCGAGTCTTGGGACACTTGTTGGATATGCAGCCGACCCGGAAGTTTTATCTTCAAAACTTTGGATTTGGCTTCCAGCTTCGATTTTAATACTTGTTATGATGCTTTGTATAAACTACATTGGACAGATGTTAAACAGAGCTGCTGATGCGAAAAAAAGACGAGCATAACTTTTTTGAGAGGAGAATTTATGAAAAAAATATTGATTTTTTTAATTGGACTTATGCTAATTTCCTGTAATCCAGGTAAAAAAAGAAGTGAGATGCCAGGAGCTAAAATAAATTTGTCGATTTTTCCGATAAAAACTTCAAATAATGAACCAGCTGTGGAAAATGCAACACTTCAAGTGGCTCTTGTAAAAGATGACCCGCTTGTTGGAGTTTTTAACGAGATTTTGTATCAGGACGGCTACGATGCAGATATCCTTTCGATGTTTTTAAGCTCCAGCCTTTTTGAAGTGAATGACAATTTTGAAATAATTGACACGGGTGTTGCCACATTAAATGTCGATGCAAAAAACAAAAAAGCAACTATAAAAATTAAAGATGGTATAAAGTGGTCAGATGGCGTTCCACTTACCGCAGATGATATAATTTATGCTTACGAAGTTCTGGGAAGCAAAGATTACATAGGAATTCGTTATACTAAAGAATATCAAAAAGTCATTGGGATGAATGACTACCACAGCGGAAAATCTAAAACAATTTCTGGCGTGAAAAAAATTGATGATAAAACAGTGGAAATTTCATTTTCTGAGATGGGACAAAGTATTTTTAGCGGTGGAAACGGGCTTATGGCAAACGCACTTCCAAAACACTATTTAAAAGATGTTCCAATAAAAAATTTGGTTTCATCTGACAAAATAAGAACAAAACCCGTCACATTGGGGCCTTATAACTTGGTAAAAATTTCTCGCGGAGAGAGCATGGAATTTGTGGCAAATCCTTATTATTACAAGGGAAAACCTAAAATAAAAAGGGCGATTTTGCAAGTGGTCAATCCACAGTCGATTGTTGCGGCTCTAAAAGCTGGAAAGTATGACTATGTTATGGAAATGCCAGACAGTTTATACAATAATTATAAAGATTTTAGAAATTTAGAAGTTTTGGGACAACAGGACTTGTATTACTCGTATGTTGGATTTAAATTGGGACATTTTGACAAAGCAAAAGGGAAAAATGTGAGTGATCCTAACGCTAAAATGGCAGATTTAAATTTAAGACAAGCGATGATTTATGCAATTGATGTCGATCAAATCACACAGGCCTTTTATTTTGGACTGCGACAAAGAGCGACTTCTACGGTTCCTCCAGTCTTCAAAAAATATTTTCCAAAAGATTTGACAGGATTTCCGTATAACTTAGCCAAAGCAAAACAGCTTCTTGACCAAAGTGGCTACAAAGATGTGAACAATGATGGATTCCGTGAAGATAAAAACGGTAAACCGCTTCAAATAAAAATGGCGTTTATGGCTGGTGGAGATGTGGCTGAGCCACTTGCTCAGTTTTATCTACAAAGTTGGAAAAAAATCGGACTAAATGTGAGCTTAACTACTGGAAGATTACTAGCTTTTCAGAACTTTTACGAAAAAGTACAAAGCGATAGCAAAGACATCGACGTATTTTTTGGTGCCTGGGGAGTCGGAACTGACTTAAATCCAACTTCTTCAGCTGGAAGAAGTTCTCAGTTAAATTACACAAGATTTGTATCCCCTGAAAATGACAAATTCATCGCCGAAATTTTGGGTGAAAAATCACTAACTATCCCAAATTACAAAGCCGAAATGTACAAAAAATGGCAAGAATACTACATAAATCAAGCCGTTGAAGTGCCACTTATGTACAAATACAAATTAACTCCAGTAAATAAAAGATTAAAAAATGTCTACATTGGTTATGACAGCGCCTTAAAAAACGAAGGTATTCAAAAATGGGAATTAACGGCAGTAAATCCGATGAGATAAAAGAATTTTTAAAAATTCTTTTATTTCTTTAATTCAAAAAAATTCAGATAAAAATTTACTTTTAAAATTTTTATTCTACCCCCAAAATAAATAAATTCAAAAAAAATAAAATTTAGGAGAGGTTAAAAAATGAGAAATAAAAATATACATACATTTATTGGCTGCGACAATGAATATGACGAAAGTAGTATTGTAATTTTTGGTGCTCCATTTGACAGCACTACTTCCTTTAGACCTGGAACACGATTTGCAAGTTCCGTTATGAGAAATGAGAGTTTTGGGATTGAAACTTACAGTCCTTATCAAGATAAGGATTTGGAAGATTATAAAATTTTTGATGGCGGTGACTTGGAACTTTCTTTTGGAAATTCAAATTTGGCGCTTCAAGACATTCAAGATGAAACCGAGAGTATTTTAAATGACGGGAAAATTCCATTTATGATAGGTGGAGAGCATTCTGTCACATTGGGAGCTGTAAAAGCGGTTTTTAAAAAATATCCGGATTTACGCATAATTCAGTTTGATGCTCACACAGATTTAAGGGACGAATATTTGGGTCAATATTTTTCACACGCTTCGGTAATTAGAAGATGTTGGGATATAGTTGGCGACAGTAAAATTTTTCAGTTTGGAATAAGAAGTGGCGAACGAGCTGAATGGGATTTTGCAAAAAAACATCTTCATACGACAAAATTTAACTTTGGAGAAAATTTTGATGAACTTGATAAAGTTGTTGAAAAACTAAAAGGTAAACCAGTTTACTTCACATTGGATTTAGATGTGCTAGATCCGTCAGAATTTCCAGGAACGGGGACACCTGAAGCGGGAGGAGTTACATTTATAGAGCTACATAAAGCGATTGAAAAAATTTCTAAATTAAACATCGTAGGACTTGATATGAACGAATTATCGCCTATTTACGACCAATCAGGACAATCTACCGCTCTTGCATGTAAGCTTCTAAGAGAAATTTTGCTATTTATTTCAAAATAATTAACAAATCATTTAAACAAAGTGAATTGCTCAAATTTACAAAAGTAAGAATTCTTTTTTGATAATATGGTTTTAAACTAAAAATGAGAGTGCAAAAATTTTAACACTCTCATTTTTTATAAAATTTTCCTTTTCAAAATTTACAAACTTATCAAAATTAGTAAATCAATCTAAATCCTAGTCCTCCTCTTACGTTTTCTCCCTTAGTGTCGTATCCTAAGTTTGCTGTTACTCCAAATCTTGTGTTGTCTACTCCTAAGTTCAAGTCAAATTTTCCACTTCCTCGTCTGTCTTCTTTTTCATTTCTTAGATTGTACCAGTCTGCTGTTGTGTGTCTTACTTTTGCCTGATTTAATCTATTCAATTTTCCAAGTTCATTTTCATATCCTGCCGAAAGTCCTACTGACAACTGTGTTCTCACTGCTAACGGCTGGATGTATTTAAATTCTAATCCCACTTCTGGTTTTACTGAGAAATAGTCATTTCCGTCTATTCTTAAGTTCATTTGACCTCTGTCTTCTTTTATATCTGTAAATCTTCCGTATTCCATCTTTAATGCCCCATAAGGTCGCAAGTGTGTTCTTTCACTCAAACGTACATCATAGCCTAAATCAGTTTTTAGTGCTGCCCCATAAGTGTAGTAATCTGCCTTTGATTCAAATACATCGTCCACAACCCAGAATTTACGGTGCATATAGTTTGTTCCACCAAATATATCTCCTGCGATTGTCCATCTAAGTGAGCCGTTGTGGTCATTTGATGGCGACATTGTCTTGAATATTCCCGCTTTTATCATTGTGTCCTGTTCAGTTGACTTACCTAAGTCTTTGAACTCAAATCTGTTTGTAACTGCTCCTGCGTACCATCCTTGGCTATCTCCCATCTTAAATGTTTCATCTTCGTGAACATAAGCCACTCCATAAGCTTTACTGTCGTAGTCAATTACTCCAGCTGTATCTGTTTTATACTCATCTTTTGTTCCAAACACTTTAATCTTATCATTTTGTTTAAATGGATTTTTCCATTCATTCCGTAAATATCCAATTTCCTTATCCAATTTGTTTCCAGTCGCATTAATCCGTTGTTGAGTATTTGAATATTCATAACCTTTCATTTCATTTACAGCCTGTACAAATATCTTTTTTTCATCTTTTCTTAAATCATTCAATTTATTAAAGAGCTGTTTTTCTCTTGAATTTACATTTTCAACTCCATATCTCTGTTCGAGTCCATCTAAAAAATGTCCAGTATCTGTATCATTTTTATTTGCAAAATCAGTATAAGGTATTTTTACCATATAAACTGTTTTTATTGGTGCCGTTACATTTTCTGATTCCATCATCTGTGCTTTCCAAGTCAAACTTGCTGAATCTACATTCACCTTAGCCCCAACACTTCCCAAAGCATCATTATATGGCTGTAAAATGTTATCTCCTATTTGAATCGTTTTTGCATTAAGATATCTTGCAGCTTCTGTTCCCATTATTAAATTTACGTCTGTAAGTCCAGGTAAATTATTTAAACCTTGAATAGGATTCGTATGATTTATTCCTGAAGTATCCACATACATTCCTATAGTTGACATTTCTCTTGTTGAAATTATATTATTATTGCTACTATTGTTGTTATTACTATTATTATCAAGATTATGACCTATTTGTTCCACTGGCATATTTAATGTTGTAACTCCTGTAAAATCAGAAACAGGCATTTTTGGTGTCTGTGGCAAAACTACATCCGTGTCAACTCTTGATGTTCCAGTTTGCACAGCTGGTATCGGTATTGACACTGGACTTGGATGTGCTGGAGTTTTTACTACCAATTTTTCTGCTACTGCCCTATTAACTCCTGTTCCTACCGAAGATTTATTTGTTGAGTTGTTAGTTCCATGCTCCTGATATGTACTAGTCGTGTCAGTTTCTACTCCTGTATTACTACTTCCAACGATATTTATTGTTCCATAATTTTTAATAATTCCTCCGTTTTTTGCAACCACACCTTTTATTCCATTACCACTAGCGGTTGTCTGAATCTTTCCATAATTTTTTCCTTTCTCAAAAAAACTATTTTATATCTATTTTTTGATTTAATTTCATTATTTTCGAAAAAATTTTTAAGTAAATATTAATATTTTCTTTTGTCTAATAATATCCCAATTTATAATGGTTTCTATGTCCATTATATAAATTTTTCTTTTTAAAGTAAAGTATTTTTTTAGACATAAATTGCAATATTAAATGCAACATTTTTTTAAATTTTCTCAAATTTAATTTCATGTAGAAATTTTTCAAATGGTGTTGCATAGTTTAAACATTTTCTTGGTCTTGAATTTATTAGCGTTAAGGTTTTTATCAAGTCTTCTGTTTCTACTTTTGATATATCGGTCTTCTTGGGGTAAAATTCTCTCAGAAGACCGTTACTGTTATGGTAAAATGTTTATGGCTCATGATATATTTCCTTTCGTTAATGTTTTTTGGTTACTAACATTTTAACACGAAATTACCATGAGTTCTATTTTATTTTAAATTTGTTGCATTTTATTATACAATCTATCTCATCAAAATAAAAAATTTTTTATTTTTAATAAAAAATATGGTAAAATATAAATGATAAAAAATAAAATTTATTTTAGGAGGAAAATCAGATGAAAAAAATTATGAGAGGTGTACTGTTATTCGGTATGCTTGGAGGGATGATTTTAGCTTGTGGAAATAAAAGTGATAATTCTAGGAAAGATTCCACTAATTCACAGGCTACAAAAAACGAGAAAGTTTATAGAATAGGAGTGTCGCAAATTGTCGACCATCCAGCGTTAAATGCAGCAAAACAAGGTTTTAAGGACGCACTTTCTAAAAATGGGATAAAAGCGGATTATGATGACAAAATTGCAAACAATGAAATGAGCAATCAGACTCTAATAATGCAGCAGTTTTCGTCAGATAAAAAAGATTTAGTCTATGCAATAACTACGCCAACAGCTCAGGCTGCAAAAAATCAAGTGGATAAAAGTATCCCTGTTGTATTTGCGTCTGTAACAGATCCAAAAAGTGCAGGATTAGTGGGAATATCAAATGTTACTGGAACAAGTGGAGCAGCTCCAGTGGAAGAAAATTTGAAATTGATGAAAGAATTATTGCCAAAAGCAAAAAATATCGGGATAATTTATAATTCATCTGAACAAAATTCTGTTTCTGAAGTAAATAATTTAAAAAAATTAGCGCCAAAATATGGATTTAATGTAGTGGACAAGTCGGTAACTAACGGAACAGAGCTAGTATCGGCAGCAAATCTTGTAGTAAAACAGGCAGATATGCTTTACGCAATTCAAGATAATACAGTAGCTTCATATTTTACAGCGATATTAGATATTTTTAACAAAGAGAAAAAGCCAATTTTTGGTACAAATAATATTTATTCAAATACAGGGGGATTTATTTCACAGGGAACAACCGATTATGATATAGGTTACCGTTCAGGAGAAATAGCCGCTCAAATATTAAAAGGTGAAAAAAAACCAAATGAAATTCCGATAGAAAACGTAAAAAATTTAAAAATAGAAGTTAATAAAAAAAATATGGAATTGTTAGGAATAAAAATACCTGATAATATTTTGAAAAATGTTAAATTTATAGAAAAAAAAATAAATAAAGGGAAGTGAGAAAAGTTTATGAGAAAGTTTTTAAAAAAATATTTGTTAGTTGGAATTTTAGCAATTTTAGTGATTGGCTGTAACAATGATAATGATTCGGAAAATGTGGATAAACCGGAAGAAAATGTAACGCAGTCAAACGATTCAAATAAAGAACAGCAACAGCCAAATGGACAGGCACAGCAGCAAAATCAGACACTGGATACAACAAATCCAACCAAAACGGCTTTGCAACCACAAACTGACCAGAATGGAAATACTGACCAACAGCCAAATGGACAACAGCAAGCACCAAATCCTCAGGCAAAAAATAGCCCAACATTAAAACGTATAGATAGTGTTTTAGGTCATCATTTTTCGCTTGACGACAGAGTGGTTACTTTTCAAAGACAGGGAACACAGTATAAAGTTGTCTATACAATTGAAGGTGAAAATGGGACAAATTTGGAAACAAAAAATTTGTCATTTAATCAAAAAAATGACAGTCTGTCAGATGGAACTTATACTTACAAATTAAAGAATAATAAATTAGGGTTATATGCCAATGGTGGAAAACAACTAGTTTTTGTACTGCAATAAAAAAATTGTTTTATAAAAAATAAACTGCACACAAAATCTTATATATAAATAAGATAGAAAGTGCAGTTTTTTTATTTTTATTTACTCGCTTTATTTTCAATCATTTTTTCAACTAAATTTCTTCCGTGATCGCCAACTCTCGTAAAATGGGAAATGACGTCTATATAGTAAAGTCCAGCTTTTACGTCGCACTGTTGTTTACTAAGTCTTTTAATATGAGCTTTTCTTACTTCTTTTTCCTTTCTGTATAATTTATTGTGTAAATCAATTACAGAAAAAGCTTTTTCTGCGTCATTCTCTTTTAGCGCTTCAATTGCGATTTCAATTAATTTTACTGTAATTCCCAAAAGTTTATTTACTTCGCTGTGTGCAACTTCAGAAAAAACGAGTTCTTTTTTTATTTCATAATGAACATCTTTAACTATTCCAAAAGCGTGATCTCCGATTCTTTCCACATCTCGACACATATCAAGGTAAATGCTAATTTCCTCTCCCTCTTTTTCAGTTAAAGTTCCCTGTGATAACATAGTTAAATATTTTGTAATTTCTTGATCGATGCTGTTTATATTTTCTTCAGTGAGTTCTACTTGTGTTGCCAATTTTTCATTGTGAGAATGAAAAAACTCAACAGCTTCTTTTAAATTTTCTAAAGCCATAGAGACCATAATTAACATTTCCTGTTTGACTTGTCCTATTGCAATGGAAGGTGCATTTAAAAGAGCTATATCCAAATATTTTGGCTTAAATTCTTCTACTTCCTTATCTTTATCTTTTATAACTTTTACAACTATGTATTCCAAAACTCTTATAAATGGAAATAGAAGTATTGTTGTAGCTATATTAAAAGAAGCATGTGCAAACGCAATTGTAACTTTTGGATTTAAATGAAAAACTAATTGCATTTTAGTAACATACATTGAAAAAGGTACTAAAAGAAGCATAAATATTACAGTTCCAATCACATTGAACAGTGTGTGGGAAAGCGCAAGCCTTTTTGCAGAAGTATTAGCTCCTATTGCAGCTAAAATAGCTGTTATCGTAGTTCCAATATTATCTCCAAAAAGCACTGGAAGTAAAGATTTTAGTGGCATAAGTCCCTCTTGGTAAATATTTTGTATGATACTTATTGTGGCACTTGACGCCTGAACTGCCATAGTCATCCCAGTCCCTAAAAAAACTCCTAAAATGGGATTTTTACCCAGACTAGTTGTCAAAGTTTTAAAAGCGGGAAGGTATCGTAGTGGAGCCATCGCATTTGACATTAAGCTCAGTGCAAAAAATATTCCTCCAAATCCAAATAAAATTCTCCCGGCGTTATTCATAGTCCGATTTTTGAAAAAAAATAGACATAGGGAACCTGCAAATATAATTGGAAGTGCATAATGTGATATATTAAATCCAATGATAAATGTTGTAATTGTTGTACCAATGTTGGCTCCCATTACAATTCCTATGGCTTGACGAAGTGTAAGTAGTCCCGCTCCGACAAGTCCGATTGTAATTACGGTTGTTCCTGAACTGGATTGAATAAGAGCTGTTATAAGAATTCCAACTAAGACTCCTAAAAAAGGGGACGTTGTATATTTGTCCAAAATATATCGAAGCCTGTCTCCAGCTGCCAATTGAAGGCCATCTCCCATATATTTCATATAAAATAGAAATAATCCAAGTCCACCTAAAAATCCAAAGATCATCTGTTGGTAGTTAATCGACGCAGCATTCATTAATTTTCGTCCTTTCTAAAAATAATTTTTTATTTAAATAACAAGTATTTATTCACAAATATTTATATCATATTTTAAAAAATTTTCCTACATAATATTAAAAAAATTTATATTAAATTATTCAATTATTTTGTTAATGTATTCAAGACAGCAATTATAGATTTCCGTAAAATTGTTATTTTTTAATTTTAATTCAATTATTTTTTTGTTATTTTTTTCCAGAATATCTTTTAAATTGCTATCAAATTTTTTCATTTCATCGCTTTTTTTCTCGTTTTCAATATAAAAAATTAATTCAAAATCTTCATTTTTTATAAAATTATTAATTGTTTCATTTTCTTTTTTGTCCAGTTTTAGCAAGTCAGCTTGAAGCGAACAGAATTCTGTGTCAATAAACACTAATTTATTGGAATTTTTTACAGATTTAAAAATTATTTCCTGCTGTTTTTGAGCAATACTATTAAAATCTTTTTCTTCTAAATTTTTTAAATGATTTCTTTTTGAATATTCCTTTTTGTAGTCTTTAACAAAAGTTGTGTTGTAACAATTTGACAATTTGTGAACTAGAGTAGTTTTTCCCGAGTGAGGAGTTCCAATAATTGCTACTTTTATTGTAAAGAATTCCTGAACAGGTTTTGGCATAAAATCCCAGTTATGATAAGGGGAGTTTCTCACTTCAGTTGCACTTATGGGGAAGTTGTCTCGATTTATGTCAATTGTCTGAATTTCTAAATTTTTATTGAAAACTTTTTCAAAATTTGGGAGAGTTAGAAAATTATTTTTATAATTCTCAACATCTTGTGGCTCATTTGAAAAAATCACATCAACTTTTATATCATTTTTTAACAGAACTTCAAAGACTCTTTTGCTCCAAAGTTTCCAACCATTTGGATAAAACGGAATGCCGTCTTCAGCCAAGTGAATTATTTTTATGTTATTTTGATACTTAAATATACTTTCTACAAAGTTTAATCTATCTTTTATGGTCGGCATCTTTTTCATTTTAGATTTTTCAAATAATTCCTTGTCACGGGTATCGTCGCTGCAAACGACGACATAAAGTCTGTCAACAAAGCCACTGGCTTTTTGAATAAAATCCACGTGTCCCATATGGATTGGATAAAATTTTCCAAATATTATACCATTTTTTTTCATAAATTTCACTCCTAATTTTTTATAAAAATTTCCATCTTCCATTTTCATATTTTATTTTTGGCGAGTTGTTGTTGTTATTATCGTCATTGGTATTGTTTTTTTTGTCATTTTCAAGTTTATTATCATCTTTGTCGCTGTAATCCAAAGTTTTTTCGCCTTGACTTTTTTTTGTAATTTCCTCTTCTACTTTTTCTTTTTCGTCTAAAATTTCTTCTTCATCTTTTTGTGCGATACTTTCCAGATTTTCAGCTTTTTTTGTTCGTTCATCTAAAAAAGTTGGCATTCCTTGCTTACTGTAAGTCTTAACGTTTTCAGGAAACTGTATATCAAAAATATCTTTTTTCTCAATTTTTTTAGTTGTCAATTTTTGTTGTATTTTTTCAAGTATTCTCTTATCTTCTGCTTTTAAATTTTTAAATACATCAGTGTAGTATTCAATATTTTTTGTGTCAAATTCTTTTATAAATTCATTTATGGTGATAGTTTCAGGATTGTAAGCAATTTGGTAAATTGATTCTGAATTTTTTCCTAAAAAAACTTCATTTACAAATCCCATTTTTTCGAGATCAGACAAAATATCTTTGACAAAAAGAACATCCATTCCAAGTCTATCCGATAATTTTTGAAAAGTAAAAGGTTCTTTTTTTTGTGCAAAGTTTTTTATAATTAGCGACAAAATAAGCATTCCCGCCTCTCTTTTAATTTTTATCGGCATTTCAATTTCCTCTTTGTACAAAAATTTGTCCGAAGTCTGAATTGAAAAGGCAATTTGTGCCCCCAGTAAAATTGTTACCCAGATATATTGAATAAATATCAAAAAAATTGGGATTAACGCCAAACTTCCGTAAATGATATTATAGCTTGTAATGACTGATTGAAGTAGCAAAAATAAGAGTTTCCAACAAAAAGTTAAAACAGTTGTAATAAATCCAGCAACTAAGGCAGGTTTAGTTTTTACATTTGTATTTGGGATTAAATAAAATATAAAAGAAAATAGGATTATATAAGTTAGTGGTCCTGAAACTGCTATAAATAAATCAATAAAAATTGATTGTTTAGAAAAATATTGGATAAGCTCTTCAATTATGAAAGAGTTTAGCGCTGACAGTGCCACAAAAAATATAGGTCCTAAAAATATAATTGCTACATAATCGACAATTCTTCGTGGAAGGGAACGCTTTTTATTTATTCTCCAAATTTTGTTAAATGAGTTTTCCAGCATAATTAAAACTTTTACAACTGAATAGATTAAAACAATAATTCCAATTCCAGCAAGTAAATTTCCTTCGGTGGAAGCAAGCAGCCTTTGTGCAACATTTAAAATAGATTTTATGATGGAACTGTTTGGAAGTAACTCAAACAATTTTTTTATAAATATTTTATCAAATCCAAATCCTCTTGTGATTCCAAGAACTAGAGCTACAAACGGAAATACCGCTAAAAGTGAATAGTAAGTAAGTGAAATCGCAAGTACTTGAGTTTCGCCATCTCTGTAATTTTTAAAAATTAAATATATCATTCTTTTTAAATCGTTAAAATTTTTTTTGTATTTTCTAAATTCATTTCCATTTTTTTCTCCATTTATCCAAAATTAAAATATTCTCTTTCATTAAAAACTTCGTCCATTAATTCTTCATAATTTTCAATTTTTGCTTCTTCCATAAGTATATCTTCCAATTTTGGATTTGTTACAGGATGTTTAGGAGCAAAAATTACGCAGGAATCTTCGTGGGGCTCTATTGACTTCTCATAAGTCCCAATTTCTTTTGCAATATCAATAATTTCCGTTTTATCCATTCCAATAAGCGGTCTAAAGACGGGAAGTTTTTCAACGCAGGCATTTGTACAAGTAAGTCCACCCAATGTTTGAGACGCGACCTGCCCCAGACTTTCTCCAGTGATTAATGCATGATATTGCATAGAATTTGAAAGCCTTTCAGAAAGTCTCATCATAACTCTTCTAGTCAAAATAGTTGCATATTCCTTTTTAGTCTTACTGTTAATTTCTTCCTGCAACTTTAAAATATTAATCGTATAAAGTCTTGATTTTCCTGTATAATCAGTTAAAATTTCAGTCAGTTCCTTTACTTTTTCAAGCGCCTGTTTACTTGTAAAAGGAAAACTGTTAAATGTTACAAAATTTAATCTCATTCCCCTTTTTGCCATCATAAATGAAGCAACAGGACTGTCAATTCCACCAGAAAGTAAAACCAGTCCTTTTCCAGTTGATCCAAGTGGAAGACCACCGTAAGTCTTGATTCTAGTTGTATAGATGTAAACATTTTTTCTTATGTCAATATGTATCATAATGTCCGGCTCTTTCATTTTTACTTTCTCGAAAGGGCTGTTAATTAATACGAAAGCACCAACTTCTTTGGCGTAGTCCATAGAATTAATGGGAAATCCTTTATTACTTCTGTTCACAGAAATCTTAAAAGTTCTAGCCCCTTTTTCATAGGCATAGTTTGCAAATTCTAAAACTTTTGCTTTAATTTTGGCGTCGTCTTGTAAAACTTTGCTTGACTGATTTATCCCAACAATTCCAAAGACTTTTTTTAATTTTTCTGTAATTTTTTCCAAGTCTTTCGGGTCAATCAAAACATACAATTTTGATAAGTCCTCAGTTAATTTGTAGTCAAATTCTTTTAAGTTTCTACTTATTCTATTCCTCAATTTTCTTTCAAATTGTCCTCGATTTTTACCTTTTAGTGAAAGTTCGCCGTAAGATAGGCCAATTGCGTCAAGTAAATTTTTGTCTGTATATCTTTCCATTTTTTTATTTTTTTCCTTCTTTCTTTTCTTTTTTTATTAAATTTTGTGAAGCGTAACTAAGTTGTAGTCATCATCTTCGATAGTTATGGCTTCGATATTGTTAAATGGCACCAAATCAAGTTTATCTTTATATTTTTGAACCAGTCGTTCACAACTTTCTTTATAAGGTTCGCTTTCATAGTGCGGAACTGGATAAAAAGGCACAAGATTAAGTCCTTTCGTATTTTTTAAATCTGGTGCTAAAGAAATGTCGTCGCATTCTGAAACATATTCAATATCTGGACTAGTGATTGCGCTTCCAGCAGATTCTCCCACATAAATCAAATCATTTTCAACTTTTTTTACAATAAAATCAGCCAAGTTTTTCTTTTGAATCTCTTGCATCAAAAAGAATGTATTTCCGCCTGAAATATGTAAAATATCAGAGTTATTTATCAAATCTTTAGCTTTAGTTTCACTCACTTCTGTAAGCTCTAAAAGCGTTATGTTCATTCCTAAGCTTTCATAAATTTCCATTGCTATTTTTATATGAATATCAATATTTTCTACCAATGCCGCTGTTGGAATCAAAGCTACAGTTTTGCCTTCAAGTTTATCTTCCAAACCTAAATCATTTTCCAAAAAACTTTTAAACAATCTTTCCACATATCCAAATGATGAAGTTAAAAACATTTTTTTCATACAATCACACTTCTTTCTTTTAAAATTTGTATTTTTATATTAATTATTTTTTTCATTTCATTTTTCTAATTCTTGCAACGCTTTCTTTAACTCTTTTTACAATTTCATCAATTTCTGAAAGATTATTTTCATTAGAAAAGCTAAATCTTATCGCTCCATCTAATTCAGACTGATTAAGTCCCATCGCAGCCAGTATTCTGCTATTTCCCATTTTAGAAGAACAAGCTGAGCCAGTTGAGACAAAGATATCATACATTCCCAAAAAGTGGGTCAAAACTTCACCTTTTGTCCCATTAAACGAAACATTCAAAATTTTTGGAGTTGATTTTTCTGTCAAAAGGGAATTTATTTTTATGTCATCAATTTCTTCTGACAATTTTTTTGCAAGACTAATTTTAAAATTTTGAGAATGCCTAGCTTCTTTTTCATCTTCGCAAGAAAATAATTCGACTGCTTTTTCGAAAGCCAGGATTAACTCAGTTGGCAAAGTTCTTTTAATAACGCCATTTGCACTGTTTGAGCCAAAAATAACACTGTCAATTTTGACGTTTTCTTTGATATAAATAGCTCCAATCCCTTTTGGAGCATAGATTTTGTGTCCACTCACAGTCAGTGCGTCAACTTTAATTTTACTAAAATTTATATTTGGAAGTCCAAATCCTTGTACAAAATCCGTATGAAAATAAGTATCTTTATTTTTTTCCTTTATAATTTTAGAAATTTTCTCTAAATCTTGAATAGTGCCAGTTTCACTATTTACAGCGCCAATTGATACTATTACAGTATCTTTGCAAATCAAGTCAGAAAGCATATCTAAATCTACAAATCCATTTTTGTCAACATTAAGATAATCAACTCTAAATCCATTTTTTTCATAGTGTCGGAAAACTTCATAAACCGATGGATGCTCAATCTTTGTCGTAATCAAATGTTTTTTCAATTTTGAGTTTGCATTGATAATTCCTTGCAAAATGATATTATTTCCTTCACCACCTCCAGAAGTAAAAAAAATTCTCTCGGGATTAAGTCTTAGATACTTTCCAATAGTCTTTTTAGCATTTTTAATTTTAAGCGAAATCTTATGTCCAAAATCGTGAATGGCATCGGCATTTGCATAACTTTTCTCCATCGCACAAACCATCACATCTATAACTTCTTTTCTTGGTTTTGTACTAGCCGCATTATCTAAATATATCATTTTTAATTTTCCTTTTTTTTATTTTTTACCTGTATATTATACTATATTTTTTTAAAATTATAAATACCTTTATTTTATTATACTAAAATAAAATTTTTATAAAGTAATTTTCTTTTTATATTTATTTTTGATTACAAAATATTTCTTTGCCTAATATAATTTTTTTATGTTTTAAATAAGGTGAAAAAACCACCGTTTCTTCTTATAATCTAAACGTCAGTCTAAGAATTTTTTGAAAGTAAAGCCGAAACTCGCATAATCGTGCTCAAACAGTTTTGTTGGAACAAAAAACTGCATTGACAATTTAAATTTATTAGTAGTATTAAAAAAAATTTTTAAAAAAATTTTGAAAATAAATTGTAAATAAATAAAAAACAAATATTTTTATGTTAAACTTTGTGCGAAAAGAGATGTCAAAAGGTAAAAGATAAAATTTTTGAAAATAAAAATTTAGGAGGAAATTTTATGAAAAATTCATTTTGTTTGACTGTACTTGTAATAATGATGTTTTCATTGAATATTGCAGGTGCAAAGACTGTGAGAAAAAGACCTATAAAAGTTTCTAGAAGTGTAATAAAAAAATCATCGACAAAAAGAAAAAGCAGAAATTTAAAGTTACCAAAAGTAAAAAAAATAGAAAATAAAGATATTCCTGAGCAAAGAATGATAGGTATGCCTAACCCAGCTTCAGTTTATTGTGAAAAAAATGGCGGAAAATCTATTATCAAATTGGATAGCACTGGAAATGAATACGGGATTTGTAAATTTAAAGATGGAAAAGAAATTGATGAATGGGATTTTTATAGAAAGAATAATAAGTTAATAAAAAAAGGAACTACAGAAGATAATTAAACTACTCTCATTTGTAGAAATAGAAGATGTTATTAATATATTTTGCAAACAAAAATAAAGAAATTGGATAAATTAATTTTTACCCTATCTTTGCTTTAAGACAGAGTAAAATAGTTAGGGGTAAATAAAAAATCTTATTTTAAGTTTTTCATTCAATTCAGAAAGTTACTAAAATTTTTTTTTCTTTTTTAAGCAGAAGTGCTCATTGCCGCACCCCTGCACCCCGGCTAGTCTTCGATATTTTTATGCACTGCCAAAAAACTCGCTTACGCTCAGACAGTTTTGTCAGCACATAAAAATGCTCCGACGGTTTAAATTCTACTGTTATACAAAAGGTGTCGTGATTTTTTTGGAGTAAAGACGACTGTTTGAGCACGTTTAGTGCGAGTTTCGGCTTTGCTTCAAAAAAATGCTTAGACGAGCGTGGGGATTATAAGGGGAAATGGCGGTCCTTTCCCCTTATGTAAAAAATAAAAAAATAATATTAAACAAAATAACATCTTGTAATCAAGAATAACTTAAAAAGTTTAAAATTAAAAATCTGCGATTAAAATTTTTAAACCATTTTTGCTTTAATAAATGTTTGACTACAAAAATAAAATATGTTATCATACTTTGATAAAAATAAATTTTGGATGGGAAAATTATGAATAAAAAATATGATTTTGAAACAATAATAAATAAAAAAGGACAAGGATCCTATAAATGGGATCAAATGTATAAAATTGACCCAAATATTGCTGATAATATTGTTCCATTATCTGTCGCAGATATGGAGTTAAAAATTGCAAAAGAAATAATTGATGGATTGAAAAAATATTTGGACAGTGCAATTTTAGGATATACAGGACCTTATGAAAGTTATTATTCAGCTGTGATTAATTGGCTTAATAGAAGGCATAACTTTAAAGTGAAAAAAGAGTGGATTGTCTGTTCAAACGGCGTGGTTTCAGCAATTTATGACTGTGTGAAGGCGTTTACAAAAGAAAATGATGGAATTATTGTTTTTACGCCAGTTTATTATCCTTTTTACAGTTCTATAAAAAATAATAATAGAAAAATTGTAGAATGTGAGATGTTAAAAAATGAAAATAACTACTATGAAATTGATTTTGAAAAATTTGAAAAACTTGCAAGTGATGAAAAAAATAAACTATTAATATTTTGTAGTCCTCACAATCCGTTAGGACGTGTTTGGAAAAGGGAAGAATTGGAAAAAATTGGAAATATCGCACTAAAAAATAATTTAATAATTATTTCTGATGAAATCCATTCTGATTTAATAATGCCGAATTACAGACACACAGTTTTACAAACATTATCAGACGAATTGTCAGAAATTACTATAACTTGTACTGCTCCCACAAAAAGTTTTAATTTGGCGGGGGTTGGAATTTCAAATATTATTATAAAAAATGAAAAATTGCGAAAAAAATTTGAAATTGAACAAGATAGATCAAGTTCTCATGTATTTGCAGCGCTGGGTTACAAAGCTTGTGAATTGGCGTACAATGAAAGTGAAAAATGGCTTGATGAACTTATTTTACTAATTGACAAAAATCAAAAATTAGTTCATGATTTTTTCAATAAAAATTTTGTAAATTTAAGTGCGCCGTTAATTGAAGGAACTTATCTTCAATGGTTAGATTTTAAAAATTTGGAACTTTCAAATGAAGAGTTAAAAAAATTTATGAATGAAAAAGCAAAACTTTATTTCAGCGAAGGTTATACTTTTGGTAAAAATGGAAGTGGATTTGAAAGAATAAATTTAGCTGCGCCAACTTGGGTCATAAAAGACGCCTTGGACAGACTTTACAGCGCTTTAAAAGAGGTTTTTCCAGAAGTTTGTAAATAAAAATATAAATTGAGAAAATATAAAAATAAATTGTAAATAAAAAAATAACTTTACAAGAAAATAGAGAAAGTTAAGAAATTAGTTTTTTCTATTTTTTTATTATAGAAAAAGTGATATAATAAAAAAAAGCAAGTTTAGAAAAGGGGAAATTTACATGGAAAATAAAAACAAAGAAAATATAGGATTAGTTCTTGAAGGTGGAGGTATGAGAGGTATTTTTACCGCAGGAGTGCTGGATTTATTGCTGGAGAAAAACGTAGAGGTAGACAATTGCATTGGAGTTTCAGCTGGAGCGTTACTTGGCGTCAATTATTTATCTAAACAGAAAAAAAGAGGATTTGAAGCGATTGCGGATCATATTGAGAAAAGGGAATATGGAAGTTTTTACAATTTGATAAAAACTGGAAATTATTTTGAAACACAATATTCATATCATGATATTCCTGAAAAATATAATCCTTTTGATAATGAAACGTTTAAAAATAATCCGACAAAGTTTCAGGCGGTTATAACAAATTGTGAAACAGGGGAGGCAGAGTATCCTGAAGTAAAAGATACGATTAAAGATATTGACATCTTAAGAGCTTCCGCCTCGCTTCCATTTTTAGCGAAAATGGTAAAGTTAGGAGATAAAAAATATTTGGATGGTGGGGTAGCCGATCCGATACCGCTAAAATATTCAATAAAAAAAGGAAATAAGAAAAATATTGTTGTACTTACAAGAGATAAACATTACAGAAAAACTCAAAGTAAATTAGGTGTAATTTCAAAAGTGAAATATAGAAAATATCCAAAATTTGTAGAACTTATGAAAACAAGATTTAGTAGATATAATAAAACATTGGAATATGTTTACAATTTGGAGAAAAGAGGGGAAATTTTTGTAATTCAACCACAGATTCCGCTTACACTCGGAAGAATTGAAAAAAATCGGACAAAACTTGAAGAAGTTTATAAAATTGGCTATAATGAAGCTAGGAAGCGGTATAGTTCGCTTTTAGAATATTTGAAAAAGTAGAAATTTTAAATAAATTTGAAAAAAAACTGTTTTTTTCTTGAAAAATATGGTATACTAACTACAGATAACCAAAAGCAAGCGTAATGTAACAAAATTAATATTTGTAACAAGTTGTTTGAGGTGTAAATTTTTAGGAGGTAATACTTTGTTAGGTAAAGTAAAATGGTTTAACGACAAAAAAGGATTTGGATTTATTTCAGGAGAAGATGGACAAGATTATTTTTTACATTTCTCAAAAATCAATAAAGAAGGATTCAAAACAGTTAACGAGGGTGAAGAAGTAAGCTTTGATGTAGAAGAAGGACCAAAAGGACCTCAAGCGACAAATGTAGTTTCTCAATAATAGTTAAGTTAAATGTTGTTGTTATTTAAAAAAGCTATCTTAAATTTTTTAAGATAGTTTTTTTTTGAAAAAATAAATTTGTTTATAAATTTTGAAAATATATGTAATTTTGTGTAAATGTTAATACAAGTTCATTAATATAGGGATTTATGACTATAGTTACATAAAGTGATTAAATATTAAAATAAAAAAAGAGAGAGACAAAAATGTCTCTCTTAGTTTATCTCACTATTTGAAATAATATTGCAACAACTAAAAATAATGTTGCAACAACTTCAGTAAATTTTTCAATTCCTTCTTTTTCTTCATCTAAGATATTTGCCGCACTTTTTGCTAAACCTTGGCTTCTGTCAGGCTGCAATAAGATTACGCTTATCATAATGACTGATAATATTACTAAAGCTACGATTAATAAATTTTCTAACATTAAGTCCTCCTAAATTGTACAAAGACTGGAAAGTAAATAATTATTTAGTTACTGCGTCTCCAGCTTTTACGATTACTGTGAATTTAGATGGAACTAAACTTGCTCCTCCAACTAATCCACCGTCTATATCTTTTTGAGCGATTAATTCAGCAGCATTTCCATCGTTCATTGAACCACCGTATTGAATTGTTACATTTTCAGCAACTTGTGCACCAAATAAATCTGTAAGTAAACTTCTTATAAATGCGTGAACTTCTTGAGCTTGTGCAGGAGTTGCAGTTTTTCCTGTTCCGATTGCCCAAACTGGTTCATATGCTAAAATTATATTTGCCATTTCAGAAGCTGTTACATCTTTTAATCCGCCAATAATTTGACTTTTTACAACATCTTGAGTTGTGTTTGCTTCTCTTTCTTCTAATTTTTCACCAATACACAAAATTGGTTTTAAATCGTGTGCTAGCGCTGATTTTACTTTTTCATTAATAATTTCGTTAGTTTCTCCGTAATATTCTCTTCTTTCAGAATGTCCTAAAATTACGTATTCAACACCTAAATCTTTTAACATCAAAGGTGAAACTTCTCCTGTGTAAGCTCCGCTTTCTTTGGCGTTCATATTTTCAGCCGCTATTTTGATGTTTGATCCTTTTGTTTCTCTAACTGCTGTTTCTAATGCCGTAAAAGGCGCTCCAATTATAATTCCTGCATTTTTAACATCTTTTACCAGTGGTTTGAATCCTGCAAAAAATTCTCCTGCTTCTTTTGCAGTCTTATTCATCTTCCAGTTTCCTGCTACAATTACTTTTCTCATTAATCTTTCCTCCAATATTTATTAATTTTCTTATTTTAATTTTACCACATATTAGCACTTTTATCAACGGAATTTTTTAGGCTTTTTACAATCTCTTTTGTATTAAATTTACAAAAATTTTGTAAAAAAATTAGATTTTATTTTTTAGTAATTTCGTCTTTTTTAGTTAGCTCAGAAAATACAGTTGCGATATTTGCCAAACTTTGCATATTGCTTGGAATAATAATCTTTGTGGCTTTTCCATCTGCTGCTTTCTCAAAGGCTTCCAGTGCTCTTAAAGACAATACTTTATCGTTTGGAGCAGCTTCGTTTAATACTCTTAGAGCTTCTGCCTTTGCTTTTTGCACTGATAAAATTGCTTCTGCTTCCCCTTCCGCTTCTTTTATTTGCTGTTCCTTTTTGGCTTCTGCTCCTAAAATAGCTGCCTGTTTTTCCCCTTCAGCAACTAAAATAGCTGCTTCTCTTTTTGCTTGTGCTTCCAAAATATTGGCTCTTTTTTCTCTTTCTGCTTTCATTTCTTTTTCCATTGCAACTCTTATATCCGTAGGTGGCAAAATACTTTTTAACTCGACTCTATTTACTTTTATTCCCCAAGGATCTGTCGCATCGTCCAGCTCTTTTCTCATCTTTGTGTTAATGACATCTCTTGAAGTCAAAGTTTGGTCAACTGTCATGTCACCGATGATGTTTCTTAGAGTAGTTGCTGTCAAGTTTTCTATTGCTGAAATTGGTCGTTCAACCCCGTAAGTGTAAAGTTTTGGGTCTGTTATCTGAAAATAAACGACTGTATCAATTTGCATTGTGGCATTATCTTTTGTAATTACAGGCTGTGGAGGAAAATCCACAACTTGTTCTTTTAATGACACAACTCTTGCCACTTTGTCAAAAAATGGATTTATGAAACTCAATCCAGAATCTAGTGACTGATAATATTTTCCTAACTTTTCTATAATATATACTTTTGATTCGGGTACAATTCTTATCGCTTTTAGCACTAAAACTGCAAAAAAAGCAAGTAAAATAACAATTAATGGTAATAATACAACGCTCATAATAGCCTCCTAATTTTATATTTCTTTTTTTAATTTTTCTAAAATAATCCTATTTCCTTCAAAACCTTTTATTCTGGCAATTTCATCTTTTTTAAAAACTTCTTCACTTATTCCTTTCCAAATGACACCTTTAAATTTAACTTCATATTCTTTTTTTGAGCTAGTTAAATTTAAAATTTCTTCAATTTTTATCTCATTTCCTATCATTTTGGAATTAAAATTAGTCTTTTTGTTTTCAATGTAATTTTTTAAGACTGGTCTTGTAAAAATTACAAAAATTACTGATAAAACTGAAAAAATAAAAACTTCAACGACAGGACTTCTTATGAAAAAAGACATTCCTGTAAGTACCAATGCCGCAATGGAAAGCCAAATTGTAACAAGTCCTGGTATTATAATTTCAAGTATTGCAAATACTGCGGTTGCTATTGCCCAAAATAATTCTCCCATCTTTTTTTCTCCTTCGTTATTTTAATTTTTTTAGTTTAAAATCCAATTCCGACTCCACCGTGAACTCCATTTGTTCCAACTCCTACTCCAGCACTTACACACGAAGTTAAAGCTAGAGTCACTAAAATTGTTAAAATCAATTTTTTCATAGTTGATCTCCTTTTTAATTATTTTATTTATTTTTTAAAAACCTACTCCAACACCGCCATGAACTTCTCCATCTGTGTCTATTCCGATTCCACTGTGAATTAATCCGCCGGTACTGACTCCTACATTTCCA
Organism: Leptotrichia sp. oral taxon 847; assembly: GCF_001553645.1. Lineage (NCBI taxonomy): Bacteria > Fusobacteriati > Fusobacteriota > Fusobacteriia > Fusobacteriales > Leptotrichiaceae > Leptotrichia > Leptotrichia sp. oral taxon 847. The sequence continues at coordinate 1,721,472 of NZ_CP014231.1, read as the reverse complement.
CGGACTTTGCCATCGCTTCCTATGCTCACTCCTCCAGTAACACACGAAGTTAAGGATAGTAGTGTAAGAATCATCAAAATTAATTTTTTCATCTTTTTCTCCCCAAAAATTTAATCAAAATTTTATAATTTTACACTATCATTATACCACATTTTTCAAAAATAAAGTAAAAAAATTTGGATATTTTTTATTAAACAAGAGAAAGTGATGTTGTTCCTGATTTTAGTCATTTTTATAAAAACAATGAAAAAATCAAAAAAATGTTGCATTTAATATTGCAATTTATGATAATTTATACTAAACCCCATTTGAATAACGAATACATTATAAATCTTTTTAGTAGGTTAAATCTAATATTTATTTTCAAATAATTAGAATAAATATTCGCTTTTTAAACGGGGAATAGTATTAAAAGTTTTAGGAGAGAATATTATTTTTTAATTTATTTTGATTACATGATGTTATTTTGTTTAGTGTAACTTTTTATTTTTTTGATCCTTATCTTTTAATTTAAAGATAAAAAAATAACTCTAATATAGATTTTTTAAATCTAAAAAGAGTTATTTCTTTGTTTTATATTATGACTAATAATTTAAACCATTTTTATTATGGTAACTAGTCTTCTAGTAAATTAATCTAAGTCCTAGTCCACCTCTTATATTGTTACCTTTAGTGTCGTATCCTCCATTTACTGTCACTCCGAATCTTGTATTGTCAATTCCGATATTCAAGTCAAACTTACCGTTTCCTCTTCTATCTTCTTTTTCTTTTTCTAAATCATACCAACCAGCTGTTGTATATCTTACTCTTGCCTGATTTTGATCTTGTAATTTTCCTAACTCATTTTCATAAGCAGCTGACAATCCTACTGTTAGATTTGTTCTCACAGCAAGCGGCTGTACATATTTAAATTCAACTCCAACTTCTGGTTTTACTGAGAAATAGTCGTTTCCTTTCACTTCTAATCTCATTTCACCATTATCTTCTTTTATCTTATTGAATCTTCCGTATTCCATTTTCAAAGCTCCATATGGACGTAAATGTGTTCTTTCACTCATTCTGATATCATATCCTATATCAGTTTTCAAGGCAGCACCATAAGAATTATAATCAGATTTTGCTTCAAATGTATCATCAACTATCCAGAATCTACGTTTCATGTGATTAATTCCTGCAAATACATCTCCTGCAATTGTCCATTGTAATGCTCCATTATGATCAGCTGCTGGCGACATTGTTTTGAAAATTCCTAGTTTAACCATAGTCTGATCTTCTTTTGATTTTCCTAAATCCTTAAATCTAAATCTATTTGTTACAGCTCCAGCGTACCATCCACTTGAATTACCCATCTTAACTGTTTCATCTTCATGGACATAAGCTACACCATAAGCATTGCTCTTATAATCGATAATTCCAGCAGTATCGGTATTGTATTCGTCTCTGGCACCAAACACTTTAATCTTGTTATTTTGTTTAGTTGGATTTCTCCATTCATTTCTTAAATATCCAAATTCATTATCCAAAGTATTTCCAGTGGCATTGATTCTTTGTTGAACATTTGCATATTGATGTCCTTTCATTTCATCTACAGCCTGTGTAAAGATATGCTGTTCACCTTTTCCAAGATCATTTAATTTATTAAACAGTTCCTTTTCTCTCGTACCAAGCCCTTCAACACCGTATCTTTGTTCCAGTCCATTTAAGAAATTGTAAGTATTAGGATCTTTTGCACTTACAAAGTCTGTATATGGAATTTTAACCAGATATACTTTGTCATACAATCCTGTAGCCGCTGATTTTGTTGGTATTGCTAACCATGTAAGGCTGCTTGAATTAGTATTTAACACTGTTCCAGTTGTAACTAAGCTTGCAAGTGCATCGTTATATGGTTTTATTATATTATCTCCTAGTTCTATCGCTCTAGCATTTGTATATCTTGCAGCTTCCGTTCCAAAATACAGGTTAATATCTGTAAGTCCTGCTAAATTACTTAATCCTTGAATAGGATTTGTATATTTTATTCCAGATGTATCAACATACATTCCTACACTTGTTGCTTTAGATCCTGAAGGGAAATTCATAAGCCCTGATTTTGCAAGATCTAATACTGTAACTCCTGAAGGCGATGTAACTGTTACTTCGGTTGCTGAAGGCGAGGCAACGTTTGTGTCAACGCCTGTTATTGGAACTTGCACTCCATTTATTGTAACTGTTACTGGAGTTGCCTTTGGCGGAACCTTTATTGTTACGCTTCCTTCGACTTTTTCGTCAGTTGGCTGTGATTCATATACATTTTTAAAAGATCCTGTATTTACGGCTCCAGGCCCATCTATACCGTCAGCAGACACTACACCTTTATCAGTATAAATTCCTATACCTTTATTTCCAGTAATTTGAATTGTACCATAGTTTTTGAATTTACCTTGATTTGCCACTACAACACCTTTCAAATTATCTCCGTTACCTGTAATAGTACCGTAGTTTTCACCTTCCGCTTCCTGATCGATGTACATACCAATTGTATTTTTACCGCTAAGGTTAATTATTCCTCCAGCGGCATTAATTGCTTTAGAACCTCTTCCAACTGCATACATTCCTATACTATTTTCTTCTGTTACATTAATTGTGCCTTTATTTATAATAGTTCCTTGATTTCTTGATGAAGTTCCATCATAATAACCTGTTGCCATACCAATTCCATACGATTTTGTAGTCTTGTTTGTTTTACCAGTATCAATTGTTGCCCAGTTTGTTGCAACTCCTTTTGTTGAATAAATACCAATATTACCTACACCATTTCCAGATCTCAAATCCATATTTCCATAGTTGTCAACTGTACCTGATGAATAAATTCCATAGTTTCTATCGCCATTTGCTTTAATTGGTGCATAGTTCTTAATTATCGAAGAATCATTATCAGAATATGCATAAACAGCTTCATTATCTAACGTTACAGTTGAACTTCCATTTGTAGTCAATGTTCCAGGAGCTTTTATTACGTATCCAAATGTCCAGTCCTTAAGATCCATTTTTGAACCGTTATCGTTTATATTTACAGGATTAGTTCCCGCTGTAAATACTCCAACTGCTTCCTTATCTTTTGCACTTGCAACTGTCGTAATCTCAGAACCTGCGTCCAACGTTACAGTTCCAGTTCCAGATGTTCCTTTAGCAAATATTCCAACACCATTTTTACCCACTTTAATCTTGGAAGTACCAAAGGCTTGAACATTTTCTCCATAAATTCCATAAGAATTTTCTTTAATATCTATAATTCCATAGTTTTTCAACAAATTACTTTCTGATGTATACATACCAATATTAGGCACATCAGTTGCTGATGAAATAACAGAATCTCCAACTATAATTTGTCCTGTCGCTTGGTTTGTAAGATCAGAGCCATTAATTCCATACATACCTATCTTAGCATTAGTTCCTGGTTTCAAATCAATCTTTCCATAATTGTTAAGAGTTGCCTTATCGGCATACATTCCAACCGAACCTGCTCCAGACATTGTAATTACACCATTCGATAAATTATTTGCAACATTTGCCGCTACAGATGAAGCACTATTATTATTCTTAATAAATACTCCTTTAGCTCCTTCACCATCCATAGTAATCTTACCATCATTATTTATAGTTGCTTTTCCTTCATTAGCAGACCCAAATTCATTACCAATTACAGTTCCTGCAGAATTTTCCCTATATGCAAGCCCTAAAATACCAATCGAATTTTTACCGCCAACATTAATATTTCCACCATTATTATTAACTTCTGATCCATTTACAGCATAAACTCCCACAGCCTGATCATTCACAGTATTAGTAGTATCTGTTTCAACATTCAAAGTTCCACTGTTTATATTAATTTTACCAAAGTTTGTATATAGCCCGATTGCTCCAGCACCTGCATCCGTTCTGTCAACCGTTACAGTTTTACCGTTTACATTAATTCCTGTTTCCGCATTACTTGCAGCCCCAGTGCTTGAACTAATGTCAAGTCCGATAACCGGTGCGCCCGAAGCAACATTTTTAATTGTATTGGCATCTGCTGAGCTTAACACTGCTTTTACATCAGCATTTACATCCAATATACTTCTTTGAATCAAAAAATTGCGAACATATTTATAATCATTTGTTGATGAATTAGAAGAGCTTACTGCTAAACTTTTATCTAAATCATTATCAAATATAAATGACTTTCCATTATTCAATCCTTCTACAACCGCTAGTTTATAATTATCTCCTGCTCCTGGACCATTTGTAGTAATATTACTTGCACTTAATCCTGAAGCTGCTGATAATGTTGAAACAAAATTACTTAGTTTTAATACACTTGGATTAAGAACATTCATTAATATAACATCATCTGAGGCTATTTCAAAATTAGCATTTGATAACGATACATTTGAAGTATATCCTCCTGATGAAGTCCCTTTTATACCAAATCCTACTGCTTTTCCTGATAATTTTACTTTAGAATTATCTGCATTAATTTTTCCATCTGTATCTGTATAAAATGCAAATCCTTCACCATCATAATCAACTGTCGAATATTTAACATTTATTTGAGAAACTTTACTACTTGAATTTTTTCCTACTGATGCTACTGCCGAAGCTCCATCCTTTACTGTGATTTTTAACCCTTTAGCTAACGAATCTCCAATTGCATTTATCATTCCACCATTTTTAGCATACAACGCTGTTCCCAATTTACGATCATCACTAGTAATTGTGATTGATGAACCTTTTGTACTACTTCCAGTTGTAGTTCCAGTAGGTAAAGGAGTTCCCTTATTATTATCACCGAACATTACTGTTGCATCTTCAACAAAAACTCCAGTATTATTACCAGTAGAATTTGTTATTGTTTTTGAAGCTGCTTTTAGTTTAATGTCATTCTCTCCATTTAAAACAACTTCTGAGGATTTATTAGCATAAACAACTGTACTTTCTGTTAATTCCTTACCATTCTTATCAGTTGTAATACCTCCTTTCACTGTAACTTTATTTGAATTAGTAGCATATACTGCTGTATTTTTATATCCTGTTGTTATAGCATCCGATAAAGTAGAAGCTGAACCTCCCATTTCTATGTCTCCCTTAAAGGAAATTCCTCCACCAGAAGCATATAACCCAACATTCTCTTCCCCACCTAACATACTGATTTTACCTTTATTTGTTATTACAGTTCCATGATCTATATCTACATTTCCGTTTTTAGTATATATTCCAACTGATTTTCTCGTAAAAGCCTCCATAGTTAATTCAGGAAGTGCTGATTTTAATGTACCATTAGCATCCTGATAAATTCCTATAACTCCTTCAGTGTATTTATTACTATATCCTGTATCACTAGCAGAACTGTTTGCAGTATAACTTCCACTTAATAGTGAATTTGAAGAAGTATAAGTTAGTAGCTTATTTTGAGATTGATTTCCTATTATAAATCTTGCCTCATTTTTATCATTTCTTGTCCCGTCACCACTGTTGGCATTATAAAGTCCTACCGCATTATCTCCATAAATATTAATTGGTTTTAATAAAATAAAATTAGTTTTTGGTGTTACTTTTCCATATGTGTCATTATTTATTGCAACTCCAACATTTTCTTTACCATATAAATTTATTGTTCCTTCATTTATAAATGAAACATCGCCTTGTTCCAATGTAGAATTTACATTTTTAGCTGCTGTATATAAGGCTACTGCTCCACCCTGTCCATATAAAGAAATTTCTCCATTTTTAGAATTAGCATACAAATGTTGATAATCATTATTTCCTGCTAAATCTGGCGAATGAAAAAAAACAATATTATCACTTGTAGTAACATTATTATGATTATAATTTATTCCTATAATCTTACCATTATTTTCAACGATATTTAATCTTTGATTACCACCATTAACAGTTGTATGAACATATCGTGTTCCCGTTCCTCCAATTTCTACAATTCCATTATTTGTATGATATAATTGTCCATTTGTATTTGCATTTAAATTACTTTTACTCATATAATTTTGAATTCTATTATATTGATCCGCTGTAATTATATGCCCAGTATTCAAGTCACTAAAAGTTTTTCCTGTCTTTCCTTCCGTTTCCAAATTAATTACAGTTCCCCTATGGTAAGCACCTGATTGAAAAGATGATGAAGGAGTTATTAATGCTATTTTCGTTCCATTTCCAAAATATGAATAAGGTGTGTTTGTCAATGTATTAAAAAACAAATTGCTACTATTTTCACTATTTGTATAATTACTTTTAGGCGAAGTTCCACCATATAGAGCAGCATCTGTTCCTGGAGTTACACTCGCTCCATTAAATGCACTAGTTCGTATAGTTCCTGAAAAAGCTCCATTATAAGTATTCCATGAAGTAATGCTTGAATAAGTTTTATATACTTCTCCATTTGCTACAGAAGTTCCTGAAATATCTCCCTTATTATCCATCCAATATGAATAACGAGTATGAGTAGGATCTGCTCCACCAGATGTAAATGATAAAACTAAAGTTCTTGGGATAACAGGATTAACTACGCCAGGTTCTCCTGGAACTTTCACTATCCTTGTCACAAAATTCGGAAAGCCTCCTCCTGCTCCTTGAACTGTAAATTTAGGTGCTATTTTATCTACGCTCTTTGGTGTCAGTGCTGCCGATACGTCCATTGCGGCATTTGGCTCTCTTACCAGTCCTAATGTTGTTGCTCCGTATTTTGTTTCAATTCTTCCTGGGTAAACGCTTCTGTTTACGATTGAATCATCTCTTTTGTAAACAAAGCTGTCTGTCTTATCCCCTCTGCCTCTATAATGTCCATGCCAGTCATTATAAAAATAGTTTATCCCGTATTGCCAGCTGCTCCAAGGCGATTTTACAACGTGATCCCCTTGTTCCATTAATTGGATAAGTTCAAGATTTGTATCTCTAAGTAATTTATTATTTTCAGTTCTAGCTCTTTTAAACTGCTGTCTTATATCGCTTATTGAGCTATTTATTTGCTTAGTCTGAGCTGTTATCTCATCCTGAGCAGAAAATGTTAAATTTGAAGCGCCAAGCATTACCATTCCTGTCAAAAGGAATGTAATCAGCGCTGATTCTGTGTATTTAAAGTCTTTTACTCTTTTGGCAAAAGCTTTTAAATCTTTTTTGAGTTGTTTTAAATTATTGCTTTTCATAATGATTTCCTTTCAAAAATTTTTTCACATATTTTTTGTATTCTAAAAATTTTTTTGAAAGTAAAAAAATTAAGGAATAATTTTTTTTTAATGAGTGAGTGATAATTCAAAATTTTTTCACTTTCCATAAAAAATCTTTATCTTACGCTCTAATTTTAGCAAAAAAAAAAAAAAAAGCAAGTACTTTTTCTAAGAAATTTTAAAAAATATATGACTTTTTTATTTATTTTTTAAAGATTAATCTAAGAATTTACCTAAATCACTAGTTTTACACAAATATTTTTTTATTTTTTTAATAAAAAAGATTTTTTTTATATTTTATTTTTACTTATAAAAAAATAAGAACACATCAGAAATTCAAACTTTACTAACATATAAAGACAGAATAAAATATTTAAGGATAAATAAAAGATTTCCTATTTTGATTTTCTTAAAATAATTTCCAAAAAAAATAGGAGCTTTTAAACTCCTGTAATTATTCAGCTTCTGTAGTATTGTCATCAGTTTTTAATACTTGTCTTCCTCTGTATACTCCTGTTTCTAAATTTAATCTGTGAGGTCTTCTCACTGTTCCATCAGCTTCTACTATAACATTTGGCGCTGTGATTGCATCATGTGCTCTTCTCATATTTCTTTTAGCTTTGGATGTTCTTTTCTTAGGTACTGCCATTATTTATCGACTCCTTTCCATATTTTTATTGATTATAGATAATTTACTAAAAATAACTAATTTTTCATTTTGGTGTTATAAAAAACGCCATTTTTACAAGTTTTTTTAGTTTTTATATCATTAACAAAATCCTTTTAAATTTTCACAGTAATTCATTATATCATAAATCATTACATTTTGCAACTTGATAAACTGCGAAAATGGTTTAAAAATTTTAGGGGCAGATTTTTTAATTTCAAATTTTTTAGGTTATTCTTGATTACAAGATGTTATTTTGTTTAATATTATTTTTTTATTTTTTACATAAGGGGAAAGGACCGCCATTTCCCCTTATAATCCCCACGCTCGTCTAAGCATTTTTTTGAAGCAAAGCCGAAACTCACTTCGTTCAGACAGTCGTCTTTACTCCAAAAAAATCACGACACTTTTGTATGGTAGTAAAATTTAAACCGTCGGAGCATTTTTATGTGCTGACAAAACTGTTTGAGCACGATTAGTGCGAGTTTTTTGGCAGTGCATAAAAATGTCTTGAGCCTTGCCGGGGTGCAGGGGTGCGGCGATGAGCACTTCTGCTTAAAAAAGAAAAAATTATTTTAGTAACTTTCTGGATTGAATGAAAAACTTAAAATAAGATTTTTTATTTACCCCTAACTATTTTACTCTGACAACTGCGAAAATAAAGTTTTTTATAAAATAAAATTATTCATAACTATCCGCAATTTCTTGCAAATTTTCTTTCCCGTCCAAATATGCTTTTATAATATGTTTACAAGCTAAATATCTGTTTTCATAACTACTTGATTTTACAGTTACGCACGAAATATCGTATTCTTTATACAATCTTTTAAGTAATTCTTGAAACTTTTCTCTTCTTCTGTCATCTCCAATCGAGCGTAGTCCATCATTTACCCATTTTACATTATTTTCCAAAAGTATTGTAAGATCGAATCTATAATTTTGCACAAACTCTCTGACAATCGGATTATCTCTTTCTTCATACGTCAGACAAAACGCCAAAGTTGTGATATAATCCGTATCTATCAGCGCAAATTTATTTGCATTTCTTGCTGCGTACAAGACATTCGACTGATGTCCAAAAACTATTTTCTCATAATCTGAGTATTGGAGAGCGTCTTCATCTCCTCCCAATTTCTCAAAGACGTATTCACGCCCATATTCCCATGCAGAACTCGTATTAAATACATTGGCTAGCTTATCAATCATAATGCTTTTTCCACTGCTCTCACCGCCACATATAGTTATAATAGGGATTAAATGCTCTCTCACTTCACGAGGCAAGTAATCCCAGTATTTACTTGGATTTTCCCTAATTTCCTGCGAGTTTACATTATATTCGTTATAATTTTCGTCAATTGACTTTGTCTGTGAGCCAAAATATCTTAAATAATACTTTTCATCGTCTTTATGGTTACTTATGAATATTACATCATTTTTCCAGTCTAAATTTTTTTCATTTGACAAATTCTCTCTTTTTTCTATTTCTTTTTTTAACAATTTTGACCACTTTTCCCATCCATCTGGATATGGTGGACAATCATCTTCGTTAAACAAAAAAGAAGCTACATTAGGCTGATTCTTAAATGTCTGCTTCACAAAACGAAGTCTGTCCTTTGGTGTTATTTCTTTCACAAACCTAGAATTTGAAGTAATCAAATCATCTCCATCGGTCGAATATGAAACTACTACATACACTTTTTCCACTATTCCACTCACTCTTTGAATTAAATTTACGTGCCCTATATGAAGTGGAAAAAATTTCCCCACGACAATACCTATTTTTTTCATCTCTTTTATTTTCACCTCTTTCATTTTTATTTTTTTTGTATATACAAAAACTTCTATATGCTAAAAAAGCGTATAGAAGTTAATTTATTTTTATTTCATATCTTTTACTAATTTTGCAAGAATTCCATTTAGAAAATCTTTTGTATCATTGTACGAATATTTTTTTGCAAGCTCCAAAACTTCATTTATTGCAATTTCATATCCAATGTTTTTTACAAGAATTTCATAAAAAGAAATTTTTAACAGTACCTTTTCTATTGTTCCCAGTCTTTCATAAGTCCAACCGTCAAGTGTATCTTTTATTTTTTCTATCAAAAATTCTTCATTTTCAATAATTTGGGTTACATAACTTTTTAAAAAATCAATCTGATCTTCTTTTGTAATCGCTTTTTCTTTGATAACTTCTTCGATTCTTTCTTGAATGTCATTATCAATTAATTCATGCTCAAAAAGAAGTTTAAATATTTCTTCCCTAATTTCTCTTCTTGTCATCAAATTTCCTTTCCTAAAATCTTCAAAAATAATAGAACTACGGTAGAAAAAATTTTGCGGTACTCAGTAAATTTACAAAGCTAACGCCACTATTCTTATGGTTCTCATCTTTCAGATAATATTTTCAATTTCTTCCTGCAATTTTATTTTTTTAAATTACTCCATCTTTTCTTTTACTTCCAGAGCTTTATCATTTTTATCGTCATCACTTTTTTCAACTTTTTCTTTTTGGTCTTCTTTGACAGATTTTTCTGCTACAGAATTTTTTTTGTGTGAATTTATGACTTTTTTTTCAGCTATTGTTTCACCTAAAACTTTTCTCAATTTTATTTTAGTCTTTTTAACTGTAATCCCAGTCGCACGAAAAACATATTCGGATAACTCATTTTGAATCTTTGAAAGTTTGTCGTTTAAATCATCTACATTGTATGTGTCCACACTCGCTTCGATGACGACTGCTTTTCCCTTTGGGTGTGATTTTACTTTTGAGTTTTTTATAATTTCTTTTGTTTTAAAAAATTCTTTTGTAGTTTCATTTATTGTTTTTATTGATACTTCAATTTCACCATTTTTATTTTTTACTTTTTTATTTTGAGAATATTTAGTAATTTTATTGACATATGAAAGTAAAAATAACACTAAATAAATTACTGCCACTACTCCAACTAAAATTTTCACATTAAAATTGCTCAAATCAATCGCACTATCCAACTGATCCAAATATGTTGTTTTAAACAAAATATCTGAAATACTAGAAAAGGCAATTCCAATAAATCCCAATATCACTGATAATTTCGCTAAAAATCCCAATATAGCTACCATTTATCCTCCTAAATTACCTATTCATCAACTTTTTCTATCACTGCTACTTCTTCTTTTTTATCATCTTCAACAATTTTTTGAATATATACATTTACTTCCTGAACTTTTAATCCAGTTGTTTCTGTGATTGCTTTTACTACTTTTGACTGAATTTCTCCAGCAAGAGCCGGCAACTGATAACCCATTTTTGCAACGATATACAAATCAATTGTACATTCTGTTTCTCCTACTTCAACTTCGATTCCTTTTCCGCCAGAAGATACGCTTTGGAAAAATTTAATTATTTCATTTTTTGATTTTCCGCCAACTAAGCTACTTACTCCTTCAATTTCTGACACTACTAATTCGGCAATAGTTGCCACAACTTCTTGCGATATGCTTACATTTCCTAATTCGTTCATTTTAATTCCTCCTAAATTTAAAAATTAAATATTTAATTCTTTTTGTTAAACAAATTATCCCATCTTAAAAAATAGGAAACTTTGTTTTAATTAATAGAATTATACCACAATATTTTATTTTTTTCATCTTTTTAAAATAAATTTTTTATAACTTCTGAAAAATTTTTTTACAAAGAATAAAGCTTTTTTATAAAAATTAAAGCCAGACATGTTGCTTATGAGAATTTTCTATTTTCCTAAAACTTCGCTAAAATAAGTTTCGATGAAGTTTGTATAAAACTTTCCTTCCCTAAACGCTTTATTTGCTAAAACTTTTAGATGAAATGGAATTGTTGTATCCACTCCTTCGATTATAAATTCTCTTAATGCTCTTTCCATTCTTACAATTGCTTCTTCACGATTTTTGCCTTTAACAATCAATTTAGCTATCATTGAATCGTAATAAGGTGGAATTTCATAGTTTTGATACGAATGGGAATCCACTCTCACCCCAATTCCACCAGCTGGGATATACTTTTCCAAAATTCCTGACGACGGTAAGAAGCCATTTTCAGAATCTTCAGCATTTATTCTGCACTCAATTACGTGTCCATTAATACTTATATCTCTCTGTGTAAAGCTCAATTTTTCTCCAGCTGCCACTCTTATTTGCTCTTTGACTAAGTCAACTCCGGTAATTTCTTCACTTACAGTATGTTCCACCTGGATACGGGTATTCATCTCCATAAAATAGAAATTCATATCTTTGTCAACCAGGAACTCCAATGTTCCGACACTGTCATAACCTATTCCTTTGGCTAATTTTACTGCAAATTTTCCCATTTTTTCACGAGTTTTGGCATCAATTCCAGCAGATGGACTTTCTTCCACCAATTTTTGATGCCTTCTTTGAATCGAGCAATCTCTTTCCCCTAAATGAACAACATTTCCATATTTATCTCCAACTACTTGAATCTCAACGTGTCTTGGCTCTTCTACATATTTTTCAATATAGACATCTGGATTTCCAAAATTTGCTTTGGCTTCGTTTTGTGCAACGGCATAGTTTTCAACTAGTTCTTCCTCATTTCTAGCGATTCTCATCCCTTTTCCGCCACCACCGGCAGTCGCTTTTATCATCACTGGATAAGTTATCCATTTTGCCACTTTTTTGGCTTCTTCAACATCTGGAACAATTCCGTCTGAACCTTTTGTCATAGGAATTTTATGTTTGCTTGCGGTTTCCCTTGCAGTCGCTTTATCTCCCATCATACTTATAAGTTCTGGTTTAGGACCGATAAATACAATGTCATTTCTTTCACAAATTTCAGCAAATCTCTGATTTTCTGATAAAAATCCATATCCTGGATGAATTGCTTCGCTATTTGTAATTTGCGCCGCCGAAATGATATTAGGTATTTTTAAATAAGAATCAGCAGCACTGGGTTTTCCAATACAAATTGCCTCATCTGCAAGTTTTACATGCAACGAATCCTTATCTGCCTCCGAATACACAGCAACTGTAGCAATTCCCAATTCTCTTGCTGCTCTTATAATCCTCACAGCGATTTCTCCTCTGTTTGCTATTAATATTTTTTTAAACATTAATAATCCTCCTAAATATTAACTTTTTTAATCTATTTTATCTCAATTTTAAATAATTCTTTTGAAAAATCAACGGCAATCCCATCGGAAACCAAAACTTCTTTTATCACTCCGTTAACTGTAGATTTTACTTCATTTTCAATTCCCATTGTGTAAATTTTAGCTAATATTTCACCTTTTTTCACTTCTTTTCCACTACTTACATTTAATAATTTTATTTTTCCAACATTATCCGATTTGATAATTTCTTCTTTTTTAACGGCTTTTTCCTCTTTAGCTTTCAAAGGTTGAGCTACACTTACATTTTGTGCGGCACAACAAGAATTAATCAATGTCAATTTTATTTTTCCATATCTGACTTTAAGTTCTTCCAATTCTTCTTTTTTCATAACTTTCATTAATTCCTGAATATCTCTTAATTCCATTATTTCTCCTCATTTTAAAACTATCATTTTTAAAAATTTATATTTCTTCATTTTGCAACAATCACTTGATTTTCTATAGTTTATTATAACATACAATATTACATTTTACAACTTTTAGGTTTTTTAAGATGGTTTAAAAATTTTAGGGGCAGATTTTTTAATTTCAAATTTTTTAGCTTATTTTTGATTACAAGATGTTATTTTGTTTAATATTATTTTTTTATTTTTTTACATAAGGGGAAAGGACCGCCATTTCCCCTTATAATCCCCACGCTCGTCTAAGCATTTTTTCTGCGTCAAAGCCGAAACTCGCACTAAACGTGCTCAAACAGTCGTCTTTACTCCAAAAAAATCACGACACCTTTTGTATAATAGTAAAATTTAAACCGTCGGAGCATTTTTATGTGCTGACAAAACTGTCTGAGCGTAAGCGAGTTTTTTGGCAGTGCATAAAAATGTCGAAGACTAGCCGGGGTGCAGGGGTGCGGCGATGAGCACTTCTGCTTAAAAAAGGAATAGAAAAAAATTGTTATTTTAGTAACTTTCTGGATTGAATGAAAAACTTAAAATAAGATTTTTTATTTGCCCCTAACTATTTTACTCTGTCGTTTTTTAAGGACAAAGTAAAAATGTACAAATGTCAAACATTTATTACAAAAATATATTAAAAAAAATATTAATCAAAAGATATTATTTTATTTTTATTTTTCTCTCTCCAACTAACTTTACCAATCTTCGTAAAAAATTTAATGATATACTTATGCCATATTTGGAAGTTTTAAGCTCTATTTTTCCATTTTTTTCCAAAAATTGAATAAATTTATTTTTTCCTCGATATTTCAACATCAAATTTTTTATTTCTTTCGATTTTTTTATTGTATCTTCGTCAATTTTAATAAATAATTTCAAATCTTGCCTTTTTTCTAAATTTTCCAATTTACAAATATTTTCTAAAAAAATATTATATTTCTCATTTTCAAAATTTACATTCCCTTCCAAAATAACAATTTCATTTTCTTTAATTTCATTTTCAAAATTACCATATTTATTTGGAAAACAAATCACTTTGATGCTTCCATCAAAATCTTCCAGTTCAAATTTTGCCATTTGTTCTCTCTTTTTTGTGTAAAAAATATTTAGATTTTTCAGTATTCCAATCACTCTTACGTTTTTTAAATTTTTTTTGAAAATGTTTTTAATTTTATTGTGAGAAATTCTCTCAATTAACACTTTTTTTAGATCCAACGGGTGCTTTGAAACATAAATTCCCAAATATTTTTTTTCATTTTCAAGCAATTCTGCTTTGGAAAATTTTGTATTTTTTAATTTTGTATTTTTTAAATTTTTTGAATTAGAAATTTTTTCATCTTTAAAATTTAAATCTTCAAAAAGTGAGCCATTTACTTCTGTATCTGCATCTAATAACTCAAAATTTTTTATCAATTCAAATTTTTCATTACGAGTTTTCTCAAGTTTATCTAGCGCTCCTGAAAGTATCAAAATTTCAAGTTGTTTTGCTGTCATTCCGTTATCTCTCATTCGTTGTGCAAAATCTTTGTATGAACTAAATTTGCCGTTTTTTAGCTCTTCACACAAAATTTTTACAAATTTTTCTCCTATTCCTTTTACTCCAGCAAATCCAAAGCGGATGCTCTCACCTTGTCCATTTTCATTTTTTATAACTTTAAAATTTTTATTACAAAAATTCACATCAGGTAGTAATAAATTTATATTCTTTTTCTTAGCTTCATTTACAAAAATACGAAATCTATCCAAATTTGAAACTTCCACCGACATTATCGCAGCAAAAAATTCCAAAGGATAATTTGCCTTAAAAAAAGCTGTCCAGTAAACGATTAATGAATATGCCGCCGAATGCGACTTGTTAAATCCGTAGCCACCAAATTTTTCGATTAAGTCATAGATTTCATTTGCTTTTTTTTGTGGATTTTCACTCTGTAAAACGCCTTTTTTTAAAGTATTTTTTACAAATTTTTCACGGTTTTTCTGAATTAATTCAAGATTTTTTTTACTTATCGCTCTTCTCACTTCATCAGCTTCCCCAAGCGTATAACCCGCAAGTTCACTTAAAATTTTCATAACTTGCTCCTGATACAAAATCATTCCGTAACTTTCTGCCAAAATATCTTTTAGAGAACCATCAATATATTTTATCTCATTTTTTGAATTTTTTTGAGAAATAAAGTCATCTACCATTCCACTTCCAAGAGGCCCTGGTCTATAAAGTGCAAGAAGTGCCACAATATCACTAAAACTCTCAACTTTCATCTTTTTCATAAGACTTCTGATACCGACTGACTCGCACTGAAAAACTCCCATTGTATCAGCATTTGAAAGAAGCTCATAAGTTTTTTTGTTATCTAATGGAATTTTATCAAGAAATACTTTATTTTTCGATTTTTCAAAAAAAATCTCATTATATTTTTTGCTCTCTTCCACATTTTCAACAGTTTTTCGCAAAATTGTCAAGTTTTTTAAGCCCAAAAAATCCATTTTCAAAATTCCTAGTTCTTCCAGCTCTTTCATCTGATACTGAGTTGCCACAACTTTTGTTTTCCCATCGGAATAAGTTGGTATTTCATCAGTCAAAACATCTTTTGAAATGACAATCCCTGCTGCATGAATAGAAGTGTGCCTAACCTGCCCTTCCAGCTTTAAGGAATAATCAATTATTTCTCTTGTTTCCCTGTCAATTTCATACATCATTTTCAATTCTGCCACATTTTCTTTTGCTTCACTCAAATCCATACTAAAAGGTATCATTTTCGCAATTTTATCAACTTTTGAAATTTTCACATTCAAAACTCTTCCCACATCTCTAATTACTAGTCTTGCTTTTAATGTTCCAAAAGTTATGATATGAGCGACATGCTCACTTCCATATTTTTTATAGACATAATCTATAACTTGCTCCCTTTGCTCCTGATCAAAGTCTATGTCAATATCAGGCATAGAAATTCTTTCAGGGTTCAAAAATCTCTCAAAAATCAAATTATATTCAAGCGGATCAATATCTGTAATATTTAAAGCATACGAAACTATGCTTCCCGCAGCAGAACCACGTCCAGGTCCAACATAGATTCCATTTTCTCTAGAAAACTTTATAAAATCCCAAACTATGATAAAATAACCATTATAACCCATTTCATCAATAATTTTAAGCTCGTATTCCGCTCTTTTTATTATACTTTTTCCATCCAAATTTTTTTCATTTTTAAATTTTTTACTCGAAAATTTTTTAATTACTTCTTGTATATCTTCTTCATTTTCCACTTCAAAAGATGCAAGAGAATATCTTTTCACAACTCCATTATAGACAAGTTTTCGCAAAAATTCTTTTTCCGATATATTTTTAGGTAACTCATATTTGGGAAATTTGAACTTGTGAAATTCAAAATCGACTTCACAATTTTCAACAATTTTTTGAATATTTTCAATCGCTTTTTCAAAAATCTCATTTTCATTTTCAAAAGAGTTTTTCATTTCAATATAATTTTTAAAATAGAAGTCATTATTTTTAATTTCCTCACTATTTACAATTTTTTCTGAATCCGATTTTTCTCCATCTTTTATCAGTTCCACTATTTTTTGCAAAATTTTATCTTCTTCACTCAAATAATAAATGTCATTCGTTACAACAAAATTACTTATTTCTTCTCTTTTTACCGTTTCAATAAGCAACTTTTTCACTTTTTCAAGTTTTTTTTCTGCTGGAATTTCTAAAAAAAAGTTCTTGTCAAAATCAAAAGAAAATTTTTGCATTATTTTTCGTGCAATTTCATTTTTTTTATCTAAAATACATTTCGTAATTTCTCCGTTTACTCCGCCTGATAAAATATATAAATCTTGTGAGTACTGTTTCAAATCTTCATATTTTACTTTATTTCTTTTCCGTGAAAACTTTTCAAACGAAATCGAAGACAACTTGCACAAATTTTTATAACCATTTTTATTTTTTGCAAGTAAAGTTAAAGAATATTCTCCAAAATTTTCAAGTCCGTCTAAAAAGATTTCAAGTCCAATAATTGGCTTAATCTTAGCGTTTTTACATTTTTTAAAAAATTCTATTGCACCAAACATATTGACATCCGTTATTGCAAGGGAAGTCATCCCAAGCTCACTTGCTTTTCTCACATATTCATCTATTTTCCCAACACTTTCCAGCAAAGAATACTCGGTATGCAACTTTAAATGTACAAATTCACTTTCCATCAATTTCCCCTACTTTATAAATTTTTTAGAATTTCATAAATTCCATCTTCGTCATTGGACAAAGTTATTCTGTCAGAAGAAAATTCCTTTTTTAAGTCTTCGGTCGCATTTCCCATAAGATACCCGTATTTTACTGATTTTAACATCTCCAAGTCATTCCATTGATCTCCAAAAGCCATTGCCTCCTGTGGCAAAATATTATATTTTTCAAGCATAACTTTAACAGTTAACCCTTTATTCACTTCTTTATTTAGCGCTTCCAAATACTTTAATTTTGAGAACACAAATGTAACATCTGGCAACTTTTCTTCCAATTCTTTTTTCAACTTTTTTAAAACCTCATTTTCATTGATAAAAAGCGCTTTTGTCGAAGTTTTTCCAAAAAAATTGTCAAAATTTTCCACATAATACGGAATTCCAACACTTTCAGCATACGCTTTCCCCTCATCTGTCTCTTTTTCGATGTACAATTTATCATCTGTGTACAAATTCAAGTGAATATTTTTTTCTCTTGCAATTTTTATTATCTTTTCCACAGCATTCGCATCTAGCGGTTTTTCATAAATCATTTTTTTTGTTGCGGGATCCACAATTCTTCCACCGTTATAAGTAATCACGGGATTTTTTATTTTAAGCATTTCGATAAAAGGACTTGCTGAAGTAAATGTACGACCTGTCGCAATAAAAATTTTAACTCCTCTTTTTTCTAATTCATTCAATTTATTTTTTAAATTTTCAGAAATTGTATGCTCACTTGTAAGCGCTGTCCCATCCAAATCCAAAAATATTGCCTTAATTTTGTCCATTTTTACTTTTCACTCCTTCACAAATTTTTTATATTATCTCTTTCAAATTTTCAATAAAATAATCAATTTCTTCAATTGTCGTATCTTTTCCAATACTGATTCTAAACGAACTTTTCAATTTTTCATCATTTAATCCCATAGCTTTTAAAACATACGAATTTTCAAGCGAACCAGACATACAGGCTGAACCTCCGCTCACACAAATTCCCCTCATATCAAGAGCTACTAAAAGCATTTGAATATCCGTATTTTCTATAAAAACATTTGTAATATTTTTCACTCTTCTTGAATTTTCTCCATTTATTTCCACTTTCTGAATTTTTCCAATTTCATTTTTCAATTTTTCTTCCAAATATTTTTGAATTTTTTTTTCGTGTTCAAAAACCACTTCCATTTTTTCATAAACTTCCCCAAGTGCAACGCCGGTTCCCAAAATTCCATTCACATTTTCAGTCCCCGCTCTTCTATTTCTCTCCTGACTTCCTCCAAAAATTTCTTTTTCAACATTATATTTTTTGTTGATAAACACAAATCCGGTCCCTTTAGGTCCGTAAAATTTATGCGATGACACAGTCAAAGCATCTATTCTCAACTCTTTTGGATAAATTTCAAATTTTCCAATTGCCTGAACAGCATCCGTGTGAAAAAAAATTTCTTTTTCTTTTAAAAACTCACCAATTTCCTTTATTGGCTGAATAACTCCAGTTTCATTATTTACAAACATAACTGACACAAGCGCTGTATCTTTTCTAACTGCTTTTTTTAGCTTTTCAACATCAATTATTCCATCTTTTGTAACGTCTATGTAAGTTACGTCATACCCTTGCTTTTCAAGACTTTCAAAAGTTTTTAGCACGGTTGAATGTTCGATTTTGGTCGTTATGATGTGTTTTCCTTTATCCTTATTCTGTTTTAAAAATCCTTTTATGACAAGATTGTTCCCTTCCGCACCACCAGAAGTAAAAACTATTTCTTTTGCTTCAACTTTTAAATTTTTTGCCACAATATGTCTTGCATTTTCAACTACAGCTTTTGCTTTTTGACCCAAAGTATGTGTTGAAGAAGGATTTCCATAAATATCTTCAAACGATTTTATCATTTCTTCAACTACCTTTTTTGACATTTTTGTTGTAGCCGCATTATCTAAATAAACTAATTTCATTTTTTTCTCCTAATTTTTAAAAACTTTTATATCATTATTTTACCATATTTCGCAATTAATCAAAAAATTTTTTTCATTAATTTTATTTTTTTATAAATAATTATCAAGCAAATCCACTGATTAATTTGTTTATTTTATATTTTGTTTTTAGTTTAATCTTTTTATTTTTTTTAATAAGTAGAAATGGTGGTCCTTTACCCTTATGTAAAAAATATGAGAATAATATTGAACAGAACAACGCTTTGTAACCAAAAATAAATTAAAAGTATTTCTAAAAATTAATTTATAAAAACCTTAAATTTATGATATAATACAGTTATAGTTATTTTTTTTTAATGAAAGGAGAAAATTTTATGAAAAGATTTAAACTAGGTCTGGTTTCACGGCTACTTATGGCAATCGTGCTGGGGATTTGTGCTGGATTTATTTTACCAGGACCGATTATTAGAATTGCTGTAACTTTTTCAGGACTGTTCAGTAAATATTTGGCATTTATTATACCACTTATGATTATTGGTTTTATAGTAACAGGAATTGCTGATTTAACACAAGGAGCAGGAAAACTTCTAGGAATAACAACTGTTATAGCGTATGGTTCAACGATTTTAGCAGGTACACTGGCCTATATAATGGCCTCAACAGTTTTTCCACATATTATAGATAGTAACACTCTTGCAAAAATAGGAGACCCGGAAAAAGGAATGTTAAAACCTTTTTTTGAAATAAGTTTACCACCTTTACTAGATGTAACTTCAGCAGTAGTTTTTTCATTTTTGATGGGTCTTTCTATAAGCTGGTTAAAATCTCAGAAAAATGATTATGGTGAAACAATTTATAATTTATTTTCAGATTTTTCTATTATTATTGTAAAAGTTTTATCGACTTCAATCATTCCAGTCTTGCCTTTTTACATTTTTGGAACATTTGCAAATATGGCTCACAGTGGTGGTGTATTTACGATAATGTCAGTATTCATAAAGGTATTTTTGTGTGTTTTGACTTTACATATTATATATTTAATAATTTTATTTATAATTTCTGGTGCAATTGGAAAGAAAAATCCACTTCAGTTGTTAAAACATCAAATTCCGGGATATTTAACGGCACTTGGAACTCAGTCTTCTGCAGCTACAATCCCTGTAAATGTGGAATGTGCTAAAAATAACGGAGTTTCTGAAGAGATAAGGGATTTTGTCGTCCCACTTTGTGCAACAATCCATATGGCTGGAAGTATCATAACGATAACAAGTTGTGTTACAGCTGTCTTAATGATAAATAATATGCCTCATAGCTTGTCAACCATGTTTCCATTTATAATGACTTTGGGGATCGCAATGGTAGCAGCACCAGGAGCACCAGGTGGAGCAATAATGTCAGCACTGCCATTTTTAGGAATGGTTGGAATTATTTCGACAGGCTCTCTGGGAACAATGCTTATTGCACTATACATAACTCAAGATAGTTTTGGAACTGCGGCAAATGTGTCTGGAGATAATGCAATCGCTGTTATTATAGATACAATTTACCATAGATATATAAAAAAAGAAGATAACGCCACTTCATAATTTTTACTAAAAAATCGAAATTTTTTTATTTTTTTAAATGAAACTTTCAATAAATTATTAGAAATTCTTATTTTATACTCAAGCTCATTTAAAATAGAACTATTTCAAGTAAGTTTTACCATACAACGAATACACCTCATGTAAAATTAACAATATAAAAAAAGAGAAATGAAACATTTTATTGCTCAAAACTCTTTTTTTATATGCTTTATAACGATAGCTCATTTTTTATAAAAAATTTTTTATCCTAATTGAAAAATTTGATTTTCATAATGTTTAATCATTTCACCATCAAAAAACTTTGAAACTTCCCGTTCCATTAAGTCCGCAAATAAATATTCACTTTCCAAATGACCTATATCGACTAAAAGTCCCCCTTCTTCAACTACATCAAGTGCTTCGTGATATCTCAAATCCCCTGTTAAAAATACATCAGCATTTCCTTTTGCCTGACTTATAAAAGAACTTCCACCACCTGTCACAAGTCCCACTCTGTAGACAACCCTGTCTTTATCTCCAACATATCTCACATACGGCAGTCCCAATTGATATTTAATTTTTTTACTAAATTTTCCAAAGTAATTCCTTCATTTAAAATTTTTATTCTAACAGTCCCACCATGATGTTGCTCCAAACAATCCTTAATTTCGTTGTAATCTTCAAAGCTAACTTCGTTTAATATTTTCGTTTCTCCGTCTAAATCCAATTTTTCCATCACAAAGTCATTTAACCCATTTACTGAAAAATCAGCATTTGTGTGAATTGAATAAACAGCTATTTTATTTTCAATAAGTCTCAAAACTTTTCTTGCGTGTAATGTTTCGTTATTAATTCTCTTCATTCCTGAAAAAATAACTGGATGATGAGAAATTATCAAATTTACACCACTTTTTAACGCTTTTTCGACAGCATTTTCCGTCACATCCAAACAAAACAGTATTTTTTTTATTTCTTTATCTTCATCTCCGATTAAAAGCCCAACATTATCCCAATCTTCTGCCATTTTAGGATTATACATTGTCTTTAATTCGCCAATTATATCTCTTAATTTCATACATACCCTCTTTCTTTTGATTTTTTTATTATTTAATTTTTTAATTAACTAAAAAATTTAAATTTTCACTATTTTTTATAAAATCACTCTGAAGCATATCTATTGACAGTTTATTAAGCGCTTTTTCCTTTAAAATATTCACATTATGATAACCTATATTAAGTGCCTTGGCTATTTCCTTTTCCGAATATATTTTGTCATCCAATCCATAAAACATTACCAAAATCTGTTCATCAATGTAACTTAATTTTTTTGGAATATTTTCCAAAATATACATTTTTGTTATTTTATCGGCTTTTTCAAATATTTTTTCACTTTCTAGCGATTTTTCATCTTTTATATCGTCAAACAATTTTTCCAAATCTTCCAAGTATTCTGGATTTACATTCATTTGTTTACTAATTTCTTCAACGCTGTAACCGCCAGCTTTGTCCAATTTTAATTTCAAATATAAAATATATGACAATTCCATTGATTTTATATTTTTTAACAATTTTTTTTGAAATTCCAAAATATATTTTATTGAAAAGTTCTTCAAAAAAAACTCTGGCTCTTTGGAAGTTTCCATTATCTTAGGATAATAGCTTAATCCTGAAATTAATCCCAATGTCGCTTCTTGAACTATATCTAAAAATGAAAAACCAAATTTGGAATAGACAAGACTCTCTTTTACCGCAACCTTTAAATATCTGTCGATTAATTCATCATCCCCAAAACTTTTTTTTTCTTTAATTTTTTGAAAAATTTCTTTATTTCTTGACTTTATGTCTTCCAAATAAGATTTTATTGTACTTTTTTCCAAAACATAAAAATCTTCATTTTCCAGAACAATAAAGTCATTTCCATCGACAGATGTCCGCACTTCTGGAATATTTTCTAAATAAATAAATTTCAAAAACTCAAAAAATTCATCATCAGATAAATCATTGTTTTCGACAACTTTTTCAAAA
This sequence comes from Leptotrichia sp. oral taxon 847, assembly GCF_001553645.1. Lineage (NCBI taxonomy): Bacteria > Fusobacteriati > Fusobacteriota > Fusobacteriia > Fusobacteriales > Leptotrichiaceae > Leptotrichia > Leptotrichia sp. oral taxon 847. Next base: position 1,698,324 of record NZ_CP014231.1, on the reverse strand, counting down.
CTAAATTTACCTTTTTTTCTTATATCTTCCATTATGCTATTTAACAATTTGCTCACCTCTATTTTAAAATGAAAGGAGCCATCCAGATGTCTAGCTCCTATAATCTTCTAATTTTTTTCTTCTGCTTGGATGTCTTAATTTTCTTAATGCTTTTACTTCAATTTGTCTTATTCTCTCTCTTGTTACATTAAAAATTTTCCCGACTTCTTCCAATGTTTTTTGCGAACCATCATCTAAGCCATATCTATATCTAAGTACCATCTCTTCTCTTTCATTTAATGTTTTTAGAACATCGTCAAGCTGTTCCTTTAAAAGTACTCTGGTTGTCGCATCATATGGATTTGCGAATTTGTCATCTTCCACAAAATCACCTAATTCACTATCTTCTTCACTTCCTACAGGAGTTTCCAAAGAAATGGGGTCCTGATTCATCTCAAGTATATTTTTTACTTTTTCAACTGGTAATTCCAACTTTTTTGACAATTCTTCAGCTGTCGGTTCTTTTCCAGTTTCCTGCAAAATAATTCTACTTTCTTTTTTTATTTTATTAATTGTTTCTATCATATGAACAGGTATTCTTATTGTTCTTCCTTGGTCAGCAATCGCTCTTGTTATTGCCTGTCTTATCCACCAAGTCGCGTAAGTTGAAAATTTGAATCCTTTTTCATACTCAAATTTTTCAACAGCTTTCATAAGTCCCATATTCCCCTCTTGAATTAAATCTAGCATTTTTAGACCTCGATTAGTATGTTTTTTGGCTATGCTCACCACTAATCTCAAATTAGATTCTATTAATTTTTGTTTCGCTTCTTCATCTCCATTTAAAACTTTCTGTGCATACTCTATTTCTTCTTCATAACTTAAAAGTGGTATTTGTCCAATTTCACGTAAATACATTTTAATTGGTTCGTCCACATCCATACTTTCAGCCATTTTAATTAAATCTGCCTGTAGTAACTTGTCCACTTCATTTTCATCTATTTCGTTCTCCACAAACTCATCATTTCCGTCTTCAAAGTCAGAAACTTCCATTTTTTTTATTTCTTCCATAGTTTTTGGAACTTTTAGCAACTCATTTTTTTCTTTTAGCGTATTAACTATTCGGACACCATCGTCAGTTAGTTTTTTTATTAACTGTTCAATTTTTTCAGGTGGATAATCCGCTGGTAAAGTGGAATTAATTTCTTCATAACTGGCTACTTTCTGCTTTCTTGTTTCTTTTATAAAATTTGCGAGACTGTTTTTTAATTTATTTTTGTTTTCAGACATTATCCTGGTCTCCTTATTTCTTCAAATTTCTTATATATTTTTTTTAATTCTTCCAATGTATGAAATTCTTTTGAAAGCTCAATTTCAACTTCTTTTTTTAGTTTATACTTTTCCTCTCTTGTCATATTTTTTCGAATATTTTTTATATCCCTTCTCAGCCAACTTTTAAATATCTCCTTAAAATAACTTTCTTCATCTTCAATTTCTCTGTCAGCAGAAATTTTCAAACTAAATATTTTCTCTTTCTGCTCCTCAGTAAGATCAAACTTATTCATCTGTGAAACATTTGCCACATCGAAATTTATCCCTTTTAATTTTGAAAATAATTCACTGTAAAATTTATTCGTCAAATCTTTTTTTGTAAGCATTTGAGTTTTTTCTTTCTCTAAATCAAAATACTTTATACAATACATTATTGTCTGTTCTTCCAAATCATCATAAAAATCTTTTTTATCTTTTTTATACTGTACCTTTATTTCATAATTACTTTTTGTACCATAACTATTACCTTTTTTATTTTTATTATTGAAATCTTTATTATTTTTAAATTCTTGCCTTAAATATTTTTCTTCAATTCCTATTTCGTGTGATAATTTTTGAATGTATAGTTCTTTATCAAGTTCATTTTCAAAAGTTTCAAAAAACGGCTTAAATTTTTCAACCAATATTCTTTTAGAAGCTATTTCATCTATATTCAAAGTTTTTGTAAATTCCTGAAACAAAAAATCATAAAAATCAACTGATTTTTTTAAAGTTTCCACAAATTTTCTCTTGCCGTATTTTCTTAGAAATTCGTCTGGATCTTTTACATTTTCGGTTATTCTAAGGCACTTTATGTCAAAGTTCAACTTTTTTAAAATGTATCCCGCTCTTATTATGGCATTTTTCCCAGCTTCATCGTTGTCGTAAGCAATTATAATATTTTTGGTATATTTTTTTAGTAAATTAGCCTGCTCTTCAGTAAAAGCTGTTCCAAGACTTGCGACTGCTGTTTCAAATCCATATTTTTTTACTGTCAGTACATCCAAGTACCCTTCCATAAGCATTGCAAAGCCTTTTCTCTTAATCGCTTCCCCACGATTTTTTAGACCAAATAATTCCCTTCCTTTTTTAAAGACAACAGAATCAGCTGAATTTAAGTATTTAGGTAAATCCGTATCCTTTTCAATAATTCTTCCACCAAAACCGACTATTTTATTTTGTGGATTATAAATTGGAAACATAATTCTATTTCTAAAAGTGTCGTATACCGCTCCTGTTTCGTTTCTTTTTACAAGTCCTAATTCTAATATTTTTTCTTCAGAAAAATTTTTTTTTATCAAATATTTAAACAGCTCATCTTTCTCATTTAAAGAAAATCCTATTTCAAATTTTTTAATATCTTCTGGTAAAAAACCTCTTTCTTTCATATATTTTAGCGCTTTATCATTTTCTTCTATAGCATTTTTAAAAAATTCATAGGCACTGTTTAAAATTTCATAATATTCTTTGTACTTATCCTGGCTAACTTCGTAATTATTTCCAAAATTTGACTTTCTTAGTGGAATATTATATTTTTGCGACAATTCTTCCATTGCTTGTGGAAAACTCACATCATTTATTAGCTGATAAAATTTTATTACATTTCCGCCAACTCCAGAACTGAAATCAAAAAATATATTTTTTATAGGATCAACTGAAAAAGATGGCGTCCTTTCATCTTTAAAAGGAGACAATCCTTTGTATCCGGAACCTGATTTTTTTAAATTTACATATTCTGAAATCACTTCCACAATATCTAAACTATCGATTAATTTTTGAATTTCCTTTTTTTCATACATAACTTTGTTCACTCCCTTTTATTTTTTATCTAAGGGAACTCTTTTAATAATTTTTTAGATATTACATTATAAGTATAATTTGATTTTTTAAATAGTCAATACTTTATTAAAAATTTTTTTAAATTTCTTCATCTTCTATTTTTTTGTTGTCGTTATAAATAATTTCAACTTCATCATTCATGATATCTGAAAAAACTTCATCCATTACTTCAAATTTTGCTTTATCTTTTTTCAATTCAACTTTTGCAATTTTTCCTGCAACAATTGCCAATTCATATTTATTTGGTACTTTTTCCAATAATTCATCTATAGTTATTTTTTCTTTTTTCATTATTTTAAAAAGTTTTTTTAAAAACTTTCTCCTTTCGATATTTATAAATTTATAATATTTATTAACTCATTGCACGACTCTTCAATATTTTTATTTACGATTACATAATCATATTTTTTTTCGTATTCAAGTTCTTTTTTGGCATTTTTTAACCTTAACTCAATAACTTCTTCGCTATCCGTCTTTCTATTTCTAAGTCTATTTTCCAAAACTTCTAAATTTTCTGTCTTAAAAAAAACTAAAACCGCGTCTTTTTTCTTTTCTTTTACAATTAATGCACCTTGGACATCAATTTCCAAAATGACATTAAGTCCTTTTTCCAAATTTTCTTCCACTGTTTTTTTTAGTGTCCCGTAATAATTTCCATGGACATTTGCAAATTCATAAAACTCATCATTTTTTATTTTTTTTTGAAATTCTTCTTTTGTCAAAAAATAATAATCTTTCCCGTCAATTTCCCCATTTCTAGGTTTTCTCGTAGTTGCAGAAATTGAAAGTGGAATATTCAATCTATCTTTTACTAGTTTTGTAACTGTTGATTTTCCTGACCCAGATGGTCCTGATACAACAACCAATTTCCCTTTCATAAAAATCACCTTATTCATTTTAAATCATTGAAATTAAAAACTAACTTTATATTATGAGATAAGGGAAATTTAAAATTTCCCTTATTCTTTAATCATAATTTCTTATTCTTCAACAGAAATTTTGTCTTGAGTTTCGCCATCTAATATGTCTTCTTGATTTTCTGCCTCTTCATTCACAATATCAGATTTTAATTTGGCATCTAAATGTAAATAATCTTTAAATCCTGTTCCTCCTGGTACTCTCTTACCGATTATGACATTTTCTTTCATTCCTTCAAGTCTATCAATTTTTCCTTCAACTGCCGCATTCGCTAATACTTTTGTAGTTTCTTGGAATGATGCTGCCGAAATGAAGCTTTCTGTATTTACTGCCGCTTTTGTAATACCTTGTATTACAGGTTCGTAAGTTGCAGGATTTTTTCCTTCTGAAATTAATTTTTCATTTTCTCTTTCAACAATTTTCTTTTCGACTAATTCATCTTCTAAGAACAGTGAATCTCCGACTTCTTTGATTTTTACCTTTTGGAACATCTGCTTAACTATTATTTCAATGTGTTTATCGTTTACTGTAACCCCTTGTTCACGATACACCTGTTGTACTGATTCCAAAATAAATTGCTGTGCTTCCACAAGCCCTTTAATTTTTAAAATATCATGAGGTGAAACCGGTCCATCAGTAATTTTTGCACCTTTTTCAATTAACATTTCATTTGTTACAACTAGATGTTCTCCAACTGGAACTGTATATTCCTGAATTAATTCCCCTGTTTCAGGATCTTCCACAAGAATTAGACGCATTCCTTTTTTCTTTTTATCCGAAAATACAATTCTTCCAGATACTTCTGACAATATTGCTTTTCCTTTAGGATTTCTTGCCTCAAACAATTCCTGTACACGTGGAAGACCTCCAGTAATATCCTTGTTTCCTTCCCCTGTTTTCAGTATTTTTGTTATAGTTTGACCTTTTTTAACAACATCTCCCTCATTTACCATCAGATATGCACCGTATGGAACTGCATATTCCACTTTTCTGCCATCATCTGTATAGATGATAATTCTAGGGTTTACATCATTACTTTCGACTGGTTTAATTGCAACTTTTTCAGTAACACCATATTTAACATCGATATTTTCTTTAACATAAATATCTCTAAATTCCACTTTACCTTCTTCAGATGTAATAATCGGTGTTTGATAAGGATCAAATTCCACAAGCACCTGTCCTTTTTTAACTGTATCTCCATCTTTTACATGTAAAGTTGAACCAGACTGAATTTCATATCTATGTTTTCCAATTATCAGACGTCCATTTTGTGAAACAACGATTTCTTTTCCTTCTTCATTTACAAGTGTTTCAATATTTCTAAACTTAACTTTTCCAGAAACATCCGCTTTATAGTCAGATTGGACTGAAGCTGCTGTGGCAACCCCTCCAGTATGGAAAGTACGCATTGTAAGCTGTGTACCAGGTTCTCCAATTGATTGAGCCGCAATTACTCCAACGGCTTCTCCTTTTAAAATTTCCTTATGATTGGACAAATCAAGTCCATAACACTTTCTACAAACACCTTTTTCCAATTTACAAGTTAGAGGTGTTCTGATTTCCACTTCACGAATTTCCAATTCTTCGATTTTCTTAATCAATTCATCATTAATCAAAGTATTTCTAGTTGCGATAACTTCTCCGTTATGAACCAAATCTTTTGCAAGCGTTCTACCGTAAATTCTTTCACTTAATTTTTCGATAACTTCCCCAGCGTCCATCAAATCCGATACGACAATTCCATGTTCACATCCACAATCATCGTGATTTACAATAACTTCGTGCGAAATATCAACCAGTCTTCTTGTCAAATATCCTGAATCCGCCGTTCTTAATGCGGTATCCGCAAGTCCTTTTCTCGCTCCATGCGATGACATAAAAAATTCCAGAATGTTAAGTCCCTCTCTAAAGTTGGCTTTAATCGGCATTTCAATAATTCTACCTTGCGTATCTGCCATAAGTCCACGCATTCCACCTAATTGACGCATCTGTGCAATTGACCCTCTGGCTCCTGAATTTGCCATCATATAAACTGGATTAAATTCGTCTAGATTATCCATCATATCCTTTGTCACTTTTTCAGTCGCTTCTGCCCAGATACTTACTGTTTTTCTATATCTTTCTTCATTAATAATTTCCCCGGCTTTATATTGCTTTTCAACTTCTGCCACACTTTTTTCAGCATTTTCTAGTATTTCTTTTTTAGTTTCAGGAATTTTCAAATCTTCAATTCCAACTGTAATTCCAGCAAGCGTACCATGATGATATCCAAATTCTTTAATATCATCTAGTAAACTTGAAGTTTTCACAAATCCGTATTTTTTATAAAGTACAGCAATCAAGTTTGCCAATTCTTTTTTACCAAAGGTAATTCCATAATTTCTAACTTCTTTTGGTAATATCAAATTAAACATCAATCTTCCTGGTGTTGTTTCAAGTAATTCATCTTCAACTCTAACTTTTACCATTGCGTGAACTGACACTTTTCCGCTTTGATAAGCTGTTATTAATTGATTTCTGTTAGAAAATAATCTTCCTTCGCCTTTAGCACCTTTCTTTTCTTTTGTCATGTAATAGCATCCCATTACCATATCTTGAGAAGGCACGGCAATTGGTTTACCACTTGACGGTGCGATGATGTTATTCGTTGCAAGCATAAGTATTTTGGCTTCCATCTGTGCTTCTTGAGACAATACTAAGTGAACTGCCATTTGATCCCCATCAAAATCGGCATTAAACGCAGAACATACTAGAGGATGAAGTCTTATCGCTTTCCCTTCTATTAAAATTGGTTCAAACGCTTGAATTGATAGTCTATGTAATGTTGGCGCACGATTTAACAATACAGGATGATTTTTAATAATTTCTTCGATTAACTCCCATACATTTTCATCCTCTTCTTCCACCATTTTTTTTGCAATTTTTACATTGGAAGCTAATTCCCTTTGTACTAATTCTCTCATTAAAAATGGTTTATATAACTCAAGTGCCATTTTTTTAGGAAGTCCACATTGATTCATTTTTAGGCTTGGTCCAACAACAATTACCGATCTTCCCGAATAATCGACCCTTTTTCCTAATAGGTTTTGTCTAAATCTACCTTGTTTTCCCTTTAACATATCAGATAATGATTTTAACTCCCTATTATTTTGAGTAACTACTGGTTTTCCACGGCGACCGTTGTCAATTAAGGCGTCAACTGCTTCCTGCAACATTCTTTTTTCATTTTTTATAACGATTTCAGGCGCTTTTATCGACATCAATTTTTTAAGCCTTATATTTCTGTTGATTACTCTTCTGTACAAATCATTTAAGTCAGAAGTTGCAAATCTTCCCCCATCAAGCTGTACCATTGGTCTTAAATCCGCAGGAATTACAGGAAGTACCGTCATAATCATCCATTCAGGTCTATTTCCAGAAAGGATTAAATCTCTTACTATTTTTAGCCTTTTTATAACTTTTTTTCTTTTTTGAGATGAATGTTCTGTATCCATTTCATTTTCTAATTTTTGTTCCAACTCTTTTAAATCAATTTCTTCTAATAGCGCTAAAACTCCTTCAGCTCCCATTTTTGCCGTAAATTCGTTTTTAAATTGGCTTTCATAAAGTTTATATTCTCTATCAGTTAAAATTTGACCTTTTTCAAGTCCTGTTTCTCCTGGATCAGTTACAATGTATCTGGAAAAATATAAAACTGATTCCAGCTCTTTTGTGCTTATTCCCAATAAAAGACTCATTTTATTGGGTGTTCCTTTAGAATACCAGATATGTGCAATTGGTGTAGCAAGTTTAATGTGTCCCATTCTTTCACGACGAACTTTTGAAGTTGTAACTTCAACTCCACATTTTTCACAAACCATTCCTTTGTAACGCATTCTTTTGTATTTTCCGCACGCACATTCATAGTCTTTTGACGGTCCAAATATTCTCTCACAGAAAAGTCCTTCCATTTCAGGCTTTAGTGTTCTATAATTTATTGTTTCCGCTTTTGTAATTTCTCCATATGACCATTCCAGTATTTTTTCCGGCGATGCCAGTTTTATTTGAATACTATTAAAATCTCTTATACTCATTAATAAGAGCCTCCTCAATATTATTTATTCCACTTTTTTTAAGAGAGTGGGAAACTTTTTTATCTTTTTTTATGCATCAACATTTTTATCTAATTCAATTTGCTGTCCATCTTTATCATAAAGAGCCACGTCTAATCCAAGTGACTGGAATTCTTTTATAAGTACTCTAAACGATTCTGGCGCATCTGCTTCTGGCATTGCTTCTCCTTTTACAATTGCTTCGTAAGTTTTTGTTCTTCCGCTGATATCATCTGATTTTACAGTCAACATTTCTTGTAAAATATTTGACGCACCATAAGCTTCCAGTGCCCAAACTTCCATTTCTCCAAGTCTTTGTCCACCAAACTGAGCTTTTCCTCCAAGTGGCTGTTGTGTTACTAACGAATATGGACCAATAGCTCTGGCATGCATTTTATCTTCTACTAAGTGGTGAAGTTTTAACATATACATTCTTCCAACAGTTATAGGATTATCAAAAGGCTTTCCTGTTCTTCCATCAATTAGTTTTACTTTACCAGTTCTGTCATATCCAGCTTCTTCTAAGTATCTCTTTATATCTTCTTCTTTTGCTCCATCAAATACAGGAGTTGCGATATATTTATTAATATCTCCAATTGCAAGTCCTAGGTGAACTTCCAATACTTGTCCGATATTCATACGAGATGGCACTCCTAGTGGATTAAGGCAAATATCAATAGGTGTTCCATTTTCTAAATGTGGCATATCTTCAACTGGTAATACTCTTGAAATTACCCCTTTATTTCCGTGTCGACCAGACATTTTATCTCCGACCATTATTTTTCTTTTTTCAGCGATGTAAATTCTAATCAATTTGTTTACTCCAGCTTTTAAATCGTCTCCATTTTCTTTAGTTAATTCCAGCACATCGACAACTGTCCCTTTTACTCCATGTGGAAGTCTAAGAGATGTATCTCTCACATCTTTTGCTTTTTCCCCAAATATTGCACGAAGTAATTTTTCTTCAGCCGGCGGTTCAGTTTCCCCTTTAGGCGTAACTTTTCCAACCAAAATATCATCTGGAACAACATGCGCCCCAACTCTTATAATTCCATTTTCATCAAGATTTTTAAGTGCTTCTTCAGATACATTAGGAATTTCTCTTGTAATTTCTTCATCTCCTAATTTTGTCGTTCTAGCTTCTGTATCAAATTGTTCGATATGAATAGAAGTAAATACATCATCTTTACGAAGTCTTTCTGAAATCAAAATTCCATCTTCAAAGTTGTATCCTTCCCAAGGCATAAATGCTATCAAAACATTTTTTCCAAGTGCTAAATCTCCTCCAGCTGTTGATGGTCCATCAGCAATTATATCACCTTTTTTAACTTTTGCTCCCAAATCTGTAATTGGTTTTTGGTGAAGACACATAGATTGATTTGATTTTTCAAAATTTAAAAGTCTGTGTGAATATTCTTTTCCTTCATCATCTGTTACAACTATTTTTCTAGCGTCGACATAAGTTACTGTCCCAGTTGCCCGTGAAGTAATTACCGCTCCAGAATCCACAGCTACTTTTCTTTCAAGTCCTGTTCCCACATAAGGTGCTTCTGTTTTAAGTAGAGGTACTGCTTGACGCTGCATATTTGACCCCATTAGTGCACGATTGGCGTCATCGTGTTCCAAAAATGGAATAAGTCCCGCTGACACTGACACAAGTTGTTTAGGCGACACGTCCAATATATCAACTTTGGATTTGTCGATATGCACGATTTCATCTCCGTAACGGCAAACAACTTCATCTGTTAAGAAATTTCCATCTTTGTCAATAGGAGTATCCGCTTGAGCGATAAACAACCCTTCTTCTTCATCTGCCGCCAAATATTCAATATCATCAAAATCCGCTTTACCATTTTTAATTTTTACAAATGGAGTTTCGATAAATCCATATTTATTAACTTTCCCATAAGTTGAAAGTGAAGCGATAAGTCCAATATTTGGTCCTTCTGGTGTTTCTATTGGACAAATTCTACCGTAATGTGAATTATGAACATCACGCACTTCAAATCCTGCTCTATCTCTTGAAAGTCCTCCTGGTCCCAACGCTGAAATTCTTCTCTTATGAGTCAATTCAGATAATGGATTTGACTGATCCATAAATTGCGACAGCTGTCCACTTCCAAAAAATTCAAGAATTAACGCATTTAATGGTTTTGTATTTAACAAGCTTTGCGGTGTCAAAGTTGTAATATCCTGAATAGTCATTTTTTCTCTTACCATTTTGGACATTTTTAACATTCCGCCTTTTATTTGAATTGAAAGAAGCTCTCCTACTCCTCTCACACGACGGTTTGATAAGTTGTCAATATCGTCTGTAAAGCCTTCCCCGCTCACAAGATTTTTCACATATTCAATTGTATTCAACACATCTTCTTTTGTAAGTACAATTACATCTTCTGGTACATTAATTTTAAGTCTTTTGTTAATTTTATATCTTCCTACATCTGCTAAATCATATCTTTGTGGATTAAAAAACATCTGCTTTACAAGCGATCTGGCACTGTCAACTGTAACTAAATCCCCTGGTCTTAATTTTCTAAACACTTCTATTACAGCTTCATCATTTGTTGTTGTGCTGTCGTTTAACATCGCATTTGCAATAATTCTATCTTCAGGTTTTACTTCCCAAATATCAAGCTTTTGAAGTTTTTCATCCAATATTTTTTCAATGACAACTCCGTCGATTAATTCTTTAGATTCGACAATAAATTCCCCTGTTTCTTCGTCAATTATATCTTCTCTTACAAAACTTCCCTCTAACTTCAAACGCAAAACTTCATCCAGCTCACTATCTTTATATTTTTCATAAATTTCTGATAAATCAATAGTCTTAGCTTCAAAAAATTCATCCATAATCTGTTCATTTGATTCAAAAAAGTCAACGGCTTTTAAGAAAACTGGAAGCAACACTTTCTTTCTTCTATCAATTTTTACATTAAGAACATCATTTTTATCCGTTTCAAACTCAAGCCAGGTTCCTTTATAAGGAATAATTTTCCCAATAAACACATCTTTTCCTGTCTGAATATTTAGCTCTTTGTTAAAAGTTATTCCAGGAGATCTGTGTAATTGCGAAATAACAACCCTTTCCGCACCATTTATAATAAATGTAGCTTTATCTGTCATAAGCGGTATATCTCCAAAATGAACTAATGTTTCCTGAATTTCTCCTGTTCGTTTATTAGTTAATTTTAATCTAACTTTTAATTGACCGGAATATGTTTTACCTCTTTTTTTACACTCTAGTTCGTCATTTAGCGGCTCGTCATTTTCATGAATTTCGTACCACAAATATTCCAATTTTAGCAGCCCATTGCTTGATTCGATTGGAAAAATTTCATTAAAAATTGACTCAAATCCTTTATTTTCTCTTTTTTGAGGTGGCAATTTTGTCTGTAAAAAATCTTCATAAGAATTTATCTGAAATTCTAAGAAGTGTGGCATTTCCCCTCTGTCTACTATTTTTCCAAAACTATATCTTTCAATAAGTTTGTCCATTTAAAAAATTCCTCCCTGTCATAGAACATATTCTTTTATTAAAATTAAATTTTAAAATTAAACTTTACTTGAATGTTCTTAATAATTTGATTTTTTATCCAGTTACTTTTTATAATAAAAAAACAACTAAATCCTAATTTTAATATAAAAATTAATACAAAAAAGACCGTAATTATACGATTTTTTTACACTTCAAAATATATTTATCAAATTTCAAAAATTCAATAAATATATTTTAATTTTCATATTCAAACAAAAATAGTGGAAAAAGACACTCCAATTCCTTAAAAAGAGTGTCTTAACTATTGATTTGGCTTGATTTAACTATTTTAATTCAACAGTTGCTCCTGCAGCTTCTAATTTACCTTTAATTTCTTCAGCTTCTTCTTTAGATGCTCCTTCTTTAACTGCTTTTCCTCCAGCTTCAACTAATTCTTTAGCTTCTTTTAATCCTAATCCTGTAATTGCTCTTACTTCTTTAATTACTGCTAATTTAGCTCCTCCTGGAGATACTAGGATTACATCAAATTCAGTTTTTTCTTCAGCAGCTCCTCCTGCTGCAGCTCCTCCTGCTACTGCAACTGGTTGTGCAGATACTCCAAATGTTTCTTCAATAGCTTCAACTACTTCTTTTAATTCTAATACAGACATAGCTTTTAAGTCTTCTATAAATTGTTCTTTATTAAATGCCATTATTTTATTTCCTCCTAATTTTTTTATTTTAAATTTTTAGCTGAAAATTATTCAGCTGCTGGCGCTTCAGTTTCTTTTTGTCCTGCTACGTTTGTCAATGCCACAGCTAACATTCTAACTGGCGACAACAATCCGTAAGCAACTTGACCAAGTAATTCTTCTCTCGATGGTAATTTTGCTAATGCTTTAACAGTATTAACATCAACTCTTTCAGCATCAACCATTCCACCTTTGATTATTAATTTATCTTTTAATTTGTTTCCAAATTCATAAATTAATTTTGATGGTGCAACTCCATCTTCATAACCCACAGCAAAAGATGTTGATCCTTCCAACAAATCATCAAAATCTGCTTCGATTCCAACTTCTTTTAATGCAATTCTCATAAGTCTATTTTTTGCTACAAAATATTCAACTTTTAATTCTCTAGCATTTTTACGAAGTTCTGTATCTTCGTTAACACTAATTCCTTTATAATCAACAAAAACCAGAGCTTTTGCATCTTTTAATTTTTCAGTTAATTTTTTAACTGCATCTAATTTTGCTTGTGCTGGCAATTTGTTCACCTCCTCAAATAAAAAAACCTCTGAAACAAAAACAATAAGCCAGAGGTATTATTATAACGAAATCTATCTAAGAATTTATTTTAAACTCCAACAATCCATTACAACTACCTCGGTAGGATTTTATGAACTTTCCATTCCACCTACTGTCTTTGGCTATAGTTAAATAATCTAATTATTTTTTACTATCAAGTATTATTATACACTATTCGTAAAAAAAAATCAAGTCTTTTTGAAAATTTTTTTGAAATAAAATTATAAAAACTATTTTTTATATTTCAACAATACAAAAATTATTAAATAGACTTGAAATTTTCAGTTATTTACATTTTTATTCTTTTTTGAAAATAAGTTTCCATTTGTTTTTTTAACAAAACAACAAGAAAAATTACTCCAATTACTACTGCTATTGTTCCTGCAATTGAAACATCCGCTATTATTGCCAAAAAATATCCTATTATACTGGCGACTGCTCCTATTGCAACACTTATAATTATCATATTTCTTAATTTATTTGTCAATAAATAAGCAATTACAGGTGGTCCTATCATAAAAGATACAACTAATATTGAGCCAACTACATTAAACGAGACAACTGAAGTTATTGATGTTAATAAAATTAACAGATAATGAATTAATTTGGGTTTCATTCCCAAAGTTTTTGCAAGTTCACAGTCAAAAGTTGAAATTTTTAATTCTTTAAAAAATATAAATATAAATAACGAATTTACTATAAATACTGCAAGCCCTGAAACCAACCCCACAGGAACGCTAAGTCCTAAAATTTTCATTCGGTTGAACGGAGCAAAGACAATTTCTCCCAGTAAAACGGAATCTATATCCAAGTGAACATTTCCCGCAAATTTTGAAATTAATATGACAGCTATACTAAATAAGAACGGAAATACTGCTCCTATTGCAGAATCTTCTTTCATTAACTTAGTTGAATTTAAAACTTCCACCAGATAAACCGTTAAAATTCCAGTCATTCCCGCACCAATTATTAATATTGGTGAATTTAAATTATGAACTGCAAAAAAGCCTATCACTATGCCAAGTAACACAGTGTGAGAAATTGCATCTGAAATCATTGCCATATTTTTTAACATCAAAAATGACCCTAACACAGAACACGCTGCTGCAATTAATATCGCTATTATTAATATCTCTAATCCCATTCTTATTTTACCTCCATTTTTTTACTTCTTTTATATTCTTTCATACTCTTTTTCAAAATTTTACTTTTTCTTTTTCTTTGTATCACTTTTAATAAAATTCCTCTCTTATATGAAAAAAGCAAACTTATTATTAAAATTATACTCATAATTATAACTACAATTGGACCCGTTGGAAGATTACTGTCCGTTATGCTAATGACTGTTCCAATAAATCCTGCCACTCCTCCAAAAATTCCTGATAAAGCTACCATTACAGAAAGTTTATCTGTCCACTGTCTTGCTGCAATTGCGGGAGAAATAAGCATTGCACTAATCAAAATAATTCCGACTGCCTGTATTCCCACGATAACTGTTACTACTATTAAAATTGAGATTACCAAATTAAGAATTTTACTGGGATAACCCAAAGTCTGCAAAAAATCCGCATCAAAGGAAACTAATTTAAATTCTTTCCAAAATAGTATTACTACTAATAGTAACAGCGTTCCTGTAAATAAGATGATATCTATATCTCTTTTTGTAAAAGTCGAAGCTTGACCAAAAATAAATTTTGTAAGTCCAGATTTATTTGAGCCGGGAAGTCTATTTAAATAAGACATGAAAACTAATCCAAGGCCAAAGAATACTGACAGTACAAATGCTAATGCACTATCAAGTTTTACTTTTGTATGATTTTGTATCAACTGAATCAAAATAACACACAAAATCCCTGTAATTAAAGCTCCAACAAGTAAATATTCAGTTTTTTTTACATTCATTATCATAAAAACTAAACATATTCCAGGTAATGAAGCGTGTGATATTGTATCACCAAGTAAACTTTTTTTATCAAGCACGGCAAAGCAACCTATAACTCCACACAAAATTCCTAAAAGCATACAACCTAACGCAACTATCCTAAAAGTATGTTCATTTAACAAACTATGTATTATTCCCATTAAATCTCACCTTTTTTCTCATCTTTTGTCTTGTATGTTTTTTTTATATTTTCTTCTGTGAATATATCACAAACTTTTCCAGTTGCTATTATTTCTTTATTTATAAATGTAATGTAGTCAAAATATTCTTTGACTGTCTGCAAATCGTGATGGACTGCTATTACCGTCTTTCCTTCATCCCTTAATTTTTTTAATATCTTAACTATTGATTTTTCAGTTTTGCTGTCTACCCCTTGGAAAGGCTCATCCATAAAATAAATTTGTGCCTCCTGAACTAATGCTCTAGCTAGAAATACCCTTTGTTGTTGACCTCCTGAAAGCCGACTTATCTGTCTATTTTCAAATTCTTCCAAATCCACTTTTTTTATTGCCTCTTTTACTTTGAGCTTATCTTCTTTTCGCACTCTTTTTATCCATCCAACTTTTCCATATGTTCCCATTTCAACGACATCAAAAACAGTAGTTGGAAAATCCCAGTCCACACTTCCTCTTTGAGGCACATAAGCTATTTTATTTCTGACTTTTTTATACTCTCTGCCAAAGAATTTTACTTCTCCATTCAAACACTTAACCAATCCTAGCATTGCCTTTATCAGAGTCGATTTTCCTGCGCCATTTGGTCCAACTATTGCCATCAAAATTCCTTTTTTTATATTTAAATTAATATCCCACAGAACAGGACTTTCTTCATAAGCAACTATCAAATCTTTTACTTCTATTACATTGTCATTTATTACATCATCTTTTTTCATTTTATTCCTTTCAATTTAATTTTCATTTTTAATTTTTTTATTTTGTTGTAAATACTTACTTTAGTGCATCGACAATTACATCTGTATTTGCCTTAACCATTTTTATATATGTATCGGTATTGTGTTCTTTATCTCCCAGTGAGTCTGAATACAGTTCTCCTCCTATTTTGACTTCACTTCCCTTGGATTTCACAGCTTCTTGTAATGCTTCTATACTTTTTTTAGGAACTGATGATTCCACAAATATCGCCTTTATATTTCTTTGAACGATAAAATTCGCAAGTTCCAAAATGTTTTTTGTACCAGTTTCCGAATCTGTTGAAACTCCTTGAATTGCTTTTACCTCCAATCCAAATTTTTCACCATAATACCCAAATGCATCGTGTGCTGTTACCAAAACTCTACTATTTTTTGGTATTTCTTTGATTCTGTTGGTGATGTATTCACCGAGCCTTTCCAGTTCTTTTTTATATTTTTCATAATTTTGATTATAATAGCCACTATTTTTTACATCCATTTCACTCAGTTTTTTTGTTACAGCTTTGGCTTCTGTTTCCCATAAATCTGTATTAAACCACACGTGTGGATCAGGAGTATTTTCCTGAATAAAATGGATTTTGCTTTTATCCAGACTTTCTCCCACATTTAGCACTTGCTTTCCCAGTTCAGGCAATTTTTCAAATATTTCAGCCATTTTCCCTTCCAAATGTAATCCTCCATATATGATAACATCCGCTTTTGATAATTTATCCACATCTCCTGCACTGGCTCTATATAAATGTGGATCAATTCCTTCTCCCATCAGTCCCGTTACAACGACTTTATCTCCACCTATTGTTTTTACCAAATCCGTTAACATTGTCGTAGTTGTTACAACTTTAAGCTTTCCATCGCTTTTGTTATTTTTTTGGCTGCATGAAATAAATAAACAGAGTAAAATTAACCCCACCATCAACTTTTTTAGCCGTTCCATAATTTCTCCTCTCAAGTTTTATAAATTTTTCTAATCTTTTTTTGTTTTTTTGTCAGAAAAAATGGGTTTTCCATGTGGACATTTTTTTGGATAAAACAAAAATTTTTCTAATTTTTTTAATAACTTTTCACTTGTCACGTGTTCCAAAATTTCCGCTTCATCGTGTATTTCGCTTTTGTCATATCCCAATTTATCCACTAAAAATACTTCCCAAACTCTGTGTTTTCTTATAATATCTTTTGCTAATTCACTTCCTTTTTCAGTTAATTCAAGATCTTTACCATTTATTTTGAGATAATTCTCATTTGAAAGTTTTTTTATCATTTCACTTACTGAAGCTGGAGAAATATTTAGATAGATAGCCAAATTTTTATTTGAGTAATTATTTTTTTCTTTCAAAGAATAAATTCCTTTTAAATAATCTTCAACACTTCTACTCATCTTTTTACTCCTTTGTTTTTCATTTTTAAAACTTTTCAAACTTTTCAAAGCATAAGTTAGGCGTCCCTAACCTTTTACATTTTACCATCAAATATTTAGTTTGTCAATATATGTAAATTGATTTTTTCAAAAATAACTAGACTTGCAATAACTTTTTTTAGTATAATATAAACGTGGATAACAAAGTAAATTTAACTATAAATTTTTTAGGAGGACAAATGACGGATATAGAAATCGCTCAAAAGGCAAAATTAAAAAAAATCAGTGAAATTGCAAAAAGTATTGGACTTTGTGAAGACGACTATGAACCTTATGGAAAATATAAAGCAAAAGTTAGTCTTGACGTTTTGAAAAGAAATGCTAATAAAAAGGACGGAAAATTAATTTTGATGACAGCTGTTACACCAACACCTCCCGGTGAAGGAAAATCTACTGTAACAGTTGGACTCACTCAAGCGTTAAATAAACTTGGGTATAAATCTATTGCAGCATTAAGAGAACCATCACTTGGTCCTGTTTTTGGGATGAAAGGCGGAGCTGCAGGCGGTGGAATGTCGCAAGTTGTCCCAATGGAAGAAATCAACCTTCATTTTACAGGAGATATTCATGCAATAGGAGCTGCGCACAATCTTATTTCAGCTTGTATTGACAATCACATTCATTTTGGAAATGAGCTTGATATTGATGTAAATAACATCACCTTTAAAAGAGTTGTGGATATGAATGACAGGAATCTAAGAAATATAGTAATTGGACTTGGTCCAAAAGTAAATGGAATACCTAGGGAAAATTCATTCCAAATCACTGTTGCATCAGAAATTATGGCTATTTTTTGCCTTGCTGATTCGATTATCGACTTAAAGAATAGAATTGGAGAGATTGTCTTTGCTTATAACAGAAAAGGTGAAATGTTGAAAGTAAAACAACTAAACATTCAAGGAGCTGTCGCAGCTCTATTAAAGGATGCAATTAAGCCAAATTTAGTGCAGACATTGGAAAATACGCCTGTATTTATTCACGGAGGTCCATTTGCCAACATTGCTCACGGATGTAACTCTTTAATCGCAACAAAGATGGCGTTAAAATTATCGGATTATGTTGTAACAGAAGCTGGATTTGCAGCAGATTTGGGAGCTGAAAAATTTTTAGACATAAAAGCTAGATTTGGAAATCTTGAACCAAATGTAATCGTCATAGTTGCAACAGTGAGAGCACTAAAACATCACGGCGGAGACAAAGACTTAAAAACTGAAAACTGTGAAACTCTTACAAAAGGACTGGAAAACTTGGAAAAACATATCGAAAGTATGCAAAAATACAATATTCCAGTCGTTGTTGCAATTAATAAATTTATAAGTGATACAGATGCTGAAATTGAAGTGATAAAAGATTTTTGTAAAAAACAAAATGTTGAAGTTGCACTTTGTGAAATCTGGGAAAAAGGTGGCGAAGGTGGAAAAGAACTTGTTGAAAAAGTGATAAACGCTATCAAAAAAAATGAAAATTCATCTAAAAAATACGCTCCACTTTATAATTTAGATCTGACAATTCAAGAAAAAATTGAAAAAATTGCAAAAGAAATTTATGGAGCAGATGGAGTAAACTTTTCTGCAAAGGCCAAAAAAAATATTCAAAAATATGTTGAAAATGGTTATGACAAGCTTCCAATCTGTATTTCTAAAACTCAAAAATCACTTTCTGACAACCCAAATTTATTGGGACGTCCAAAAGGATTTAAAATTACAATAAACGAGATAAGACTATCAGCTGGAGCAGGATTTTTAGTAGCAATGGCAGGAGAAATAATAGATATGCCAGGCCTTCCAAGAAAACCCGCGGCAGAATTGATTGATATTGATGAAAATGGAATAATTTCAGGATTATTTTAAAATATTCAAACTAAAAAACTATCCCAAATTTATATTGAGATAGTTTTTTTATATTATTTAATTTTCACAATTTTTTTCTTCCCAGCTCTCACAATCATTCCGCTTTCAAGAACAACTGTTGCTTTTACATCTTTTATTGGCACATCATTTATCTTAAATCCACCCTGCTGAATCAATCTTCTAGCTTCACTCGTTGTTTTAAACATTTTAAGGTCTTTTACCAATAAATCAATAACTCCAACTTCTTTATACTCTAATTCAACTTCTGGCAAATCTACATTCAGATTTTTTTTACTGAACACATTTTCAAACCAATCTCTAGCTTCTTTCGCAGCTTCTTCACCGTAGTAAATTTTTACAACTTCAGCTCCTAATTGTTTTTTAGCTTCCATTGGATGTAAACTTCCGTCTGCGATTTGTGCCTTAATTTCTTCAATTCTCTCAAAAGGAACATCAGTTATCATTGTATAATAATTTTCCATCAATTCATCTGAAATTGACATAACTTTACCAAACATATCATTTGGCGTATCTTTTACACCGATATAATTTCCTAATGATTTTGACATTTTTTCCACTCCATCAAGTCCAACTAAAATTGGCATTATCATACAAATTTGTTGCTCTTGACCAAAGTTTTTTTGCAAATCTCTTCCTCTTAACAAATTGAATTTTTGTTCTGTCGCACCTAATTCCACATCGGCGTGTAACTCAACTGAATCGTATCCTTGTAAAATCGGATACATAAACTCTATCAATGAAACTGGTTTATTTTCCGACAGTCTTTTTGAAAAATCTTCTCTCGAAATCATTTGCGATACTGTAAATTGTGATAATAAATTTAACGCATCTGATAGTGATAATTTTTCCAGCCAGTCAGCGTTGTAAACTACATTTATTTTATCCAAGTCCAATATCAATTTTACTTGATCTAAATAAGTCTTGATATTTTCCATAACCTGTTCTTCAGACAACATTTTTCTAGTTTCTGATTTTCCTGTCGGATCTCCGATTCTTCCAGTAAATGTTCCGATCAAGAAAAATACTTCATGACCTAAATCCTGAAATTGTTTCAATTTTCTCAAAGGCACTGCATGTCCCAAGTGCAAATCAGATCCAGTCGGATCAATCCCCAATTTTACTCTCAATGGAGTATTAGTTGCAATTGATTTTTCCAATTTTTTCTTAAACTCAGCTTCATTTATTATTTCATCGCAACCACGACTCAAAATATTAAATTGTCTTTCCACTTCTTGTTTGATTTCTAATTCTGTCATTTTTTTCTTTTTTCTCCTTCTATATTATGTTTTTATATTTTTTATTCAACTAATAGTAAGCTACATATTTCATAAAGAAATAAACTATTGGCAGTACAAATAGCGCACTGTCAAATCTATCCAAAAATCCACCGTGACCCAATAGCAAATTTCCAGAATCTTTTATTTCAAATTCCCTTTTTATTTTTGATTCCACCAAATCTCCCAGTTCTGCAAAAACTCCTATTGCTAAAGCCAATAAAAATGCCTCCCAAGGTCTAAGTCCTATTGAATAATACGTTTGAGCATTACAAGTCTTTGAAATTAATGAAAATCCGCAAATAAAATTAGCTATTGCCAAATAAAGCTTATCAAAGATCAATATTACTCCAAAAACACCTAAAACCCCTGCAATCGCACCTTCTATTGATTTATTAGGACTTATTTTAGGAGCCAATCTTTGTTTAAAAAGTTTACCTCCGATTGATTTCCCAACAAGATAAGCTGTAGTATCACAAGTCCAGATAAGTATAAACGCCATTGTTACCAAGACTCTTCCGTTGGGAAATTCGTATTTTAATAGCAAAATATAAGAAAATAAATACGCCACATATATTACTCCAAAAATTGTGTATGAAATCTCTGACATCGCATTTTCGATTTTCACTTTGAAGATTTGCCGCAAAGAAAGCAGCATCAAGGCAAAGACTATAAAGCCACCCATATCAAAATTTATTTGTCTAAAAAAATCCAACTTAAAATATTCAAATATATTTTTAGAATTTTGCTGAAAATATATTGCAATTGGCAAAAACAATCCAAGTCCCATTCCTATTCGATTTGCAACTTCAAAACCTTTATCTTTGAGCATTTTGTAGAATTCGTGCAGTGACACACCTATTATTGCAAGTGTAAATACCAAAAACATCAAATTCCCCTTTAAAAATATCCAAAGTAAAAAAGGCACAAATACTAAAATAACTAAAAACCTACTTAACATTCAAACCTCCATATCTTCTATCCCTTTTATTAAAGGATAAAATCGCTTTATCTAATTCATTTTCATCAAAGTCAGGCCAAAAAACATCTGTTATATAAAATTCCGAATAAGCGATTTCCCAGAGTAAAAAATTACTTATTCTGAATTCTCCGCTTGTTCTAATTACAAGCTCTGGATCTGGAATTTCTGGACGGTACATATACTTTGAAAACTCTTCTTCGGTTATTTTTTCAAATTTTTTTGTCTTATTGTCAATCAAAATTTTGTTCACCGCATTTACAATTTCTCTTCTTCCACCGTAGTTAAAAGCTATATTAAAAGTTATTTTATCACAGTTTTCTAAATATTTTTCTGTAGCTTCAATTTTTTTTAGAAGCTTTTCAGAAATATTTTCTTTTTCCCCTGTTACAACCAACTTTACACCTTGTTCCCTCAAATTCTTTTTCTCTTTGTCCAAATATTTTCCAAATAAATCCATAAGACCACTTACTTCTTTTTGCGGTCGCTTCCAATTTTCAGTTGAAAAAGCATAAACAGTCAAATATTTTATTCCAATTTCACCAGCATATCTTAAAATTTTCTCAAGGCTGTTTGCCCCAGCTCTATGTCCTTCTAATCTAATTTTTCCACGCTTTTTTGCCCATCTCCCGTTTCCATCCATAATAATTGCTATATGTTTTGGTATCAATAAATTTTCTTTATCCATCTTTTGACCTTTCAAGATATTTTTTATAATTATAACAGGGTATACACTATTTTTCAAGCATAATTTTATTAAATTATATTTTTATTTCAAGATTATCTGCAACTCGTTTTTTTGAAAGATTTTAGCTATTATTCTTTAAATTTTAAATTATTTAACATATTTTATACTTAAAAATTACAAATTAATCGGTATACATAAAAAAATTTATGACGAAAAATAAAATTATGTTTAAATTACAATATAATTTTAAATATTTTAGTTAAAAGAAGAATTGCAGTAGCAAGATTTTTAATTGACTTTTCTTTTAATTTATGTTAAAATTATTCAATTTATATTAGCATTAGGTGAAAAATATAAAAAATATATAACGATACTAATTTTTTTCCTAGTAATTATTAATTTTTCAGCTTACTAATAAATTAGTTTCTAAAGGGTATATTACAAGTATTGCGACAGTTTCAGATAAAAATGATTTGACTATAGGGACTTTAAAACTTAAAAATTGTCGTAGAGAAAATTGAAGATGTCAGAATCAACATTTTTTAATTTATTCCTGATTACAAGATGTTATTTTGTTTAATATTTTTTATTTTACATAAGGGAGAAAGTACCACTCTTTCCCCTTATAATCCCCATGTCAGTCTAAAGATTCAAAAATGATACATTACAAGGAGAATATTAATGTATAAAAAAATAAAAATTTTTCAAGATATTTATTTGTATAATTATTACGAAAACAATATTTTTATTTCGGAGTATACAGAAACAAAATTTGGTGTAACAGGAGATTTTCAAGAAGATGGAGATATAACAGAAAATATGATAAGATAGGAACATAATTTAAATTTAAGGGCAAATTATGATAGTAATAAAATATTTGATAATTTTAGTATAGAAGAAGAAAAGCAAAGAGAAAAAAGGATAAAACAATTATTAAAAGAAATGGAAAGAGGTAAGTAAAAATGTTTTTTTTAAAAGTTTTTTTTATTTGTTTGCTATTTTTTAGCCAGATTGCTTATTCAGAAGAGGATAATTCTAAAGTTCATGATGAATACATGCCACCTGGTGACTATATGGAAATTTTATTCGAATCACCAAATTATGGAATGTCTTCAAAAATGATTTTATATTTTACTGTTAATATATTTGTTTATGTCAGAGAAGATTTATTTAGAGATATGAGTAAAAAACTCAGCTATATGAAAAATTTATGGAAGAGGAAAGTTTAAGAGATTATTTTTCAGACCATACTACTCTTGATTTTTTATATGGTAGAATAAATCTTGAAGGAGAATATTTAACTTTGAAATTATATTTCATTGACGAAAAAACTAACGAATTAAAAGTAAAAATGTTTAGAGAGGGTAATAGAAGAAAAATATCTGAAGTTGAAAGAATTATAGAAAGAATCGATGAAGAAGAATATCCAGTTCCAAAGATAAAACATACAACTATACCGAAAGAAAATATTGCAATTATAACAAGAAAAATAAAATATTTTGGTTCAAATATAGGAATTTCAGGAAATTATAAAGAACTTTATGAAAAAGTGATTGAAATATTTAAGGATAAACTACCGTCAATTGTGCATTATGTAAGACGACCAGAATTTGAACTTATAAATGAGTAAGAGAGTATTTGAGAGTGTCCAGAATTATGGATATTCTCAAAATATTTTTTAAAATCAGCAGCTTATATAGTTCAACCTTTTTATCAGGATGAATCTACTACTTTAATTTTTGAAAAAATGGTAAATGATCAAGATTTTGGGAAAAGACCTGAAAATAGAAGGTTTTACTACAGAGACAATATGGAAGAATACAGACTAGAATTCGATACTTTAGAAGAATTACATGATTATTTTGAGAGAAACGGAGGAAAATAAATGAAAATACTTTTAATCTTTATACATTTTATTTTTTCTGTGTTTCTTTTTGGTAATTTTAAGAACAATAACACGATAAGTAAAAAAATATTTTCTATTAAAACAAAAAGTAAAGATAGTTTAAAATACATGCCAGATGAAATTTTAGTATTCACTTGTAGACTAGTAATTCCTGACAATGATGATGATTATTGTTCAAAATCGCCGGAAGAACGATTAAAAATGTTTGAAACAACTACGATAATGTTGGATTATTATGAAAATGGTTTAGTGGAAATATTTTATCCAAAAAAAATTAATTATAATCTTTACGAGATAGAGACAGAAACTTATAAATTATCCAAAACCAAGCAAAGATTTTTTGACAAGTTGAATCCAGAAATAGTAAAAGATAATGAAATACGGTATATGAATATGAGCTATGAAGAATTAAATGTAATTCCGCCTTATTCTTTTATAGGGTGGATAATGGAAGGAAATAAACCATCAGATTATTTTAAATACAATTTATCTTCTGATATAGTATATGATGTAGATTATGGAAATAAAAATTTTATTCTTGATAATAAATTAGGAGAAAATTTAGATAATAATGCAAAAGATTTTATTTCAAATTTACAAAATATTATTTTTTCAAGAAAAGAAAAAAGAAAATTTAAAGATATTACTTGGAATTCCCAAAATGATATATGCTATTCTTACAAAGGTGAGGAAATTCATTCAAATAATGGACAATGTTCAACAAAAACAGCATTTTATATACCTTTTGAAGAAGTGAATAATAAAAAATCAAATAAGATAAAATTAAAAAATTATTCACTAGGAATGCAAATTAATCGTAAAAATTTTATAGATAATTCATATTACAATATATCAAAAATTAATATAAGTGATGAAAATGTGATAAATTTAAAAAAAATTCAAAAAATATTAGGAATTAATTTAGTTATTTTTGAAGACGTCAATTTAGAAAAGTCAAAAAAAATAGAATTATCTAAAGAGGCGATATTATCAATATCAAAAGATAAAATAGATGATAAAGAATTTGAAAATTCTAAAAAATATGTCACAAGTAGTAAAATGACGAAATCAAAAAATCCTAAAATTATCAAGTTTAATGAAAAAGAAATAAAAAATCCAATAATTTATGAGATAATGTATAGAGGATATATGTTTAAATTAGTGGGAGATGAAAATTTATATCAAAATCAAGAAATTAAAGATTTGATAGTGTATTTAAAAAGTTTAGAGCAATATATGTAATTTTTGATTAGAAGATAATTAAAATCTTGAATAATTAAATAAAAAATTTTTTCACTATTTTATTAATATTTTTAGAAAAATTTTTAATTTCTCTAGTGAATATTAGAGTAAACGCTGGATTTAAAAGTTCAAGAATTAATTCAAGCTCTCATACTGAAGGTGCTGTAGTTACAACAATGAAACCAATGAATGAAAATTCAAGTATAACTTACAACAACGTAAACAACATAACTTATCAGGGGACGCAGGCACAAGGCGGAACAGCATACATTTCAAAAGATGGTGTTCATACGATAGTAAGCAACATAAATGCAGAAGGGAACTCAACAAAGGCAGGATTGATTGGAACACTTGCGGAAGAAGCGAGTCATATTGTAAATGGAGTGGCAGGAAGACAGATAGCGACTGGAATTGAAGAAAGAGTACTTGAAAGTACAGGAAGCGCTGCAAATGCTTACTTTAAGGAGAAATATAAGGATAGTAAGCAAGGCATGACTTATGTATCTGATGGGAAGATCGATACTAGCAAGCTGGAGACTAATGTTGGAGATATTGCAATTTATTTAGAACCAAAAGCGGAAGTAGGTGAATTGTAAAAGGCGGTATTAATTTAGGAATTTATGTATTAGGAAATAAATTTAAAGGAAAGAAAGGTAAAAAATAATGTGCTATGTAATAATAAAGGATAAAATGAGAATGGGGATATATCATAATATTAATATATGGATAGATGGTAAAATTATTGAATTAAAGCCAAAGTCAGAAATAAAAATAAATAAAAAAAATATTAAAAATAATGTTTTATATTTTTCTACAACATATTTTAAATCTAAAAAGTTAATATTGAATTTATCAGAAAATAAAAATATCGAAATAGAAATAATAAATAATATGAAACCTCTATTTTCTATTATTATAGTTAATATGTTTATAATTTCAATTTTAATTTTATTAAAAATAAGTATTTTTTATTTAATCATTTTATATATGATTTTTATAATTTTACAAAATTTTTTGATTTTATTTTTTGGAATTGGAATTGAAGTTAAAGAAATTAAATAGAATTACTTATTTTAAGCTAGTAAAGAAGGAGGGAATAGTAGAGGGAGAGGGAGATAAAATGGGAAAAAAATATGTTTTAAATAAAACACAAGGAATCAATGGAATAAATAAAATTTCATTAAAAAAAATTATTGAAATTTTTTCTTACCCAAAAGATGTAGAAATACTATTGGATATTAATAAAATAACATTAGATATAAAATTACTTTATGATGAGCTGTCTATACTGTATTCATTAATTTTCTCGGTTAAAGATACTAGTGTTCCTGAAAGTCAATTCTTAACATTTGTATTAAAAAAATTATATTTAGACGAAAGACTAAATATAAAAATTGGTGATGATTTAAGAACCGTTCTTTCCAAAATAAAAAAAATTTTGAGAAAGTATAATAAAAATTTGGATTTTAAATATGAAGAAGATAAGTATTCAGGTAGATATTTGTTTGATGATGGAAATATTGATATATTTTTCCAAAAATATAAAAATAAAAAAATAGTTGATGATATAATGATAAGTTTGCCTTACGAAGATATATTATCTGATAATTATATTGTTGATGAAATTAAGGATATTATGGAAATAAAGAATAAGATTGATAGTTTTTTTTGGGAGAGTGTCCAAAATTTTGTGTAAACTCATGATTACAATTTAACAGGACTTACTAACGAAGCAATGAAATATTTAAAAGGACATAAAAAAGATATTGAGAAACTTTTTAAAAAGAAAGGAAAAAGGTAAATACTATTATGCAATTAAAAATAAAAAATAATATTTTTTTAATGAATTACGATTATATTACGATATGGATTAATCAAGAAAAATATAATTTAAAATATAATTTTGAAATTACTAAAAATATTTTAAACACGGATGAGAAAATAGAAATTGTATATGCTATTTTTTCAAGAAAAAGTAAAAAAATATACATCAATTGTAAAAACAAAGAAGTATTGAGTTTATCTTTAAAATTAAATTTATTTAGTTTAATTTTAGATATAATTAATTTTATTATGTATATTTTGATATGTATGATAGCTTTTACTATTTTTTCATCTGGTTTTAATTGCTTATTTTTTATAGTGATCTATATATTTTTTAGTTTTTTTATAAATCTCTTCTTAGCAGTAAAAAGAATAAGTTTAGTAGAAAATTGAAAAGTAAAGTGAGATGTTAAGATGTAAGTAAAACATAACAAACCAGAATGACACCCTCATCATCCTGTTTAGAGAAAAATAGTGCATTTTTGTAAAAGACCAATTGTAGAAGATTATTTTTTTGTTTAAAAATAAAAAAGTTTTTGTTATAATATTAATATAAAAAATAAGAGATTTTATTATTAGGAGACTGACAAATATGAAACATAAAATACCGAAAACAAATGCACTTAGAATTTTGGACAAACAAAAAATTCATTATGATATTCACACTTATGAATGGAATGAAGATAAACATATAGGAGCTGAAGTTGGCAATCATTTTCCAGAATTAGCCGACAGAATTTTTAAGACGATTGTGCTAAAAGGGAAAAGTAAAGAGCTTTTTGTCTGTGTCATTCAAAGTGAAAAACATTTGGATTTAAAAAAAGTGGCAAAAGCCTGTGGTGAAAAAAATATTGATCTACTTCCGCTTTCTGAGCTTGAAAAAAATACTGGCTACATTCGTGGAGGATGTTCTCCCGTTGGAATGAAGAAAAAATACAAGACTTTTTTTGATACAGAAGCAAAAATGTTTGATAAAATAGTTGTTTCCGCTGGAAAGCGAGGACTTCAAATGGAAGTTAAAACTGAAGAATTGATAAAAGTTGTGGATGGAAAACTTGCAGAACTTGTGATGACTGAAGAAAAATAAAAGTTTTTAAAATAAAAATATATTGCACTTAATTTTAGCAATATATTTTTTTATTTATAATTTATAATTTTAAAGTTTCCAATTTCAAGATTTCCCCATTTCTCAAATCTGCTCTCATCTTTTGAATTTTTGCATCCATTTTTTCCAATTCTTTTAAAATTTTTTTCTCTTCCGAACTTGTTTCTATAATTTTTGCAATTCCACCATTTTTTATGATAACCCTTTTATCTGCGATTAAAGCTAGTGTTGGATCGTGAGTTGCCATCAAAACAATTTTATCCGCTGAAACTAGTAATTCCAAAGCTTTTTTCCTGTCAATCCCGGCATTTTCTATTTCGTCAATTAAAACGATTGGTGACGAACTTAAAATTGCTGTATCGGCTATCATTAAAGCTCTCGACTGTCCTCCGCTCAAAGCTGTAATCGCTGTATCCAAATTAAATTTTTCGCCCGCCAATTTATTTGCTTCTAAAATTATTTTTTCAGTTACCGCTTCCACATCTTCAACCATTCGGCTTTTTGCATGCAATTCTAAAAACTCCTTAACAGATAAATCCATTACAAAATTCATATTTTGCGATAATTGAGCGACCAATTTATTGTTTGAAGAAAATCTCCACTTTTTATCAGGTGATTGGTTATTAATCAAAATTTCTCTTTGAGTTGGTGTATCTTTTTGCGCTGTCCACTCAATATCAGCCAAAAGTCGTGATTTTCCAGAACCTGTAGGACCTACAATCGAAATTACCTCTGATTTATGAATATCCAATTTCCCAAAACCTTCCGCATTTCCCATTTTATCTTGTCCTGCTAAAATTGTCAGTGTTTCAACTCCTGTTTCATCTTCCATCCCCAAAAACAGTTTCATCTGCTCAATATACTCAATCAATGATTCCTCAATTTTTTCAGTATCTAACGCCATGTCCTCTTTTTGTTCCTCAGTAAATATCTTCAAAAAATTACTAAAAGTTTTGTCTTTATAACCCTCAATAATTATATTGTTTTCGACAAAAAAATTTTCTGCAAATGGATATTTTTCCAATAATTCATTCATTGTCAGTCTATCGACCAAATTTCTATTCATTCATATCACCTAAATTCATTTTTCTGACATTTCCCATTTGATATTTTTCACCAATTCTTGTTTCACCTAAGCAATACGAACAAAGTGCTGATGGCATTGGAAATCTAAGTTTTTTCCCTTGAACTGTCTCAATTTCTTTTTCTTTCTCATACAGCAATGTGCTCAATTCGTAAGCTCCTTGTCCAGTCAAGCCATTTACGTGCATCGTTACCGCAGTAGGATTTACTGAATTAACTCTTGATGCAAAAACTTCCCTTTCCGCCTGTGAAACAATATCTCCTTTTGTAATAATAACAATGTCAGCTGATTTCAACATTGGACCAATTTTTTTAGGCGTATTAATTCCCGACAAATTATCAATTACACAGATTCCTTTTATATCTTTAATGTACGGTGAGCAACGGTTACACAAACCCGCAGATTCCGTAATTAAAATTGCTAGCCCCAACTTTTTTCCCCATTGCACGACTTCTTCGATGTTTGACACAAAAAAGTGATCTGGACATAAAGCTCCCGAAATCCCTTTTTTCACTGGAATTCCTGCTTTTTCATAAAGTTTGTCGTCATCTGTATACAAACAATCAAATTTTACCACACCAACTGACATTTTTTGTTTTTTTAGTGCATCAACCGTTTTCAAGATAACACTTGTTTTTCCTGAAGACGGCGGTCCTGAAAATATAACTAAATTCATAATTTTCTCCCAATTTTATTAAAAATATTTTTTTATTTCCTCATTGAATAATTTTTCACTGTTTCTAATAACTTCTCCTATGTTATTCTTGTAAATAAAATCCCAGCCAACCCACTTAAAATTTTGACTTTTTTCCAAGTGATTGTCAACATTTGGATTTGTTGTAGGAAATTTCCCATTTGCCGAAAATAAATTTCCAATTTTTTCTGATAAAAATAAATCTAAAAATGGTTTAATTTTATCCGCTTTTTCTTTTTTTGTAATCATAAAAATTGGACTTAAAAGTGCTCCGTCTTTTGGCCATACAACTTTTAGATCACTTGCTCCATTTACCATTTGTGAAAAAAAGTAAGGTATGATACTTATTGCAGGTGCTTCATTTGATTTTGTTTTTGTTTTCACCATCTGTGCTGGATGAAGATTTTTTTGGTAAACTTTTGCAAGCTTTTTAATTCCATCATCTCCATACTCTTTGTAAACCATCACAATTAAAGCGTTAAACAAATCTAAATCTGCCATTGGAAGCGCAACTGAATTTTCAAATTCATCAGTTAAAATATCATCCCAAGTTTGCGGTATTTTTCTATTTTTCAAAGCCGTTTTATTTACCAAAAACACCGCGGGAACCACTCCCATTATCGCATATCTTTTTTTAGGATCATGTAAATCAATATTTTCATTGTAAAAATCTTTATTCATATTTTCTAAATGCGTTTCAAAAACTCCATTTTCCATATATTGTCCCATCAAATTCTTATCAAAAAAAAGTTCAAATCCAGCTGATAACAAAACATCAGGAACTTTATTAACATCCCCAGTTTTCACTTTTTCAATAATCCAATCAAGTCCCAAATTAGCAGATTGTAATTCATATTTAACCAAATAATCATTTTTTTTATTTTGTTCGTCAACCCACTTTTTAATACCTTCAAGTAGCGGAATTCTAATCGGACAAGGCAAAACACCTTCAATCAAAACATCTTTTTGTGTGTCAACCTCATTCTCACTAATTTTATTTTCTTCCAAAGAAATATCAACATCCCCATCTTTTTCCAAAAAAGCATTAACTTTTTCCAAAAACAATTCTGGATTAATTTTTTTCGACTTCAGTGCCATTCCCAATTTTATATTTTTACCCATAATTTGCAACATTTTTTTATTCTTAAGATTGTCAAATCCATTTGCGATAAAAAAATCATACATTTTTGGATTGCTATTTATAATATCATACAGCGTTTTATTCAACAAATTCTCCATAATCTTCCCTTTCACATCTCAAAAATTAGTTTTAGACTTGTTTATAACCTCTGATAATTTTTTCTAGAAAAAATTTTTGATTATTTATTTTTTTCAAAAATCAAAGTTACTAAACAAGTCCTTTTAAAGTAATAAATTTTGTAAAATATTTGCTCTTCGAATAGAAGTTTACCATATTTTGTAAAAAAAATCTGTAATATATATTACAAAATTACTATTTAAAAAAAATCAATTGATTTTTTTATAAATAAAATGTAAAATAAATATAATTTATAAAAAAGGAATTTGGTAAAATGTATTATTACGAAATTTATGTGGAAAATAATGTGAGACTTTTTACGTACAAATCTAACGAAAAGTATGAAATTGGACAATGGTGTATCGTTAATTTTGTAAACCACGATAAAATGGGATTAATTGTAAATATTGTAAAAGAAGAAAAAATTGACTTTGACCAAAAAAAATTAAAGTCTATCGTTTGCGCTGCTCCCGTTCTTTCGATTCCACTTGAAATAATGAAACTTGCAAAATGGATAAAAAACTATTACTTAAGCGATTTTTTTAGTGTTTTTAAAACCATTTATCCAGGAACATTAAAATTAAATTATTCGAAAAAAGCTATTTATCTGAAAGATTTTGACAAAAATTTGGAAAATTTGGAAGTGAATAAGTTTAACAAATATATGAAAAAAAAATTAGAAGTTACATTAATCACTTTAAAGAAAAATTTTTCAGAAGAAATTATTGAAAAAGCTATAAAACAAAAAGTTATTTCAGTTGAAAAAAAAGTTATTTTAAATTCTAAAATTTCGAATAAAAGAAAAAATACAGGAAAAATTGTTGAAAAAAAGATAACTTTGAACGAAGAACAGCAAAATGCTGTAAATACTATAAAAAATAGTAAAAAACAAATTTTCCTACTAAAAGGAATTACTGGTTCTGGAAAGACTGAGATTTATATCAATCTTATAAAGGAAGCGCTAAAAAATGGATATGGAAGCATATTTTTGGTGCCAGAAATTTCACTAACAACACAGATGATAGAGCGACTGGAAGAAGAATTTTTAGATGAAGTTGCTATTTTGCACAGTAAACTTAGCGATAAAGAAAAGCGAGAAGAATGGACTTTTATTAGAAATGGGGAGAAAAAAATCGTAATCGGAGCAAGATCTGCCATCTTTGCGCCTGTTCAAAACTTAAAATACATAATTGTTGACGAGGAACATGAAAATACTTACAAGCAGGAAAATAATCCCCGTTATCACACAAAAAATGTCGCAATAAAAAGAGCGCTTTTAAATGAAAATACAAAAGTCAAAGTTATCTTAGGCTCAGCAACTCCATCGTTTGAGAGTTTTTATCAAGCAAATCAAGGCGATATACAGTTAATTGAGCTAAAAAATAGATTTCAAAATTCTAAAATTCCAGAATATGAAATTGTAAATTTAAACGAAACAACAGAAAATTTTTCAGAAAAACTGTTAAAAGAAATATCTCAAACTTTGCAAAAAAAAGAGCAAATTATACTAATTTTAAATAGAAAAGCGTTTTCAAACTTTTTAAAATGCAAAAATTGCCAAAATATTCCAACTTGTCCAAATTGCAGTATTTCGCTAACTTATTATAAAAAAACAAATCAATTAAAATGTCATTACTGCGGATACGAAGAACATTTTAGTGGATTTTGCAAGGAATGCGGTTCTAAGAAAATGCAGCAGATAGGAACCGGAACTGAAAAAGTTGAAGAAGAATTGAAAGAATTTTTTCCAAATGCAAAAATGATAAGAGTAGATTCTGAAACGATGAAAACTAAAAGCGACTACGAAAAAATTTACAATGACTTTAAAAATCAAAAATATGATATAATGCTAGGAACTCAAGTTATTGCAAAAGGATTACACTTCCCAAATGTTACTTTGGTCGGAATTATTAATGCTGACATAATTTTAAATCTTCCAGATTTTCGTGCCGGAGAAAAAACTTTTCAGCTGTTGACACAGGCTTCTGGACGAGCGGGAAGAGGTTCAAAAGATGGAAAAGTCATAATTCAGACATTTAACGAAAATAACGATGTCATAACGAAAACTATTGAAAACAACTATGAAGGTTACTACAAAAATGAGCTATTTTTGCGAAAATCTTTTAATTATCCTCCTTTTGGACGACTTATTGTTATTGTAATTTCTTCTACAAAAGAAAATTTAGCATGTGAAAAAGCAAATATTTTTTATAAATATATTTCCAAAACTGTAAATAAAAATATAAAAATATCCGCAAACGAATTTATTTCAGAGCCTTTTCGTGCTCCAATTTTTAAAATAAATTCAAGATTTCGCTACCAAATTTATTTTAAATTTAACAAAGAAAATATACCAAAAATAAAAAAAATTATAAAAAAATATTTGGCTAAATTTAATGACAGCAATGTGAGAATTACAGTTGATGTTGATCCTGTTAATATGATGTAAAAAAAGGGAGATTCCTTTACAACAAAGGCTTTTCTCCCATTAAAATATCTTGTATAATTTTTTTTATTAATTATTAAGTATAATAAAAATCCATAATTTTTTTCACCAAATACTATTCATAATATATAAGTAGAAAGTTTTTCAACTTAGTAAAAAGAAAAACTAAACAAAAAATTCAGTTTTCCTTTATAAAATTTATTTTTCTCCTGCCATTTCTTTCGACTTTTCTGTACAAGCCACAACTGCTCCAATTACATTTCCACGAAAATTTCCATTTTCCAAAACTCTAACGGCTTCGATTGTTGTTCCCGCTGGAGAGCATACTTCGTCTTTTAACTGTCCTGGATGTTTTCCAGTTTCTAATAGCATTTTTGCTGAACCTGCCACAGCTTGTGCTACTATTTTATATGCTTTATCTCTTGGCATTCCACAAAGTACGCCACCGTCAGCCAGTGCTTCCATAAACATGTAGACATACGCTGGAAGTGAACCGCTAATTCCTGTATATGCGTGCATTAATTTTTCTTCGATTTCCACACTTTTTCCAAAACTGTTTAAAAAATTAAAAATTATCTCTTTTTCAGAATTTTCAATATTTTTATTAAATGTAACTGCCGTCATTCCTGAAAGTACCTGAGCAGGAGTATTTGGCATTGTTCTAACAACTTTTTTATCCTCTCCCAAAGCATTTTCAATCACAGAAATACTTATTCCAGCCGCAATTGTCAAAATAATCGTATCTTTTTTCACATTTTCGCTCAAATTTTTCAAAACGACAGGAATTATATGGGGTTTTACTGACAAAACAATAATATCACTATTTTCTGCCAGCTCTTTTTCACTATTTACGGCATTTACTCCATATTCTTTGACTAAATTATTCACTTTGTCTTTGTCCAAATCGAAAATATTTATATTTTCATTTTTCTCAAATTTTGAAGACAAAATTCCTTTAATTATCGAACTTCCCATATTTCCTGTTCCAATAAATCCTATTTTCATCTTTTGCTCCTTTTTTTATTTATGATAAATTTAACTTTTCACATATTATTTTTTGTCTTTAGTTTTCATATCATCGTATGCTTTAATCAAAAGCCCTGTAAATTCAATAGATTTTAATTTTTCAAAATTTTCTTTATACAATTTAGAATTTTTATTTTTATAAAGTTTCTCATTTTTGTCATACATCGCAACCAATAACTTATCTACATCGGGATATCCATTTTCTTTCATTTTAAAGAAAATATCATCTTTGAAAAAGTCTATTGCATCAGTTAATTTATTTTGATCTAAATAATTATATATGATTATTTTCTGTGCATCCATAATATAATGTTCTTTTGCATCTTGAGTTATATACCAATAATCAAGTTTTTTTATCTTGTTATATTTTTCAATTGCTTTCTTCATATATTCAGTACTTTCAGAATATTTCTTTTCATCTGCCAATTTCAAAGCCCATTGATAATAACCTTCTGGATATTCAGGAAACAACGACATAATTTTTTGAATTGTTTCGTTAGATTTTTTCTTATCACCTAAATACGCATATGCGATTGCCATATTATTATAAGGTCTAGGATTTTTTGGATTTAATTTTATTGCTTTTTGATAATATTCGATTGCTTTTTTACTATCTTTATTAATCATTCTTTCGTATGTTCCAATATAAAGCATTGCAAGATAATTTTTCCCATCTAATTGAACTGCTTCTTCAAATGGTTTTTTTGACTTAGAAAAATCTACTTCCTGCATTTTAATTCCTTCAAAAGTTTTTTCAAGTGATTTTTCATTTATCTTCAAATCTTTTAATTCTTGCCTTGTAACTCTCATAATTTCTTCTTGACTTTCAGCAAAAATTTCAAAAGTTAACATAAAAAAAGCTAACAAAATCAAAATTTTAAAATACTTATTTTTCACAATAATCTCCTTTTTCATAATTCTTAATTACAAAATCTAAACTTTTAATAATCAAAATTTTTTATATTCTGACTTCAATATTTTACACAAAAAATTTTTTATTCTCTAATTTGCCCATTTCCACGAATTACATACTTAGTCGTAGTCAATTCTCTCACTCCCATAGGCCCACGAGCGTGTAATTTTTGTGTAGAAATTCCGATTTCTCCACCAAATCCAAATTCTCCGCCGTCAGAAAATCTAGTTGACGCATTCAAATAAACCGCTGCTGAATCCACTTCATTCAAAAATTTTTCAGCATTTTCAATATTTTTGGTGATAATCGAATCCGAGTGATGTGTACCGTATTCATTGATATAATGGATTGCTTCTTCCACATTGTCCACCAATTTTAGCGACATCACCATATCTAAGTATTCCGCCCCAAAATCTTCATCTTGAGCCAATTTCACATCATTTCTGTTTCCCACAATGTCAAGAGCTTCTTTACTGTATCTAAGCTCTACTTTATCTTTTATCAGCATATCCGTCAATTTTGGCAATATTTTATTTGCAATATTTTTGTGAACCAAAACCGTTTCAATCGAATTACAAGTGCTTGGTCTTTGAGTTTTTGCGTTTTCAATTATTGGTAAAGCCATCTCAATATCTGCGCTTTCATCAACGAAAATATGACAAACTCCAGCTCCTGTCTCAATTACAGGAATTGTCGCATTTTCAATCATAAATTTTTTTAAACCTTTTCCACCTCTTGGAATCAAAACATCAATATATTCATTTAAAGTTATCATATCTTTTACCAATTCCCGTTCTGGCTTTTCAATCAACTGAACTGAATTTTCAGGAATTCCCGCTTTTTTCCCAACTTCATTAAATAACTTATTCAAATAAATATTTGAATTTATTGCATTTTCAGAACCTCTCAAAATTACTGCATTTGAAGATTTTAAACATAGCCCTGCCGCATCAATCGTAACATTTGGTCTTGATTCATAAATCATTCCAATCACGCCAAGTGGGACTCTTTTTTTCGCAATCGACATCCCATTTTTGTGATTCCATCCAGTTAAAATCTCTCCAATCGGATCGGTAAATGCTGCAATTTCTCTCAAACTTTGCGCCATCCCTTCAATTCTAGCGTCTGTCAATTCCATTCTGTCAAGTAGCGCAAAACTAAGATCCATCTTTTTCCCATTTTCCAAATCAATTTTATTTTCCGCTTTTATTTCTTCTTTTTTTTCAATTATTTCATCCGCAATGGCACGAAGCGCATTATTTTTAGTTTTTGTATCAAGTGTCAAAAGTTTTTGTGATGCAATTTTTGCTTTTTTACCCATTTCTTCAATATATTCATTCATAATTTTTTCTCCCATTTCAATTTATTAATAATTTTTTAAAAATTATTCAAAGTCATTTTATTCTGACCCCAAAAATTTTTTAATATCTAAATATTAATAAATTTTTTAAAATTAAATTTATACATTTTCAATCAGAACAATATTGTCCGCATGAATCACTACGTTGTCATATTTATGACCTAATATCTTTTCAATATCTTCACTTTTTTGACCTTTTATCAGCTCGATTTCATCCGACGAATAATTTGAAATTCCATTTGCAATAATTTTATTTTTAGAATTTTTTATTTCCAAAACTCCACCTCTGTCAAATGTTTCAAAAACTGATTTTATTCCTATTGGAAGTAAACTTTTTCCTGAAAGTAAAGCTTTTTCCGCTCCTTCATCAATTACAACTTCACCTTTTTTATCTGGTCCATAAGCAAGCCAGTATTTTTTAGCGCTAATTTTTTTATTCTTTCTCACAAATAACGTTCCAATGTTTTCTTTTTCCACAACTCTTGAGATATTTCTTGGATCGTCTCCATTTACAATCACAAGATTTGTCCCAATTTTTGTTGCCATTTCCGCAGCCATTATTTTGGTAATCATTCCACCTGTCCCAAATTTTGAGCCTTTTTCACCAGCCATATTTTTTATATCTTCGCTTATATCACCAACAATTTCAATTAAATTGGCATCTTCATACTTTCTAGGATTTTTGTTATAAAGACCGTCGATATCTGACAAAATAATGAGTAGATCCGCATCAATCAATCCTGAAACTAACGCTGACATCGTATCATTATCTCCCACTTTCAATTTCAATTCATCCGAAACAATTGCGTCATTTTCGTTTATGACGGGAATTATTTTCCTATCTAAAAAAGCAT
Source organism: Leptotrichia sp. oral taxon 847 (assembly GCF_001553645.1). Lineage (NCBI taxonomy): Bacteria > Fusobacteriati > Fusobacteriota > Fusobacteriia > Fusobacteriales > Leptotrichiaceae > Leptotrichia > Leptotrichia sp. oral taxon 847. Next base: position 1,660,584 of record NZ_CP014231.1, on the reverse strand, counting down.
TGCACACATTTCTTACATTCAAATATCTTTTTCTGTCTGAAAATTCTTCTTTAGTCAAAAGCAGTTGTCCAATGAGCTTGTCATACTTTTTAAAAAAAGTCTGATACACCTGCATAAGTGTCACTTGTCCAACTGCTGATAACATCTGCTTTTCTGAGAGTAATTTTGGTCTTTCTTCAATTTCAAGTAGACCCATTCCAGCTCCAACTGCTCCAGATGAAACGAGTATCACATCAAATCCTTTATCCTGAAGATTACTGATTTCTACAACTATTTTTTTCATTTTTTGCAAATCCAGCTGTCCATTTTCATCAGTTAACGTAGAAGTTCCCACTTTTATTACTATTCTTTGTATATCTTCTAAAATTTCTTCTCTTTTATTCTGTTTTTTCATACTTTAAAAAGCTACATTTTTTGTAACTTCTCCTTTCTGTAGTTTTATAATCCACTCTCATTTGTACCTGACGATTTTGGTTTTGGCTGAGTACTTTGAATATTTCTAGTATTATTTTTTTTATTTATTAAATCTTTACAAATATTCGTTTTCGTACAAGTATATCCTCCAGCAACAGCTCCAGCTCCAAGTGCAACCGCTGTACATGAATTAATTACTCCGACTAATATTGACAACATTAGTACTAATTTTATTTTTTTCATAATTTTTTCTCCTTTAATTTTATTTTTTTATTTTATATTTTTTCATATTTCTTATTGTTTTTTCGGTACCCAAACTGAAATTTTTTGTGCTTCAACACGAAATACGGCAGCTCCATCTTCATCAATTACCACGTCTTCAAATCCACTTCCTGTAACTTCTTCCCAAACTTGTCCTATTCTATCTTTTCCAACTTCAATTACTTTTTCTCCAGCTTCATTATTGGACAAAACAGCCACGCATCCTGTATTTATTTCATTTTCTCTACCTTTTCTGTAAAAGGCGATTATATTTGGATCATCAAAATAATTTATCTGTTCTCCATAGGCATTATTTCTTCTCACATAAAGAAGTTTATCTATCACCCATCCGTGCGGACTTTTATTGTTTCCTACGCCGTAATAATCTCCGTAGAATAAGCATGGGTAACCTTTTTCAGAAAGTAATATTATCGCATAGGCGTGTGGAATAAACCAACTTTCTATTTCAGATTCCAGAGCACTTCCTTTTTGCGAATCGTGATTATCCACAAATGTTACCGCTTTAATTGGATCCATAAGCATCACTGAATTATCCAGTATTGTTGTCAAATCATAATTTTCTTTTTCCACCGAAGCTTTGTGAAAATTAAAATGAAGTCCCACGTCAAATAAATCAGTTTCATATCCTATATTTTCCAAATAAGTTTTTAAAGTATCCAAGTCATCTTTCCAATATTCTCCGACAGAATAAAATTCTTCTCCATAAACTTTTCTTACTTCAATTAAAAATTCTTTGATAAAATCTCCGCTTATATGTTTTACAGCGTCCATTCTGAATCCATCGAGATTTAATTCATTCACGACCCATTTTCCCCAGTTTATAATTTCATTTCTCACTTCAGGGTGTGAATAATCCACATCGGCATTCATAAGATAGTCATAATTTCCAAGTTCAGAATCTACATTTTCTGCCCATCCTTTATTTTCTCCAACAATTTTATAAATTGCATTTTTTCCTGTCAAATTATCATAGTCAACTCCGCTAAAAAGAGTATGGTTCCATTCAAATTCAGAATACTTCTTATTTCTTCCAGGAAAAGTAAATTTTGTCCATCCTTCAATCTCTTTTGGTTCTGAAATTTCTTCATTTCTATTTTCAGGATCCACCTCTATTACCGAAAATCTTTCTGTTTCGTCAGCACCTCCTTTATGATTAAGTACAGCGTCCAAATAGACATTTATTCCATATTTATGAAGTTCATTAATCGCATCAATGAGTTCTTCTTTTGTTCCGTATTTTGTACGCACAGTTCCTTTTTGATTAAACTCTCCCAAATCCCACAAATCATAAGCACCGTATCCAACATCTCCTGAAAAAGTCCCTTTATAGGCAGGAGGAATCCAAACTGCTGAAACTCCAATTTCTTTTAGATGAGCGGCATCATTTTTTAGTCTTTCCCAATGTTTTCCATCATCAGCTAAATTCCACTCAAAATATTGTATCATTACTCCATTTAACATATTTACCACTTCCAAATTCTTATTTTATAAATTACAACACTAAACGCAACAATTTTTTTAAAATCTATAATTTAGTCAATAAATTACTTTATTTTAAAACAATGTTATTCTCTTTAACAAACTTTATAACTTCTTCCAAGTCCTCTTTTGTATCAACTCCAATAACTTTGGAATCCGTTTCTAAAACTTTTATTTTATAACCATTTTCCATAAATTTTAACTGTTCAAGCGACTCCATTCTTTGCAAAATTCCATCTTTCAAATTACTAAGTTCATTTAAAAATTTTGTCGTATATCCATAAATCCCAATATGTCGATAATATTTAAAATTTTGTATTTTTCCCCGCTCAAATGGAATTGGAAGTCTACTAAAATAAATTGCATTATCATAAAAATCCGTAATAACTTTTACGACATTCGGATTTAAAATATCACTTTTTTCAATAATTTCTTGCTTTAATGTAATAATTTCAGACTTTTGGCTTCTATAATTATCAGCCAAAATATTTATAGACTTAATATCTATTAAAGGCTCGTCCCCCTGAATATTTATTACAAAATCAAAATCTTTATATTTTTCTCTATTTATAACTTCAATTATTCTCGAAGTCCCGTTTTTGTGATTGTTTGAAGTCATAACCACATTTCCACCAAATTTTTTAACTGCATCAAATATTCTTTTATCGTCAGTTGCAACAGTTAATTTATCAATATTAGCATTTTTTGCTCGCTTATAAACCCATTCAATCATTGGATTTCCATTTATATCTTTTAATGGCTTGCCTTCAAATCTTGTAGAAGCATATCTTGCTGGTATCACTCCCAATATCTTCATATTTTTCTCCCTTTTTTAATTTATACTAAAAACTCATTTAATAGATAAAAACTATACTTTACTTATGACAAAGAGTCTTGTCCCCTTGATAAAAAATTTACTATTCAATATGAAAAATAGCACTATAATTTTATCATATTTTTTAATAATTTGCACAAAAAAACACTCTCAAGAATATTAAATTTAAATTAATTCTTAAAAGTGTGATTTTTTTGTTTTATGCCATTCCAAAAGTTACAAATCTTAAAACTTTCCCAAGTAATGACAACTGTTTGTAATTATTGGTTGCAACTATATCAATTGTATTTACAACTTTATTATCATTTGACAAAACTTGTAATTTCCCGATTACATCTCCTTTTGAAATTCCATCTTTTTCTGCCGTAACTTTTAAATCTTTTACTTCAAATTTATAGTCCGTATTTCCCAATTGATACACATTTTCAGCTAAAATTCCAGTAATTTCTTTCTTTACAGCATCTTTTATTTTAAATTTGTTTGCTACAACTTGTCCCGCCTTGTAAATTGGCACAAGATTTTTTTCTATCGCATAAAATTCCTGTTTCTGACTTTCTGTTCTCTCAACATCACTCTTATTTCCAAGCGAAACTGAAATTATTTCAAGATTTCCTATCTTACTGGAAACTATCATATTATATCCAGCTTGTTCATGAAATCCTGTTTTAAGTCCAAAAACTCCAAATTGACCCAGCAAATGATTACGATTGTTATAAACAACTTCCTCACCTTTGTCATTTAATAAGTCAAGCTCTTTTTCACTCATCCATTCTCTAAGTCTTTCATCTTTAATCGCTTGTCGCCCTAATAAATACATATCATGCGCTGTTGACATATCCATTTGTTTTTTTGTCATCGAAGTCGGAAGTCCTGCTGGCGTGAAATACTGGGTATCTTTCATTCCAAATTCTTTTGCTTTTTCATTCATAAGTTTCACATAATTGTCAAGATTTCCTTTTCCAATATGATAAGCAACCATATAAGCTGCGTTATTGGCAGAGTAAACTATTTCCGCACGAAGTAAATCTCTTAATGAAAAACAATCCCCCGCTTTTGCATTTAACCAACTTCCGCCTGTATTTACTATATCAGGCGTAAAACAAACTTTATCATTCAGACTCACCTTTCCTTTGTCAATCTGGTCAAGTGCAACCATAATGTTCATAACTTTTGTAAGCGAAGCAATTGGATGCTTTTGTCTTGAAGCTTCATCTTTTATCACTTTTCCATCTGTTGTTGCTATAAATTTTAGGACTTTTCCGTTATACTTTGACTCCCCTTCTTTTTCTTTTTCTACCGCTTTTACAATTTTCACATTTTTTTTCGATTTTGTCAAAGAATCTGTCTGGGATTTTGAGTTTTTACCTTTGCCATTTAATGTATCTGATACTTTCGAAGATGTATTTTTAGAATTTTTGGAATTCCACTCACTTTTGTTTTTATGTTTTTTATTATGTTTTGATGATTTTTTTGAGTACTTATGAGTGCTGTTTCCACGATTTGTTGCTTGCTCTATTTCATCTAAACTACTTTTCACCACCTTTACTGCTTCACTTTTACTACTACCGCTGTCCTGCTTTTCACTCGTTCCTTCTCCTTCCCCATACAACAGAACTGCAAAAAATATTGTTAAAATTAAAATTTTTTTTGTTTTACTAAACATTACTTTCCTTTCTTTTTTTATTTATCAATCTTTATTTATTAATTAACTTTTGTCCATGTTTACAATATTTATTTATTTCACATTCCAAACATTTTGGTCTTCTGGCTACGCATTTATCTCTACCGTGCAAAATCAAATAGTGCGAGTATTCAAACCAATATTTTTTTGGAATAAATTTTACGAGTTCCTTTTCAATTATTTCTGGATTATCGCTTTCAACAAATCCAATTAAATTTGAAAGTCTTTTAACATGTGTATCTACGACAATTCCTTGCCTTATATTCCACAAATCTCCCAATATGACATTTGCTGTCTTTCTCCCAACACCTGGAAGAACTAACAACTCGTCCATCGTTTTTGGTAACTTGTCGTTATATTTTTCTTTCAACATTTGAGCATTTAATTTTATATTCTTGGCTTTATTTCTAAAAAATCCCGTTGATTTAATATACTCTTCCAGCGTTTTAATATCCATTTTCCTAACGTCGCAAGGATTTTTTATCACTTTAAATAATTCTTTTGTAACAATGTTTACTCTTGCATCCGTACATTGTGCTGAAAGTATAACAGCTATCATAAACTGAAATGGTGTTTCGTAATTTAACACAGCCTTTACTGTACCAAATTTTTTTTTCAATATTGGAAATATTTTGTCAAATCTTTCTTTTTTTGTCATTTTACCACCTTATTTATTTCAATTTTCACTTTTCATATCACAACTTCTTAAGAAAGAAATTTATTCCTTCTAAAATTAAAAAATGTATCGGATAAAATAAATAGAAAAAATATTTTAAACTTTTGCCTCTTTTTCCATTGTAAAAAAATATGAAAATCAATGAAAATATTGAAAAAAACTGTATTTTAAATAGTCCGAAAACATTTGGAAAAATTATAACTGCCAAATTTAATAAAAAAAACGCTAAAAGCAAAAATAATTTATTGTTTCTAAAAATATTAAAAACCAAAATTAATAAAATTCCGTATATTCCGTAATCAAAATCGAATTTTTTAGTTACGTAAAAAATAAAAAATATTAAAAATATTTTTAATAAAATAAAAGCATATACTGGAATTTTAAATTTATTTTTTAAATTTACAATAGAAACCGCAAGTAATCCAAAAAATAAAGTAAAAAATATATTTACAGGATAATAAAGATTAAATAAAATTGCAGGAATTTGTATAATTACTGCAAAAGTAAATAATCTTACTAAATATTTTTTTAAATTACTTGTGTGAAAGTAACCTTCATTAAGAGAAAATGCAAATATTGGAAAAGCAATTCTTCCAATTACGTTAAGTATTTGATTTCCACCAATCACATAGTGATAATGGTCAATAAACATTGTTATTATACCAATTATCTTTATCCAAAATAAATCCATCTATTTTTTTATAAGCGTAACACTGAATTCAGAATCTTCTATTGCAACTACATTTATAAAGTTTATTCCATCAAATTGCAAAATTTCTCCCGGTACCAAAATATGATTTTCTTTTTCGTTTAAAAATACTTCCACTTTTCCTTTTAAAACTGTAAAAACAACTTCTTCATTTTCATGATTATGTTTTTCAACTTTCTCACCTTTTTTTAATTCTTTTTTAACTAACATGAAATTATCTTTTGAAAATAATACTCCAATTTCACTTTTTACATTTCCAACCATAAAATCCCTCCAATACTTTTTTCATACTTTGATTTTATCAAATACAATAAAAAAAATCAAGATTATTTTTATTTTTTTTAAAACTGAATCCTCAATTAAATGACAGCAGAATTTGTGAAAATATTAATTAAATTAAAAAATAGAGTAAATTTTTTAAATCTACTCCGTTATTTTTTAATTTTCACTAAAATATTTATTTTGCTCATCTGTCAAAACTGAACGAATTTGCTCATTTCTTTTTTGTTTTAACTCTTCATACTTTTGTGTAAACATTTCTAAACTTAATCTGTCATTCTTTAATTTTTCTACATTTCTTTTAAAATCACGTTCAAATTTTAACACTTTCGCTTTTTGTTCATTTGATAAATTTACATTGTCTTCGAGCTTTTTAATTCTGTCAATTTTTTCATTAAAAGACTGTTTTTTTGAATTTATGTAAGAATTATATTCTTCTAACTGCTCATTTGTCAATATTTTTGCGATTTCTTCATATCTTTGTGTTTCAATTTTCCCAATTTTTTCTTTTTTTCTTCAAATGTTATTAACTCTTTTTCAACGTCTTTTGCTTTATTTTGATATTTGTCAAATATTTTTTCTAATTTTTTCTGTTGCTTTTTTGTTGCATTCAACTTTTTAAAAATATCTCCTTTGGAAACTTTTACAGTGTAAACTTTTTCGTAATAATCTTCATAAGAATAAGAAAGTCTACTCATTCCAAAAACTATCACTAAAAAAACAACTAAATTTTTTAATCTTTTCATTTTTTTCCTTTCAAAATTTTCTCTAGCTTTAAATTTTAGACTATCTTAAAAAATTATGGCTAAGACAGTCTATGTTATTTTATTTATTTGAATTATTATAGTTTGGTGCTTCTTTTGTGATAATTACATCATGAGGATGACTTTCTTTAAGTCCTGCTCCTGTTATTTTCACAAATTTTCCATTTTTTTTCAAATCTTCAATTGTTGGTGTCCCACAATATCCCATTCCTGAACGAAGTCCTCCACAAATTTGGTAAACTGTATCCTTTAAGGCACCTTTATATGGAACCATTGATTCTATTCCTTCTGGAACTAATTTTTCTGTGGCTGATTCCAATTGAAAATATCTATCTTTACTTCCTCTTTTCATAGCCGCAAGTGATCCCATTCCAGCATAAGTTTTGAATTTTCTTCCGTTGTACAAGATTTCTTCTCCCGGCGCTTCATCAGTTCCAGCAAGCATTCCACCAAGCATTACACAATCCGCTCCAGCTGCAATTGCTTTTACCACGTCTCCAGACAATTTAATTCCACCATCTGCTATTACTCCAATTCCTTTTTCACTACAAACTTCGGCAACATCCATAACTGCTGAAATTTGTGGAACTCCTACTCCTGCCACAACTCTCGTCGTACAGATTGAGCCAGGTCCAACACCAACTTTTACTGCATTTACTCCAGCTTCAATCAAATCAAGTGCGGCTTCCTTCGTAACAATATTTCCACCGATAATGTCCAATTTTGGAAAAGCTTCTCTAATTTCTTTAATTTTATTTATAACCGCTTTTGAATGCCCATGAGCTGAATCCACCGCAATTATATCAACTCCCGCCTCAACTAAAGCTTGAACTCTTCTTACAGAATCAGGTCCAACACCAACTCCCGCTCCCACACGAAGTCGTCCTTGACTGTCTTTTGCGGCATTTGGATAATTTATTACATTGTCAATGTCTTTTATCGTGATTAATCCTTTTAGTTTTGTTCCTTCCACAATTGGCAATTTTTCAATTCTATGTTGAAGCAATATTGTTTTTGCTTCATCTAGTGTAGTTCCAACTGGCGCTGTTATTAAATTTTCTTTTGTCATAATTTCTGTAACTTTAGATGACAAATCTTCTCTATATTTTAAATCCCTATTTGTAATAATCCCTTTTAAATTCCCTTCGCCATCAACTACTGGAAGTCCTGAAATTTTATACTCTCTCATAAGTTTATTAGCATCTTCCAAAATGGCATCTTGACGCAATGTAACAGGATTTGTAATCATTCCGCTCTCATATCTTTTGACTCTTGCCACTTCCTCAGCTTGTCTTTCAATCGTCATATTTTTATGAATAAACCCGATTCCACCTTCTCTTGCAATAGCAATTGCAAGCTTTGATTCTGTTACAGTATCCATAGCGGCACTCAAAATTGGCACATTTAATTCCAAACTTTTAGTCAGCTTTGTCTTTAACACAACTTGATTAGGCGCTACTTCTGACGCTTGTGGAATGAGAAGTACATCGTCAAATGTCAATCCTTCAGAAATTACAATTTTGTTTTTTTTATCCATTTTTTCTTTCCTCCTACTTTTAATTCATCACGATTTGTCCTATTTTTTATATTATATTATTTTATCACAATTTTTACCAGAATTTCAATATTTTTTTTATTAACTAAATTAAAATTTTACTATATTTAATTTATTCCCCCTTCTCCATTCAATCTGACGATTTCCACAATGACATCAGTCGCCAAAATCATGCTCTCAAGTGCAACAAATTCATATTTTCCGTGAAAATTTTCTCCACCTGCAAAAATATTCGGAGTTGGAAGTCCCATAAACGAGATTTTTGAACCATCTGTTCCCCCACGAATTGGTTCAATCACTGGCTCAACTCCAACATTTTTCATAGCTTTTTGAGCGATTTCTACAACATTCATATGATTTTTTATAATTTCTTGCATATTATAATACTGATCTTTTATCTTAACTTCTACAATTTTGTTGCCATATTTTTCATTTATTTTTTTTGCAACCTCTTTTACAAATTCTTTTTTTGCTTCAAATTTTTTACTATCGTGATCACGCAAAATATATGACATTTTTGCTTCTTCAATATTTGAAGTCATTTTTTCAAGCAGATAAAATCCCTCATAACCTTCTGTTTTTTCAGGCACTTCTTCTTCTGGAAAACTATTTGCAATTTCCATTGCCACAAGACTTGCATTGATCATTTTATTTTTTGCCGTTCCTGGATGTACACTTTTTCCTTTTATTTCAAAAGTTGCCTGTGCCGCATTAAAGCATTCGTATTGAAGTTCTCCAACAGGTCCTCCATCCATCGTGTAAGCATAATCTGCTCCAAATTTTTTTACATCAAAATTATCCGCTCCTCGACCTATTTCTTCATCTGGTCCGAAAGCTAGTTTTACTTTTCCATGCTTAATTTGGGGATTCTCAATCAAAAATTTCATAGCTTCAATGATTTCAACTATTCCAGCTTTGTCATCCGCTCCCAGAAGTGTTGTTCCATCAGTTGTAATTAAAGTTTTTCCCACATAATTTTTCAAATTTGGAAATTCTTTTGGCGATAAAGTTATTTGCAAATTTTCATTTAGCAAAATGTCATTTCCGTCATAATTTTTAAAAATTTGGGGATTTACATTTTTTGCATTAAAATCCGCTGTATCCATATGAGCGATAAACCCTATTGTTGATACCTTTTTATTAGTATTAGATGGAAGATTTGCAATCACAAAACAGGCTTTATCTATGTGAACATCTTCCAGTCCTATTTTTTCTAACTCAGTTTTTAACATTTCTGCAAATTCAATTTGAGAAGGTGTTGACGGAATAGAAAAACTATTTTCATCTGATCTTGTTTCAAATTTTATATATTTAAGAAATCTTTCTTTTAAAGTTTTGTATTTTTCATAATTCATAAATTTTCTCCTTCTTCGTTTAACATATTCTACAATTTTTTTTATTATTTTTCAATAAAAAAGAAATATAAAGACAGAGTAAAATAGTTAGGGGTAAATAAAAAATCTTATTTTAAGTTTTTCATTCAATCCAGAAAGTTACTAAAATATTTTTTTATTTTTTAAGCAGAAGTGCTCATCGCCGCACCCCTGCACCCCGGCTAGTCTTCGACATTTTTATGTACTGCCAAAAAACTCGCTTACGCTCAGACAGTTTTGTCAGCACATAAAAATGCTCCGACGGTTTAAATTTTACTATTATACAAAAGGTGTCGTGATTTTTTTGGAGTAAAGACGACTGTTTGAGCACGTTTAGTGCGAGTTTCGGCTTTGCTTCAAAAAAATGCTTAGACGAGCGTGGGGATTATAAGGGGAAATGGCGGTCCTTTCCCCTTATGTAAAAAAATAAAAAAATAATATTAAACAAAATAACATCTTGTAATCAAAAATAACCTAAAAAATTTGAAATTAAAAAATCTGCCCCTAAAATTTTTAAACCATCGAAATATAAAAAAATTAATAAAAAAACTACAAAATAAATAAAATGATATAATTTGACTTTTTTTAATATTTTACTTCAATTAAAAGAAAAAAATTTTTGAACTTAAAAAAAATAAATAAAAGTGGTATAATAAAAGCAGAATTAAGATTTTTGAACAAAATAAACATAGGAGATGATAATAAATGTATAAAATTTTTGAAAATGTAGACTACAAAATTTTTCATGAAGGTGAAACTTTTGAAATAAAAGGTATAGAATATGATTCCAGAAAAATAGAAAATGACTTTGTTTTTATCGCTATGATTGGAAGCGCTACTGACGGTCACGAATTTATTCAAAGTGCTATTGATAAAGGTGCAAAAATGATTGTTGTTGAAAAAATGGTAAATCCTGAAAGATATGAAAATTCAAAAAATGTTACTTTTGTTTTCATCTCAAATATAAGAAAAAAATTGGGAATTATTGCTTCAAATTTTTATGATTTTCCACAAAATAAAATAAAAATAATTGGTGTCACTGGGACAAACGGAAAAACTACATCAAGTTTCATTTTGGAAAATATCCTAGAAAAAACCGCTCGAATAGGAACTACTGGAAACCGTATTTTAAACGAAAACTTCCCAACTGTAAACACAACTCCAGAATCACTTGAATTAATAAAATTAATAGATAAAAGTGTGAAAATGGGAGCAAAGTACTTTATAATGGAAGTCAGTTCTCACGCTCTTCAAATTGGACGGGTGGATATGTTAAGATTTGATGGTGCAATTTTTACAAATTTAACTCAAGATCACTTGGATTTTCACAAAACTATGGAAAACTATTTTAATGCCAAGAAAAAAATATTTACGTTGTTAAGAGATGATGGTGCTGGAATTATAAATATTGACGATGAATATGGAAAAAGAATATTTGAAGATAATCGGGGAAGAAGTTATATTACATTTTCAAAAAACGATAAAAATGCCGATGTTTACGGAGAAATTATCAATTACACAAATGATGGAATGAAAATAAAAATTGATGTAAAAAATTATTTTGAAAAAATCAATTCTGTCTTGCAAGAAACAGAATACACAGTAGAAGTAAGTCTAATTGGAGATTACAACCTTTACAACATTTTAGGGTGCGTTGCCGTCCTTTTATCAATGGGGATTGATATCAACTACATTCTAGAAAAATTGTCAAGCATTTCTTCAATTCCGGGAAGATTTGAAACAATAAAAAACAATTTACAAGCCAGAATTGTTGTAGATTTTGCTCATACAGATGATGGACTTTTAAATGTTGGAAAAACTTTGAAAAAAATTACCGACAACAAAGTAATTACAATTTTTGGTGCTGGTGGTGATAGAGATCACGAAAAAAGACCTAAAATGGCAAAAGCTGCCGCTAAATTCAGTGATTTTATAATTTTGACTTCCGATAACCCTAGAACAGAAAATCCGATTTCAATTTTAGCTGCAATTGAAAAGGGACTTGTTCAAATCGACTACCCGTTTGACAAATATTTGATTATTGCTGATAGAGAAAGAGCGATAAAAAGAGGTATTGGAATGCTTCAAAAAGGGGACAGCCTTTTAATCGCTGGAAAAGGACATGAAACTTATCAAATAATTGGAAAAGAAAAAATTCATTTCGATGACAGAGAAATTGTAAAAAAATATTTAAAAAAATAATTATTAAGCAAGGGGGGTACCCCCTTTTTAAAATAAAAAAACTTTGGCTATCAAACATATCTAAAAATACATATTTTCTAAAAAATTTAAAAAGTGTGATATAAGTTACAGAATTTATTAATTATTTGTAGTATAATTTTTTTGTTGAAATAAAAAAATTAATTTTAAAAATTGTGGAGATTTTAAAATTAAATATTTCAAAAAAATATAAATGGAGAGAAAATTATGAATAATATGTTTTGTTTTCAATGTCAGGAAACAAGTAGAAATCAAGGTTGCACAGTTATGGGAGTCTGCGGGAAAAATGACGAAGTTTCAAACTTACAGGACGTGCTTATTTTTGTTGTAAAAGGAGTTGCACTTTATTCTAATAAACTCAGAAAAAATAAAAAGATTTACAAAAATGTAAACGAATATTTATATCGTGCACTTTTTTCAACTATAACAAATGCGAACTTTGATGGAGAAGAAATCAAGGAATACATTCATGAAGGTATAAAATTAAGAAAATTTTTAGCAAAAGAATTGGAAAATTCAAAAATTCCATTTGATTCTAAATTTGAAGGCTCAAAACTTGCCACTTTTGAATTCGATGAAAGCAGTGATTTAGTAGACCTAGCTCGTGAAGTTGGCGTTTTAAGAACAGAAAATGAAGATATCCGTTCACTCCGAGAAATAATTCTATATGGCTTAAAAGGACTTTCTGCTTATGGCTTTCATGCACTAAACTTAAAATTTGAAAGTAATGAAATTTATGACTTTTTTGAAAGAGCACTAGTTGCGACCGAAGATAACGACTTAAGCGCCGAAGAACTTACAAATCTTGTCTTTGAAACAGGAAAATTTGGCGTAGATGTGATGGCACTTTTAGACAGAGCGAACAATTCAGCTTTTGGAACGCCTGAAATGACAAAAGTAAATATAGGAGTTGGAAAAAATCCTGGAATTTTGATTTCTGGACACGACTTAAAAGACATAAAAGAGCTTTTGGAACAGACCAAAGGAACTGGAATTGATGTTTACACTCATTCGGAAATGCTGCCAGCTCATTACTATCCTGAATTAAAAAAATACAAACATCTAGTAGGAAATTATGGAAATGCCTGGTATCATCAGACAACAGAATTTGAAACATTCAACGGTCCCGTCGTATTTACCACAAACTGTTTGGTTCCCCCTAAAAAAAATGCAACATACAACGACAGGATATTTACATTAAACGCAACAGGACTACCAGGCTGGAAAAAATTAAAAGCCGACAAAAATGGAAAAATTGATTTTAGCGAAGTTATAGAATTAGCAAAAAAATGTAAAGCACCGACTGAAATTGAAAATGGAACAATCACAGGTGGATTTGCACACGGACAAGTATTTGCCCTTGCTGACAAAATTGTGAATGCAGTAAAATCAGGAGCGATCAAAAAATTCATAGTTATGAGTGGATGCGATGCCAGACATACAACAAGAAAATATTATTCTGAATTTGCAAAAAAATTACCAAAAGATGTCGTAATTTTAACATCAGGATGTGCAAAATTCAGATATAACAAATTAAATCTGGGAGATATTGATGGTATACCTAGAGTTCTTGACGCCGGGCAATGTAACGATTCTTATTCTTGGGCAGTCGTAGCACTAAAATTAAAAGAAATTTTTAATGCAAACGATATAAATGATTTACCAATTGAATTTAATATCGCATGGTACGAACAAAAAGCCGTAATTGTGTTACTTGCGTTACTTTATTTAGGTGTTAAGAACATTCACATCGGTCCGACTTTACCAGCATTTATTTCAAAAAATGTTGCAAGTTTATTAAACGAGCAATTTGGGTTAACTGGTATAACTACCGTTGAAAACGATTTACAGCTGTTTTTCAGTTAAAAAGTTCAAAAATAGTAATGATAAATTAATATTGTCTTTACTATTTTTTTATTGATTTCATCTTATTTTTTTCTTTTTTTAAATTATCATTGCAAATACCTGAAAAATTTGATATAATTACATATATAACAGATGTTATAATAAAAAATCTACAAAGAAAGAAGGAATTTTAAAATGAAAAAAGGTATATTAGCAATGTTAATTTTATTTTCTTTTGCAACTTTCGCTGAAAAGAATCATGAAAAAACTGCAAAATTGGAAAAAAATTCTTACTGTAAAGTCCCAAAATCACATGGAGATTATAAAAAAATTAATGAAAAAGACAGCCGTGTTGATATTGACTTTGAAAACTGCGTATTTGATGGTGAAAACTATGAAAATGTTAAAATTGGAATCTTAATTCAAGATAAAGACAAAGTTGAAAGCTATTTAAAAAAATATAAATTTATGCACTTAAAAGCTGGAAAAAATTTAGTCAATAACGATGGTAACTATTTTTACAACGGTTCTTGGGCTTTTACAAATGACAAATCATACCCAAAGGATTTAATAGAAAATAAGACTACAACAACTGCACCTACAAAAAAATAACCTTTTTTAGTTTGTAAAATGAATCATTTAAAAAATTAGTTTAATAAAATTTGATAAAACTCTCACTTTCATACAGATTGGAATCAGTTCACTAAAAATTGTTCAGAATAAAAATTTTGTGATATAGCGAGTCAGAGTTTTAGTTATAACAAAAAAATAGTGAAATTTTTTAATCTCACTATTTTTTTCTTAATTAATCACATTTATTATTTCATTGATTGAACTTGTTTTAAAACGTCTGATGCGCCTCTTACATTACTTTTTACAGCTTCTTGTAAAATTTTTACGGCTTCTGCTTTTTTACCTGCAGCTGCATACACTTGTCCTAATAAAACTTTTGCTTCGTTATTTTTATCTTCTGAAATTGATTTTTGTAAATATTTAACAGCTAAATCCCCTGCACCTGCTTGCGCAAAATAAGTACCAATTTGAGCATTAGTTACTTTTGGTGTTCCAGATTTTAACTGATTATATGTTGAATTTACTTTTGCTGTATTTTTTTGCATTTCATAAATTCCTAATAACAATACTTTTGCTTCTACATTTTTAGGTTCTGCAGCAACTGCTTTTGATAAATATTGTTCAGCTTTTGTTGCATCTCCTTTTTGTAAATAGAAAGTTCCAAGCATTCCTAAAATTTGAGAATTTTTTCCACCTGCTGCTGTATTCATTTCAGTTAAATATTTTTCAGCTTGTGCTGTATTTTTTTCTGACATAGCTATTTCAGCTAGTAAGATTCCTGCTCCATTTACTTTTTGCGGTGCACCTGTATATGCTTTTTGTAGGTATGTCTTAGCTTGTGATTTGTTATTTTTTGTCAAATAGTATTGACCTACATTGTAGTTTACTTCGGCAACGAAAGCTTTATCAGTTGATTTCATTGCTTGATTGTATCTTGTAGTCCCTTTTGATTGTTCGTTGTTGTCAAAATAGAAAATGATTAAGCTTGAAACGATATCTGCATCTTTTCCTTGAGTTTTTTCATCTGTCCAAAGAATATATTTTTCGGCTGATTTTTTATCTTTTTGAGCGATTCCTACCAAATATAATAATCTTGCAGCTTCTGCACTGTACCCATTTACAACTTTTCCACCGTCAAAAGCTGTTTCCAAATAAGGTTTTGCTTTTGTTATTTGATTTTGTTGCAAATAATAAGAACCTAATTCCAAATTTGCTCTTTGTTTGTATTCTGCATCTCCTGTTTTTGAAAGTGTTTCCAAAATTTTAACAGCTTCTGCTGTTTTCTTTTGTGCTGCTAAAGTTCTTGCTTTTTCATAATCAGCTTTTGAATCTGAAAATGATAAAGCTCCTGTTACTAAGATTGCTCCTATTAGTAATAATTTTTTCATAATTTCCTCCTAAATTTTAATTTATCTATATAAATGATAAATATTTATACATAATTTAATACTACATTCAAAAATTGTATTGTCAAAATTTTTTTATTTTAAACACATTATATTAAAAGTTTTTAAATTATGTTCTATTTTCTTTTGTAAATTAAACAAAAAATTAAATTTAAATATTTTTTATAAATTTCTTAAAGCATTTACCAATTCAGTTTTTGAAGCTGTCTTAGCATCCACTCCTTTTATAATTCTAGCTGGCGTTCCTGCAACTACGACACCTTCTGGGACATTTTGAGTAACTATTGCTCCTGCCGCAACCACTGAACCTTTTCCAATTTTTACTCCTTCCAGAACTACAGCATTTGCTCCCACAATTACGTCGTCTTCTATTATGACAGGGTCTGCTGAAGGTGGTTCAATAACTCCTGCAAGCACTGCTCCTGCTCCAATATGACAGTTTTTTCCAACCTTGGCTCTTCCACCTAAAACAACGTTCATATCAATCATTGTTCCTTCACCAATTTCAGCACCAATATTTATAACTGCTCCCATCATTATTACGGCTCTGTCCCCAATATTAACTTTATCTCTGATAAATACTCCTGGCTCAATTCTTGCATTAATATTTTTTATATCAAGCATTGGTACTCCAGAATTTCTTCTATCATTTTTTAAATAATAATTTTGTAAGTTATTTTCATTTATGATTTTTTCTATTTCTTTCCAATCCCCAAAAACAACTTTTAATCCATCTTTTCCAATGACTTTGCAAGAATAAGAATTTTTTATTTCTTCATCTGTATAAAGCTCCACTGGAGTTGTCTTTTTGGCATCAGCAATATATTGAATAATAGCTTTTGATTTTTCAAATTCTGTCATTTTACCTCCAAATTTTTCAAATATTTTTTAAATTTAACTTTCATCTTATTACAATTTTGTGTCTATTTTACCATTTTTTCGTAAATTTTACAACAAATATTTTATTTATTAATTCCCAAAACATCTCTCATAGTATATTTTCCAGCATTTTTACCACTTAAAAACTCTATTGCTTTTACCGCACCATCAGAAAACATCTTTCTTGACAACGCTTCATGTTTAATTTCAATAATTTCATCATTTTTAGCATAAATAACGCTATGCTCTCCAACAATATTTCCACCTCGAATTGAATGAACTCCTATTTCTTTTTCAGCTCTTTTACTGTGTCCTTCTCTTCCGTAAACTGTTCTGTAATCATTTCCGTCATTCAAATTTTCTTTTACAATTTCTAAAAGTGTTGAAGCTGTCCCGCTCGGAGCGTCAATTTTTCTGTTGTGATGTTTTTCCACAATTTCAATGTCAAAATCTTTTAATAATTTTGTTGCAAACGCAACTATCTCATTTACAATATTTACGCCTACTGAAGTATTAGTAGCTTTAATTATAGGAATTATTTCTGCTGCCTTTTCAATTTTTTGCAACTGCTCTTGTGTATGTCCAGTTGTTGCCACTAAAACTGGTACTTTCTTTGCAATTCCCGCTTCCAAGACATCGTCAATTAAGGTAAAATGTGAAAAATCAATTATTGCATCATATTCCACATTTAAATTTTCTCCTTTTAAATTAGTAAAATCTCCCTTCCCAAGTGGATCAACAAAACCCACAAATTCATTTTTACTATTTATTATAGATTCCTTTACATGGTGTGCCATCACCCCAGCACCATAAACTACTATTTTCATTGTTTTCTCCCTTTCTTTTAATAAAAAAGTATTTACTATATTATACTAGATTTTTAATGTTTTGTACAGTCGGTTAATTTTGAAGACAGAGTAAAATAGTTAGGGGTAAATAAAAAATCTTATTTTAAGTTTTTCATTCAATCCAGAAAGTTACTAAAATAATTTTTTCTTTTTTAAGCAGAAGTGCTCATCGCCGCACCCCTGCACCCCGGCTAGTCTTCGACATTTTTATGCACTGCCAAAAAACTCGCTTACGCTCAGACAGTTTTGTCAACACATAAAAATGCTCCGACGGTTTAAATTTTACTATTATACAAAAGGTGTTGTGATTTTTTTGGAGTAAAGACGACTGTTTGAGCACGTTTAGTGCGAGTTTCGGCTTTGCTTCAAAAAAATTCTTAGACGAGCGTGGGGATTATAAGGGGAAATGGCGGTCCTTTCCCCTTATGTAAAAAAATAAAAAAATAATATTAAACAAAATAACATCTTGTAATCAAAAATAAGCTAAAAAATTTGAAATTAAAAAATCTGCCCCTAAAATTTTTAAACCATCTCAAGACAAAAATAAATTTATAAAAATTTTAAATTTATGATATAATATAAATTGAAAAAATCAAAAATAAGGAGAGGTTATAATGGCTAAGAAAAAAATTGACGAAAAAAATAAAGAAAATAAAGAAAAAATGTTAGATTTGGCACTGAAACAAATACAAAAGGACTATGGTGAAGGTGCTATCATGAAACTTGGAGAAAATCATAAAATGAACATAAAAGCCATTTCTACTGGGAGTATAAATTTAGATATAGCACTTGGTGTAGGAGGAGTTCCAAGAGGAAGAATCATCGAAATTTATGGAGCGGAATCCTCTGGGAAAACGACGCTTGCACTTCATATTATTGCGGAAGCACAAAAAGAGGGAGGAGTTGTTGGTTTTATTGACGCGGAACACGCACTGGATCCTGTTTATGCTAAAGCACTGGGAGTAAACATTGACGAACTTTTAATTTCTCAACCTGACACAGGGGAACAGGCTCTTGAAATTGCTGATATGCTTGTACGAAGTGGGGCTATGGATGTAATTGTTGTGGATTCAGTTGCAGCTCTTGTTCCAAAAGCGGAGATTGAAGGTGAAATGGGAGATCAGCAAATGGGACTTCAAGCAAGACTTATGTCAAAAGCGCTTAGAAAATTGACGGGAAGTATTGCAAAATCTGATACAGTTATGATTTTTATCAATCAGATAAGGGAAAAAATTGGTGGATTTTCGTTTGTTCCTGGAGTTCAGACAACTACTTCAGGAGGTCGTGCATTAAAATTTTTTGCAACTGTAAGAATGGAAGTGAAAAGAGTTGGTTCAGTAAAACAAGGGGACGAAATGATTGGAAATGAAGTTTTAGTAAAGGTTACTAAAAATAAAGTTGCTCCACCGTTTAAAGAAGCTAGATTTAATGTAATGTATGGGCAAGGAATTTCAAAAATTGGTGAAATATTAGACGCTGGAATTGATTTTGGAATTATTTCAAAAAGTGGTTCTTGGTTTGCTTATGGCGATGAAAAACTGGGACAAGGTCGAATTAATGTTGAAAAAATGTTAAAAGAAAACACAGAATTATTTTCTCGAATTGAAACTCAAGTAATGGAAAAAATAAGAGAAAAATTGGGACTTAATGCCAAAGATGAAAATACTAAAAACATTGAAAATCCAGAAGACCAAAGTAATTCTAATGATTCCAACGAAATGGAAGACTAATGGTAATAAAAAAAATAGCAAGAAATAAATTATATTTGTCGACAGAAGAAATAATGGATATAAGTCCATTTTTAAGACAAAAATACAGATTAAAAGTAAACGATGATATTTCTAGCCTCTATGATAATATTTCGTATGAGGCTGCTTTAGAAAAAGGGATTTTTTTGATTTCTTTAAAAGACAGAACTAAAAAAGAACTTTATAAAAAATTAGAAGAAAAATATCAGAATAACAATGCGATAAAAAAAGCGATAAAAAAATTAGAGGAATTGGGATATTTAAATGACTTAGACTACTCAATTTCCTACATAAAAAATAAAAAATATGGAAAAAATAGAATTATTTACAATTTGACACAAAAAGGCATTGAGAAAAAAATAGTAGAACTTGCATATGAAGAGTTAGAAACTGAGGGAAGTATTGATGACAAAAGACTTGAAAATTTAATTAAAAAAAATGAAAAAAAATTGGTTTACAAAAATTCTGACTTAAAAAAAGATGAATACTTAAAACAACTAAAAGAAGAACAAAAATTTATACAATTTTTAGCAAGACAAGGATTTTCACTGGACAAAATATTTGAAAAAATTAAAGAATATAAATCAGATTTTTAAAATAAAAAATTAATTAGGGAGAGTGAAAAATGAGAACAATATTTTACCATTTTATACTTGTGGGAACATTTTTGTACGGAATGATTTTTAGAGCTCCAGCGTTACTTTTTAAAAAGGGGCGAGACGCTCACAATTTTGCTCGTAAAGTTGGAACAAACTGGGGAAAAAATTTAGTTTGGGCATCAGGAAGTAAAGTGAAAGTCATTTATGAGAATGACTGTGAAAGAGAAATTAAAAAAATAAAAGAAACTAAAGAACCTGTCATTCTAATTTCAAACCATCAAAGCAATCTGGATATTCCAACGCTTCTTGGGTATTTACCACTCGACTTTGCTTTTATTGCAAAAAAGGAAATGAAAACTTGGCCTCTAATTGGTGGCTGGATGAAAGCACTAAACTGTATTTTTTTGGATAGAAAAAATGTTCGTCAGGGAATGAAAGACATGAAAAATGCGATGTCAAAAGTAAAGGACGGTTACTCTTACGTAATCTTTCCAGAAGGTAGCAGAACAGAAACTGGAGAAGTTGGTGAATTTAAAAAGGGAAGCTTTAAACTTGCGACAGATACAAAAGTGAGAATTCTGCCAATAACAATTTCTGGAACTTATGCAGTCCAAAGCAAAAAAAGCTTGAAAGTAAAAGGCAACAAAAATATTAAAGTAATAGTCGATAAACCCATTGATCTCACTACTTTACCAATTCAAGAACAAAAAAATATTCATAAAATTGTAAACGACATAATAAAAGACAATTTGAAAAAATATAAAAATTAAATTTGATAAACACAAAAATTTACAAATATAAAGAGCAGTTTTTAGGAGAAAACAAAATGAAAATATTTCTAGCTACAAAAAATAAAGGAAAAATAAAAGATTTTAAAAAGTTGACCGAAGGAATGAATCTTGAAGTTTTGTCAATTCTGGATGACATTGAAATACCGGATGTAGTGGAAGACGGAAAAACTTTTAAAGAAAATTCACAAAAAAAAGCGATTGAAATTTCTAAATTTATAAAAATTACAACAATTTCAGACGACTCAGGGTTGTGTGTTGACGCATTAAATGGAGAGCCTGGAATTTTTTCAGCGAGATACGCTGGAGAAGATGGAAATGATAAAAAAAATAACGAAAAACTTTTACAAAATTTAAAAGATGTGCCAAAAGAAAAAAGAACAGCACATTTTATATCAGTTGTAAGTATTGCTTTTCCAAATGGTAAAGTCAAGTCTTTTTCCGGCAGAGCCAACGGAGAAATACTATTCGAGAATTGTGGAGATGGTGGATTTGGATATGATCCGCTATTTTATTCGTACGATTTGAAAAAAAGTTTTGGAGTTGCTTTACCTGATGAAAAAAAAGCTGTGAGCCATAGGGGGAAAGCCTTTAAAAAATTAATTGAATCAAAAATTTTGGAAAGTAAAAAATAATGTTAGTTAATTTGAAAATAAATAACTCCAGTATAAAAAAAAATTTAGAAAAGATTCGCTCAATTAATGAAAATATAATTTGTGTGATAAAAGATGACGCCTACGGACTTAAAATAGAAAAAATTTTGCCAGTTTTAATAAAAAATGACTGTAACTATTTTGCAGTAGCTTATTTTGAAGAAGCTATGAAAGTTTGCGAGATTTTAAAAAAATTAAAGAAAAAAAATACTTGTAATATAATGACGCTTAATTATGTGGAGCCAGAAAAATTAGAAATAGCGATTAAAAATAGATTTGAAATAACAATTTTTAGTAAAAAGCAATTTTACGATTATATCAATATTTTGAATAATTTTAAAAAAAATGTCTGTCTAAAAATTCACATAAAAATAAACAGTGGAATGAATCGGCTTGGATTTGATGAAAATGAAGTTTTTGAAATAATAAAAGAAATAAAAAAACTAAATAATAATTTTTTGAAAAATAAAAAATTAAAATTGGATATTGTTTCGATTTTTTCTCATATCTCTGACGCTGAAAACGAAATTGAAACAGAAAAACAAATCAAAAAATTTGAAAAAATCTTAAAAATTTTTGATGACAATAAGATAAAATATAAATATAAGCATTTACAGGCAAGTCCGTTACTATTTAAATACGGAAAAAAATATAACTATGACTTTTGCCGTGTCGGAATGGCAATTTACGGTTTGGAACCACTTTCTTACGATGTTGGCTTGGAAAGCGCTGTTTTAGTAAAATCAAAAATTATAAATATACGAGAAGTGAAAAAAGGCGAAAAAGTCTCATATGGAAATAAAGGAATTTTAAAAAGAGATACAAAAGTTGGAATTGTCGCAATAGGTTACGCACATGGGCTTCCGAAACAAATCGAAAGTAAAAAAAACTGTGCATATGTACTTGTAAATGACAAAAAAGCAAATATTTTGGGTGAAATATGTATGGATATGATTTTTATAGATTTAACTGACATCAAAAATGTAAAAATTGGAGATGAAGTCTTGATCGTTGGAAATAAGAAAAATTGGAAAAATAAAGTAATATTAAGACAGATAGCGAAATGGGCAAATACTATACAAGATGATGTTTTAACTAACTTTAAAATTGATTAAAAAGAAATTTTTATGATTAATTGGGATTGATTTTATTAAATTAATCCTTTTTTATTTTTACTTTTTTATAAAAAAATTGCTCCACAATTAGAACAATTTTTTATTTTTTATATTTTTATTTCTTTAATTCCAAAATAACTTATCAATTAAAGTTTTTTTTGTTGGCATTCCAGATGAAATCTTGCCTTTTTTTATCCAAAACTTTTGTTTCGCAATATCGTATAAAGGCTTATCAGCAAGACTGTCAGAGTAAAATTTAACTATTTCATACTCATAATTATTTTTTTTTGCCCATCTATTTAATTTTTTTACTTTTTCTTCACCTTTATTATTTTTTCCATTAATTTGAGCAACAAATCTCTTTTGGTTATCTCCCACGAATTTTGTTCCAAAAACAATGTCAAAGCCTAGCGAAATTAAAAATTTTTCGATTAAAAACAAAGGACTTGCCGAAGTTACAATGACAAAATCAGCTTCTTTTTTATTCTTTTGCAATTCCTCTTTTACCCATGGATAAATTTCATCTTTTTTGCTTTCCCAAAATTCGTCAATCAAATCTTGTATTTCCTGCTTCGTATGAGATTCCAAAAATTTGAAATATTTTTCTTTTACTTTTGCTAAATTTACAATTTTCAAAAGATACAAAACTAAGTATCTAAAATAAGCAATTAAAAACAAAATGGACTTTAACGGATATTTTTTCAAATAAAATACCGAAAAATCGACACCAGTTTCTCCGCTATAAATCGTTTTATCAAAATCATATACAATTAAATTTTTTTTCATAAATCACTCCTTAGCATAAATTTCTATAAAATTCCATAGTTTTTCCGTATAAATAATATTTTATATTTTTTAGTTCATCTACATTTTTCACATTTAAAGCGCACATTATCATTTTACATTCATTTTTCCAGCTATTTAAAATTTCTATGATTTCTTCTGTCGAATATTTAGTTAAAAATTTCAAAATTGTTCCCGAAATTCCGACACCTTTTGCACCTAAGACAAGGCATTTTATTATATCGAGAGGATTTCGCACACCACCGCTTGCAATAATTTCAACTTTTTCTTCAAATTTTTTTGCATCTAAAAGCGCTTGAACTGTTGTTTTTCCCCAATCATTCAAATATTCAAAATGATTTTTACGGCGCATATTTTCGATGTAGGCAAAGTTTGTACCACCACGACCACTTATATCCACAGTTTTTATTCCCAACTTTATCGCTTTTTCAATAGTTTTATTGTCCATTCCAAAGCCGACTTCCTTTAAGATTAACGGCACTTTTATATTTTTTACAAAACTTCTTAAATTACTTTCCCACTCGTTAAAATTACGACTTCCTTCAGGCATTATGAGCTCTTGCATAAGATTTACATGAATTTGTAAAAATAATGGATTTAATTCATTTACCGCTATTTGTCCACTTTCAAAATCTTTATCAATTCCAATATTTGTCGCAAGTAATAAATTTTTATTATTTTCTCTTACAACTTTAAAAGAATTATCGTCTGGTTTCTTTAGCGCTGCGCTATATGAGCCAGTTACAAGTAAAATCTCACATTCATTTGCAATTTTAGCTAACTTTTGGTTAATATTTTTCCCAGCTTCACTCCCGCCAGTCATCGCATTAATAAAAAATGGAAATTTAAAATTGTGTCCTGCAAAAGTTGTTGATAAGTCAATTTCTTCCAAATTGTATTTTGGCAGCGAACTGTGTTCCAACTGAACATCGTCAAAGCTATTATAATCACTTTCATATTGCAATGAAAACTTAATGTGGTCATCTTTTCTCTTCATTAATTAAATTTTTCCTTTCTCTGTTCTATTTTTTACAATTTTTCCAGAAATATCGTCTCAATTCCTAGTTTTTCCCATCTTTTAGTTAATTCTCTGCTGTCATTCTCGTCAAAAGAAAACGCAATTCCACAGTCGCCACCTCCTGAACCGCTACTTTTGGCGCACACATCAAGTCCTTCTGAAGCTTTGACAAGTTTTATCAATTCTGGACTGTAAATATTTTTATTTAAATTTTTTAAAATATTTCCATTTTCTGTAATTAATTTTTTCATATTTTCTTTTTCTCCATTGACAATGGCCACTTTTAAATTATTTACAATATTTTGAACCTCATTTAAAAATTTTTCATCTATCGAAGATTTCACAATTTTAATCATTTCAGTTGAAATTGACGGTTTTTTTGTCCACCCAACTAAAAATTCACATTTTATTCCGCATTTTATTTTTTCTATTTTGTACCCCCAATCCATTTTCAAAATTTTTTTTAAATCTTTTTTGTCAATAAATTTTTTAATTTTTTTTCTGTCAAAAGATGTGTAAAATATCATACTTTCGTAAGAAATACAAGCTAAATCTCCCATTGAGCCGTTATCTCCCAATTTTAACAACGTATAAGCTGCCAATTTAAAAATTGTCTCTTTTGAAAAAAATTCCCCCCCGATTTTTTACAATACAGCTCAAACATAGCTTTTATCACTAAAACTACGACACTTCCACTTGAGCCAATTCCGTATTTTTTCCCATTTTTTTCCATTTTTCCTGTTATTTCTAAGTCAATTGCTTCAGGATCGATTCCATTTAAAATCAAAAAATCATTTACATTTTTTATTGTACTCTGAATTAATAAATAATTTTTATCGTATTCAAGTGTAGCTGAATAATCGAACATATCCGAAAATATATGATATTCTGAAGTTTTAGAAAAATTTATTCGTGCCCTCATGAAGATATCAACATTTTTTATAATAGCACTATTTCCACATTTCAGCACGGAATATTCTCCAGCGATGTAAAGTTTCCCACAAGTTTTCACACTTATTTTTTCATTTTCCATCTATAATTTTCACTTTCTAAAAAATTTAAAATGTTTATATTATTTTACCACTTTAATATATTTTGTCAATTATAATTTTTTAAAAACTTCTCCTATTTTGTCGTGAATGACTAAATTTGCTAAATAATCTTTATCAGTTGAGCTCTTATTGATTAAAATAAGATTTTTTCCTTTAAAATATTGAATTAGCGAAACTGCTGGATAAACAATTAATGATGTTCCACCAATAATTAAAGTATCCGCACTTGAAATTTGTCTTATTGCTTCTGAAAAAATTTCCATATTTAACCCTTCTTCATAAAGAGTTACATCTGGCTTTATAACTCCACCACAGTCAGGACAATGCGGAACTTCCTCTTTTTTACAAAAATTTAAAAACTCATCCAAATTATAGACTTTTCCACATTTTGTACAAATATTTCTGTCAATTGTACCGTGTACTTTCAAAACATTTTTACTTCCAGCCATCTCATGTAAGCAGTCAATATTCTGAGTTATGACAGCACTTAATTTCCCTTCCTTTTCCAGTTTAGCCAAATAAAAGTGTGCAAAATTAGGTTTGGCATCTTTATAAATTAAATTTTTTTTATAAAAATCATAAAAATCCTTTGGATATCTTAAATACATGGTATGTGAAATCAGCTCTTCAGGTGAAAAATGCCTATTTAACTTTTTACTATAAATTCCATTTGCACTTCTGAAATCAGGAATTCCCGACTCCGTAGAAACTCCTGCGCCACCAAAAAATACAATTTTTTTACTTTCATTTATTATTTTTCTCAATTGGTTTATTTTTTCTAGATTTTCCATACTTGCTCCTTTATTCACAATTTAATCGAAAAAAAATGAGAGAACATTTATTCTCTCAAAAATTAATTGTCCTTAACTACTTCTAGCTCCACTCATATCAAGCCTATCTGGTTTTGATGTTATTTTTCTTCCTTTTACTTCTTCTTCAATAAAGACTTCAGATGAACCTACTTTTCTCAATCTTCTTATTATTTCGTAAACAAATTCATCCTGTGCATCTTTAAATTCATCAGAAAGTTCCAAAAATTCTCTATTTTCCGGTGTCATCACAGGAACATTTATGTATTTTATAAGTTGGTTTGTATTTTTGTCTTCTTTTACAGTTCCCCACAACAAATCTAAATTATCAGATATTTTATCATTTGGCGAAATAACTTTGACAGAGTGAGCTACTTCAGAAAAGTTTCCATAGACATCTTCATATCCAATCGAAACTTCGTAATTTTCGTTGACATCAACATCTGTGATATAGTGTGATCCAATTCTTTCATGTCTTACGATTTTTCTGTATTCCTGTCCATCTTTAAACAATTTGATAATTATATTATCAACTATACCGTTATCATTAGACAATCTTCTAAATGTGTCTTCCCTAATTTCCCAATAAGCAAACAATGTTGTCGGATTTTTTGGCATAAGTACTATTTCATCTACAAAATATGATGATGGAAGTGGTGATTTATCAAAGTAAATATCTTCATGATTGGAATTTCCATCAAATTCTGTTCCTATCGCAAATTTTGAACGATTTATCTCTGTTTCAACATATCTCTTCTTTATTTGCTCAACTGTCATACCTTCATAATTAAAAGAAATTTCCCTTAAAATTTTTCTGTATTTTTTACCTAAATTTCCTATCAATTTTTTATTTATAAAATTTCTATAAAAAATTTTACTTCTTTTTATTTCAAAAATATTTTTTAAAAATTTTACTATCATCATTTGCTCTATTATTTCAAATGGAACAAATTTTAATACTTTTTTTAATTCTTTTGATGCTTTTTCATTCATCATAATTTTTTTATTTACATAATTTCTATAATGTGTTCTTTTTGTTTTACAATTTTTTTGCACCATGATGACACCGCCTTCCATAAATTTTTTTTACACTTATATTTTACCTCAAATTTATTTTCTTGTCAAATTACTTTGAATTCGTTTTTTAGTTCCTAAAATATCCCGTTCTTCTTGAATTTTATGTTTTTTTGCAATTTCAATTGCAGCGTTTCTTGCTCTTTTAACAGCCTCAGCTTTTGTCGACTCAATTAAAGTTTCTCCCAAAATTACAACTTTATCTTGTCTCACTTCTAAAAATCCGCCTTCCAAATAATATGTAACTTCTTCTTTTCCATTTTCTCTGACTAACATTTCTCCAGCACCAATTGGAGAAATAAAATTTATATGTTTGGCAAGAATTCCGATATCTCCATTTTCTGTTCTAACTTTTACAAAAGTAACAGGTTTTTCAAATACAAGACCTTCTGGAGTTACTGCTTTTAAAATAAATTCTTGTGCCATTTTCCCTCCTTTAACAACTAAAAAATTTTATAAATACGAAAAAGGAGCACACTAATACTCCTATTCCACATTTTATTCTGCCATCAATTCTCTTGCTTTTGCAACCGCTTCATCAATAGTTCCTACATATAAGAATGCCTGTTCTGGCAAATCATCGTGAAGCCCGTCCAAAATTTCTTTAAATCCACGAATTGTTTCTCTTAAAGGTACATATTTCCCTTTCATTCCAGTAAACTGTTCTGCAACAGAAAATGGTTGTGAGAAAAATCTTTGAATTTTTCTTGCACGGTTTACAGTTAATTTATCTTCTTCATCCAGTTCATCCATACCCAAAATAGCGATTATATCTTGCAATTCTTTATATCTTTGCAACACTTTCTGAGTATCTCTTGCAACTTTATAATGTTCATTTCCAACAATTTCAGGTTCCAAAATTCTTGATGTGGAATCAAGTGGGTCAACTGCTGGATAAATTCCAAGAGAGGCAATTTGTCTTGAAAGTACTGTTGTTGCATCCAAATGTGCAAACGTTGTTGCTGGTGCAGGGTCTGTTAAATCATCCGCTGGCACGTATACAGCTTGAACTGATGTAATTGAACCTGCATTTGTCGAAGTGATTCTTTCTTGCAGTGCCCCCATTTCAGTTGCTAAATTTGGCTGATAACCTACCGCTGATGGCATTCTTCCGAGTAGTGCCGAAACTTCTGCTCCTGCTTGAGTAAATCTGAAAATATTGTCGATGAATAAAAGTACATTTTGTCCTTCTTTATCTCTAAAATATTCAGCCATTGTAAGCGCTGTCAAACCTACTCTAAGTCTTGCACCAGGTGGTTCATTCATTTGTCCATACACTAAGGCAGTTTTGTCAATAACGCCACTTTCAGTCATTTCATTATATAAATCTCTTCCTTCTCTCGTACGTTCTCCAACTCCCGCAAAGACAGAAAGTCCTCCGTGTCCTTTTGCAATATTGTTAATTAATTCTTGAATTAATACAGTTTTTCCTACTCCTGCTCCTCCAAAAAGTCCAATTTTTCCACCTTTTAAATAAGGTGCCAATAAATCTACTACTTTTATTCCAGTTTCTAAAATTTCTGTATCTGTTCCTTGTTCTTCAAACGACGGTGCTTCTTTGTGAATTGACTCTTTTACAACGTTGTCACTATCAAGTGGGTCGCCATCGTCAACTGTTTCCCCAAGTACATTGAATATTCTTCCCAAAGTGGGTCTACCAACTGGAACTTGAATAGGCTTTCCTGTATCAATTACTTCTAGTCCACGTTTTAATCCGTCAGTTCCAGACATTGCCACTGCTCTCACTACATTGTTTCCGTTGTGTGAATGTACTTCTGCAACTAATTTTCCACTCTTTGTTTGGACTTCCAAAGCGTTATAAATATCTGGCAATTCATTTTCAAATCTTACATCTATAACTGGTCCAATTACTTGAACTAATTTACCTTTATTCATTGATTAATGTCGCTCTCCTTTCCGTCATATAAATTTTAATTTTTATTGTACTCCTGATGAACCTCCGATTATTTCGGTTAATTCCTGTGTTATAAGTCCTTGACGTTCTCTGTTGTACTGCACTTCCAATTTTTTTATCATATCTGAGGCATTGTCATTGGCTTGCTTCATTGCTGACATTCTGGCTGAATGTTCACTTGCAGAATTTTCCAAAAGGGCCTGATACAATTTTATGTTTAAAACTTGTGGAATAAACGCATTTAGCACTTCATCTTCCGACGGGTCAAACATATACTCTTTTGTTGGAAGCCCTTCCTTTTTTTCAATTGGAAGTAACTTTTCTGTCTGAATATTATATTCGACCGCTGACACAAATTTTGAGTAAATCAAATAAACCTCGTCATAGTAGTCATCCAAATAAAACTGTACAACATCTTCACTTATTTTTTTTGCTTTTTCAAACATAGTTTCAGGTATCATTTGTGTGTATTCACTGTCGACATCTATATTTCTCGTTTTGCAATAATCTTTCGCTTTTTTTCCAATTGTAATCACGGAAACTTCTTTATTTTCTTTTTGAAATTTCTTTTTCATTTCCTCAAGCTTTCTATGCGTATTCGAATTAAAACTTCCACAAAGTCCTCTATCTGAAGTCATAACAATAATTCCAACTTTTTTTACCTGAGCTTTTCCGTCGAATATTACAAATTTATTACCTTTTAATCCCGCAACTAAATTATCAAACGCTATATCCAGTGTCTGCGCATAACTACGAGATTTTAGCGTCAATACTTGAAATTTTTTAAATTTTGTAGAAGAAACAATATTCATCGCATTTGTGATTTGACTTGTATTTTTTACACTGTCAATTCTCTCTTTTATTTCTTTCATATTTGCAGCCATATTTTTTCACCTACTTACCAGACATACTCTTCTTTAAAGTCTTGAATAAAGTCATTTAAAGAATTTTTAATTTCATCATCAATCTGTTTTTTCTCCAAAATCTGTTTCAAAATAATCGTTTTGCTTGAAAGTGCATCAATTAATTCTCTTTCAAACTGTCGAACTTTTTCCGTTGGAACATCGTCAAAAAATCCATTTGTTACACAGTAAAATGAAATTACCTGTTCTTCCACTTTATATGGACTATACTGCCCTTGTTTTAGCACTTCCATAATTTTAGAACCACGATTCAACTGGTCTCTTGTCGCTTTGTCCAAATCTGAACCAAATTGTGTAAACGCAAGTAACTCATTATATTGTGCAAGTTCCAATTTTACTTTTGAAGCAACTTGTTTCATCGCTTTTATTTGTGCTGATCCACCGACCCTTGATACAGAAACTCCCGCATTTATTGCTGGTCTAAATCCTGAATTAAATAAATCAGTTTCCAAGAAAATCTGTCCATCTGTAATCGAAATTACATTTGTTGGAATATACGCCGAAATATCTCCAGCTTTTGTTTCAATAATCGGTAGCGCCGTAATTGAGCCACCACCCAATTTATCACTTAATTTTGCAGCTCTTTCAAGAAGTCTTGAGTGCAAATAGAATACATCTCCAGGGAAAGCTTCTCTTCCTGGTGGTCTTTTAAGCAGTAAGGACATTTCACGATAAGCGACAGCGTGTTTAGACAAGTCGTCATAAATTATCAAAACACTTTTTCCATTATCCATAAAATATTCTCCCATTGCCACTCCCGCATATGGTGCCAAATATTGAAGCGGTGCAGATTCTGACGCTGTTGCCGCCACAATTATAGTGTAATCAAGAGCTCCTGTTTCCTCTAATTTTCTATAAATTTGTGCAACTGTCGATCTTTTTTGTCCAATTGCAACATAAATACAAATTGTGTCATTTTCTTTTTGATTTATTATTGCGTCAATTGCTATTGCAGTTTTTCCAGTTTGTCTATCTCCAATTATAAGTTCCCTTTGTCCCTTTCCAATTGGAAACATTCCGTCAATTGCTTTTATCCCAGTTTGTAGCGGTTCACTTACAGGTTTTCTCGCTATTATTCCAGAAGCCTGTCTTTCTATTGGCATATATTTACTAGCTTTTATTTCACCTTTTCCGTCAATAGCATTTCCCAATGCATCTACAACTCTTCCAAGTAATTCTTCTCCAGCTGGCACTTGTGCAACTTTTCCTGTTCCTTTTACCAAGCTTCCTTCTTTAATCCCAACTGTTTCTCCAAAAATAACTGCTCCGATGTTACTTTCTTCCAAATTTAAAGCCATTCCGGTTGCGCCATTTTCAAATTCTAGCAGTTCCCCAGACATAGCATCACTTAATCCATAAATTCTAGCAATTCCATCTCCAACTTCCAGAACTGTTCCAGTGTTGGAGATATCAATTTTATTTTTGTAATTTTCTATTTCGCTACGAATTATTTTACTTACCTCTTCTGGTTTAATTTTCAAAAAAAGCACCTCCATTTCTAAAAAATTTTTTTCATATCATTTATTTGATTTTTTATTGAACCGTCAATTATTTCATCTTTTACTTTGATGATTCCTCCACCAATTATACTTTTGTCCACAATCAGATTTAATACAATTTTTTTATTGTATTTTTTTTCTAATTTTTCTGTCAAGTTCTTTCTTTGTTCATTCGATAACTCTTTTGCAAATATAGCCTTTACTGGAAGTTTATCATTTTCTTTATAATAAATTTCTAAAAACTTGGCTTTTATTTCCGCTACCGAAGATATTCTATTCTTTTTAACAATATATTTTACTACTTTAATTGATTCTGCACTAGCAAAACTAAAAGACTTTTGTAAAAATTTTTCTTTTTCAGAAAACTTAATCATCGGATCTTCTAAAATTCTTCTAAACTGTTCTTCTTCCGAATATTTTTCAATCAAAATATTAAGTACTTCTCGAACTTCATCAATTTTATTAGAAGATTTTGCTACATCATAAATGGCCGCTGCATATGTTCTTGCGATTTCGTCTTCCATAACTTTAATCTCCTAATCCATCAATAAATTTATCAATCGTTTTATCTTGATTTTTATCAATATTTTCTTTAATAATTTTTTCTGCAAGGTCCACAGCCATTTCTCCGACTTCCTTTTGCAACTCAAATTTAGCTTTTTGCCGCATTTTTTCAATATCAGCTTCTGCTTTCATCATCATTCTTTCACGGTTATTCATAGCTAAATTTATGATTTGATCTTTTCTTTCATCAGCTTGTCTTTCAGCTTTTATCAAAATGTCATTAGCACGTCTTTTGGATTCTTTTTTTAATTTTTCGATATTTTTCTTTTTTTCTTCCAATTTTTCTTTTTCATTTTCGACGATTTCCATTTCTGATAACGCTATTTTTTTTCTGTCTTCCAAAATTTGTCCAATCTTTTTTGAAAATGCCCGTGTGAAAAAATAGACTAATACTAAAAAATTTATTATCTGAATAGCCATTGTAAAATCAATATTTACTAATTTTGCTCCTTCATTCATTTTTTCTCCTTATTTTTTAGAACTATTTTTTATTTTATATTTTTAGCTCCTGTTAATTTTATATTTAAAATACCAGGTTGAAAAATAACTTCCTCTTCTTTTCCTTTTGCTTTTATCACAAATTTAAATAAATAGCGATATTTTCTATCACTTAATGCAAATAAATCTTTTAATTCAGAAATTTTAACTTTTTCTAAATCAATTTTATTATCTTTTAATAAACTTTTTAAGCTGACCGAACCAACAATATCTGATTCTCCGTTCCAACTGATAGGATTTTTGTCTTTTTCACTTCCGAATCCTTTTATTTTAGAACTTTTACCAACTTCTGTTGCCCATTCTTCCACAAAAGGTTTACCTTTTTCCTTTTTCACTCTGCTATCTGGAACTTTTGACGAAATCAGCAACTTTTCACTTTTTTCAGATAAAACTAAATAAACTTTTACACTTTCTAGCTCAATTTCCGGATTTTTCACCTGAAATCCAGCAATAAAACTTGTATCCAATCTAGTAGCCTTTGTAATTTCACTATTCTCGCTAGAGTTAATTTCATTAACTCCGGTAAATAAAATTTTATAATTTTCAGTTGACACCGTAGTTGCACTAGCTAAAATTTCTTCTGAATTTTTAGTAAAAGACAATATCTTTTCAGAATTCATTTTTGTTATTTTATCTATTTTTACTCTGTCAACTTGCTTGTCTTTTTCAATTTTATCATCTACCATTTTTTTTGATTTTTCTAAAAGTTTTACATTTTCTTTTTTATTAGAAAGTCCATTTTCAACTGAAACCTTAGTTTTATTTATATCTTTTTCAATATCGCTCAAATTTTTAACACTAGGTGATTTATTTACACTGTTAGAATTTGGCTTTCCTTCAGTCGTTTTTTTTACAGACGACTTATTATCATTTTTTTTACTTTCGGTTTTTTTGTTTTCTGGTTTTTTTTTATCAGAAGTTCCCTTATCTAAAGGTTTAGTTGTACTTTTATTGTCATTTAACTTTTTTTGTGCTGGTTTTGTTTCCACTTTTTTCTCCGTTGTTTTTGGAGTTTTTTTACTACTTGCCGGAGTTACACTTTTTGATGCTGGTTTTACTTCTTTCTTCTTATCAACTGTTTTTGCTGGTGTTTTAACAGATGTCGGCTTTTCTGCAGATGAGCTTTTTTGTGGTGGTTTTGTGATTTTTTTTTCATTTACTTTTTTTTCATTTTTTTGTACACTTCCAGCTGTTTTGTCTGAAGTCGCCTGTTTATTTACCGATTTTGTTTTTGTTGATTTACCGCCTGCATCTTTTTTTGGTGCGACCGTTCCTTTGTTTGGAGCAGTAGTTTTCACTTTTGTGGTTTCAGTTTTTTTTTGTGTTTTGTTGTTATTTGACACAGCTCCAAAAGATATATTGAAAAATGTTATTAAATATAGTCCTATTGCTATTTTTTTTAAATCTATGACACTCACAACCTTTCTTTACAAATATAAAAACTATCCTTTTAAGAAAATCAATAAGAACGCAATTACTAACGCATAAATTGCTGATGATTCAGTAATTGCCAATCCTGTAATCAACGTTTGCATAATGTCCTGTTTTGCTTCAGGTTGTCTTGAAATAGCTTCTACTGCATATCCTGTTGCAATCCCTTGTCCAAGTCCTGCTCCAACTCCTCCTATTGCTGCTATCCCTGCTCCTAACAATGCTGCTGCATTAATGATTTCTGCTGTTGCTGCCATTTTAAATCCTCCTGTTTTTTTTTATTTTTTTATTAGTTTTTTTATTCTTTGTACTCTTCTGATATTAAGATTTATTTAACTATTCGTCTTCTCCTTCTTCGCCCAATCCTTCGCCAATATAAACGGATGACAACACTGTAAAGACAAACGCTTGAACAATTCCTATAAATAAATCCAAATATAGTTGTAGAATCATCGTCCAACCTACCGCGAACGAAAAGTTTCCTTTCAACAAATTATTCGTTACAGTCTGGAACAACTGATGTCCTACAAGACTGTATAAAAGTCCCACAATTACCAATCCTGCAAGCATATTTCCAAATAGACGCATTGATGTATTCAAAACTTTTGAAAAAATGTCGACTATATTTAGTGGAAACATAAACCACATTGGCTCAAATAATGATTTTATATACGCTTTAAATCCGCCTTTTCTTATAGAGACTGTTAAAAAAAGGACAATTACTACAAGTGACAATCCAATTGTCGTATTCGGATCGGCCGTTGGCGTTCTAAAAAATGGTTTTATCTCCATTCCACTCTGTCCCTTTAAGAACATTACTACAAACGGAAATAAAAAACCGCATAAATTTGAAAACATTATAAAAGCAAACAGCGCCGCAAAAAACGGGACATATTTCTTTTTATATTTTCCAAAAGTTGTAAGAAACGTATTTTCAATAAAATTATAATATTCTTCCATTATAATTTGCATTCTGCTTGGATTTTTTACACTAGCATTTTTTGTCCCCAAATTTACAATAAACATTATTACAAGCATTAAAACCCAAGTATTTAACACCGTTTGACTCAGTGAAAACTTAAAATTCCCGACGACAAATTTAAAATAATGTGGTGGTTCTACAACTGAACTCGGTGATACAAAATTAATCGGCAAAACTGTACTTATAATTGCCAAAATAACATTTACGATCACCATCATAAGAAATAAGAGTCCAATAAATTTAAAAACTTTATTTTTCATCAATTTTCCTCCTTTCTTCTAAGAGTTCTTTTTTATTTTTGGAGTAAAAAGATTAAAAACTTCATTCGTACACTCATTATACTCCAATTTTTTTTTTTTTGCAAATTTTATTCTTTAATTTAAAATTTCACTTTTACTTGATTTTATTAAGTTTACATCATTCCAAAATCTTCTAATCTAAATATTTTTAATCTATATTTTAAAAAATAACACAGTGTTTTATTGATATAAAAAATAATTATTATTTCTTTTTTTTTAAGTAATTATTCAAAATAATCGTAATTTTATAATTTGTCGATCCAATTCCAGTAAATAAAAGGTTTGTCAAGACATGCCCCATAAAATATCTTTGGCTGACTTTTCCAACAATAAACATTCCAACGCAAAAAACTAAGAGCCTTTTCCAAAGTTCAAAATTTCCACGCAGTTTGGGACTATTTTTAAAGTACAAAATCTTATTTATTCCCGAGATAAGAAGTCTAACATTTATTAGTGAAATTATTCCCCCAACAAAAAAACCAAAGTAAAGTTCCACAATTCTAAAAATAAGTCCAATAAAAAATGCAATTATTGTAATATAAATTGAAAGTTTATAATTTCTTTTTATCTCACAAGGCATATTTTCAAACATTTTTACTCCTCACTTTATATTATTAATTTGTTTAATCAAAGACCAATATCCAGAAACTGCGCCTATCACAAGCAATATAACTAATACTATCGGCTGATCAGTTTTAAATAAAAACTTTTTTAAAAGCATATAAAACCCTAGCATAAGAAGTACAGGCACTGATAAAATATAAACCATATTTGTAGCTAGTGCAAAATATTTTATAATTTTATTATTTCTTTTTCGATTTTTTTTCTCATTTTCATTGTGACGTCCAAGTTTTTTTTCAATTTCATAAATTCTTTTTTTTCTTTTTTCTTCTTCGTCAATATTTTCTTTCTCTATATTTTTTCCATTCATATTTTTATCTGTATCTGTACTTTTTTTATTTTCTAACATATTCATTTTCTCCCTAACTTATATTTTTTTAAATACAAAAAATATTCTACTCTCTCCAAATTCAGGATTACTTGCCGTGTCAAATACTTCAAATCCATAATTTTTAGCAGTTTTAACTATCCATTCTAAATCATAAATAAATTTGTACTGAATATCGTTATATTTTCTAAATAAATTATCATTTAGATTTTCTCTGACAAATAAATCTATTTCCACAAGATGTTTTCTTTGTGAAAGTTTTTCATGGCGCCAAATACTTGTATATTCAGGCTCTTCATCCAAAAATATATCATTTTCAAAAATTTCAGAAAAAATATCTTCTGTAACAGCGTCAAAAATCAAAAATCCATCTCTTTTCAAATTTTTAGAACATTTTTCCAAAAGCTTCTTAAATTCCTTTTCATTCTTCAAATAATTTACCGTGTCAAAATTACAAACAATATTGTCAACTTCGCAAATTTTCCCATTTTCAAGAGTATTCTCAAAATTTACAATATTTTCTCTTATAAGTTTATAATCACAGTTCTTAAGTTTTTTATCAATTATTTTTTTCCTCGCAACTTCCAGCATTTTCTCCGACAAATCAACTCCAACCACAGAGAATCCGTCTTTCAAGAAACGAACCAAAAACTCACCAGTTCCACATCCCAAATCTAATAAAGTTCCCTTTTCCTTAATAAAACTCCTAAGAAACCTATACCAGCTATCATAATCCACATATTTCATAAATACATCATAAATTCCTGCGAATTCTTTATGCTCCATATTTTTCACCTTTCATTTTTTCTTTTAAATTTTAAGTATATTATAGCACAAAATTTTAGTAAAAAATATGTTGAAGTTGAGAAATTTAATGATAATATTATATAATAAAAATACTCCGTTCATAATAAAATAAACAGAGTATTTCTTTCAATAATACTAAAAATTATTTGCTAAACCAGTCTTCAATTCTATCTTCAAGCTCGGATTAATCATCTGGATCATTTGGATTCAAATCAGTTCCTAAGAAATTAGTCAAATCATCATCGGTTACTACTTTAGTTTCATCATCATCTTTATATTTTGACATAGTAAATCACCTCTCTCAATGCTATTTATATTTTGTTTAATTATACCCTCCCACATTTGTTTTTTCTTAGTTTATATTTTTTTTAACCTTTTAGTTTTTCTATCATATCATTCTTTATATTCATCCAAAATAAATTCCTCAATATAAAAATTAGAAATATGTGAAGAGAATCCTTTTATTTTCTGATATTTCTTTATTTTTCTTTTAGCTTCCAACTTTGACAGATAAACACCTAAAATTCTATGTTTTTCTTTTTCTTGAAAACCAACTATATAATAAAAATGTGAAAGCAAATACAATTTTCGATTATTTGATTTAATATGTTTTTCTTCATTTTTCTTGTAATAAGTCGTATAACCACCCTCCCACTGTGAATACTTATCAAGCGTATATTTTCCTATATAAAATCCGTCCAAATGAGAACAAAATCCCCCTATTTTCTTATATCTCAGCAATGCTTTCATCGCTTCTTTTTTCGTACAATATGCACCTAAAAATCTAGTTTCCTCCTCCCATTTATATTTATCATAAACATCTCCATATTCATAGCCATGCGACAAAATCCAGACTTCCATTTTTTCACTTCCCAAAACTCTTGTTAAATAAATTTATTTCAAACATTTCGATATAAAACCTTTTGTATAGTAATCTTTTCCGACAATCATCGTTCTAATTTTAAATCCTTCTGGAAAATCCTTAAAACCTTTATCCAATTTCCTTTTTTCCATAATTTCTTTCGCTTTTTCTTTTGTTGAAAAAAATCCAATTAGTATTTCATCTCCCTGTTTTGTCCTATGATATAACATATATACTTTTTTTATTTCATTAATTTTCATTTTTTTCTATCTCCATTACTTTAAATTTCTAAAACATAATTTTTGATTCTCAAAATATCAATTTCAGAAATTTCTATTTTTATTTTTTCAATAAAATGATAATTTTCATCCAACATTTTCAAATAAATATATTCATCAAATATTTTTTCAACAATTCCAACTTTAGTTTCATCAAAATAAACATTGTCAATAAAAATAAATATTTTAAATCTCATACAAATTTCTAAAATATCCAAGAAACTTATATTAGATATATTTTGAAAATATTTTTCTATATTCATATATTTAATTTTTTCTTTCCCACAAATTTCTGTTATCTCTTTGATATCCTCTTTTCTCACTATTGAAATATAGCTATCATTAGAAAATTCTTTTATTTCCTTAAAAATAATAATTTTCTTTCTTCTATCTAGCAAATTTCCTCTAAAAATTTCTCCTGAAAATAATTCTATTTTGCTAAAAGGACTATAATTTTTTTCATTAATAATTGTGCCATGTACAAAAATTTTTATTTTTTCAATGTAATTCACATCAAAAATTTCTTTAGAAACCACTTCTAACTCTTGATTTACTATTTCAAAATAATAGTAATCACTCTCTTTTTTTACTAAATATCCTTCCTCGATATCTCCATCTTTTAAATTTAGTAAAATTAGATATTTTCTTTTTATAATTTCTTCGCATACATCTTCGAATGAATTTATTTTTTCACTTAATTTTTCAAAATGTTGTGTAATTTTTTTTACATTCTCCAATTTCTTAATATAATCAGCTTCCAAAATAACTCTTTTAATTTTTTCAATTAAAAAAATTTTTATTCCATCTTCCAAATTATCTGTTCCATATGATTTCAAAAATAAATAATTTTCAGAAACCTTAATTATTTTACCAATCGAAAGTATGCTATCTTCCAAATGATATATTCCTATTTTTTTATTTATTTGACTATAAAAAAAATTTACTTTCATTTTTCTCTTCTCTCTTTCATACTCTAATATAAACTTTATATTAACAAAAATATATTTTTAAAACCCAAAAGAAAAAAATAAATTTATAATTAAATTTAATACTTTATTTTTTTTATCCCAAAAAATTAATAATAGATATTCAAAATCTATAAATTTCATATATGTCCATATTTCGTATTCTTTTGAAGTATCCAAAGATGTAAAAAAAAGTAATTTGACTAAAATAAATATTCTTAAATAAAAAATTAGTACAGTTAATATTTTTATTTTTGATATTTTCATATCTTAAACTCCTATTATAACTATAATTAAAATAAACATTGATATAACAAATCTAACCAAATAATTTTTGATCTTTAATTTTTTATATGGTCCATAAATACCAAAAAACATTAAATACCATAAAAATACAATTCTTAAATCATCGAATTTTCTAAATAATTTTAATTTATAAAAAAAATATATTAGAATTAGACTTGTTAATGAATATAAAGAAAAATATATATATTCATTAGATTTTATGTACTCAAAAATTTTTTTAATCATTCTAACCCATAATCCTTTCTAAATCTAGGATAATTAATCACTCTAAACTTATTTTTTTACTTTTTTTTATTTTATTAAAGAAAAAGACTAGAATTTTATCTAGCCTATTTCCCATAATTCAACTAACTT
Organism: Leptotrichia sp. oral taxon 847; assembly: GCF_001553645.1. Taxonomy (NCBI): domain Bacteria; kingdom Fusobacteriati; phylum Fusobacteriota; class Fusobacteriia; order Fusobacteriales; family Leptotrichiaceae; genus Leptotrichia; species Leptotrichia sp. oral taxon 847. Next base: position 1,620,474 of record NZ_CP014231.1, on the reverse strand, counting down.
ATCCCAAAACTTCTTCAACTTTTTTTGTCAACTCTTTGATATATTTATCCACAATTTCTTGTTTTTCTGCTTCAACCATCACTCTAATAAGCGATTCTGTTCCAGAAGCTCTCACTAAAATTCTACCTTTTCCAGCAATTTCTTTCTGTTTTTCTCTTATAAAATCCGTCAATTCTTTATTTGTTTCCCAAGTTGCTTTTTTCTCTTTAGAAACCATTATATTTTTAGAATCCTGTGGCCATAATTTTATATCTTTTACTAATTCATTTAATGTTTTTCCACTTTCCAAAATTGCTGCAACTAGCTGAATTGAAGATAAAACTCCATCTCCAGTCGTGTTGTAATCCAGCATCAAAATGTGTCCAGATTGCTCTCCACCGACATTTAGACCATATTCTTTCATTTTTTCAAGAACATATCTATCGCCGACATTTGCTCTAATTAATCCAATTCCCTGCTCGTCCAGATATTTTTCAAATCCCATATTACTTAGAACTGTTGTAACTACTTTATTGTCATTTAAAAGTCCTCGTTTTTTGAAGTACCCAGCGATTATAGCTATTACTAAATCTCCATTGATTACATTTCCTTCGTGATCGACCGCAATAAGTCTGTCCGCATCTCCATCAAACGCAAGTCCCAAGTCAGCTTTATATACTTTTACAACTTCCTGTAAAAGCTCTGGATGAGTTGAACCACAATTTACATTTATGTTTTTCCCATTTGGGATGTTGTTTATTACGATAATGTCCGCTCCTAATTTTTGATAAATTTTTGAAGCTACTCTGTAAGCTGCGCCATTTGCCGCATCAATGACAATTTTTAAGCCTTTAAAATTTGTTTTTACAGTTGACGCCAAAAAGTCCAAATAAATTCTCATATCGTCTTCAACATACTTAAATCTTCCTAAATCATCACCAGCAATTTGATGTTTTAGCAGTTTTTTTCTGTCTTCCATAAGCGCTTCTATCTCTTCTTCAACTTTATCGGGAAGTTTATAACCATTTGAGCTAAAAATTTTAATTCCATTATCTTTTACTGGATTGTGTGAAGCAGAAATCATGATTCCCGCATCAGCCTTTAATTTTCTTGTCAAATAACAAACACCTGGTGTTGGAAGCACTCCGACAAAATCAATGTGCACCCCCATTGAATTTAATCCAGCAGATAGTGCTGATCTTATCATATATCCTGAAATTCTTGTATCAGTTCCCAAGATAATTCTTGGTTTTCCCGCTTTTTTTCTATGTTTTTTTAAATAATATCCAAGAGCAAGTCCCAAATTTCCAACTAAGTCAATAGTTAAATCCTTGTTGGCTTCTCCACGCATTCCATCTGTTCCAAAATATTTTCTAGCCATTTTTATTCCTTTCGTTTATTTTTATTTACTTTTATTTACTTTCGTTATCTCTTTTTTATTTTTCTTTTTCCAAAATTTAAAAATTGAACTTGATTTTTCTTTTATTTTAACTTTTTTACTGATTTTTTCATTTCCACCAGCAATTTTTTTCCCATCTATTGGCAAAACTATCGATATTTTAGTTCCTTTTCCCATTTCAGAATCAATTTCTATTTTACCGCTATGAATTTCAATTATTCTTTTTACAATTGCAAGTCCAAGTCCTGTTCCACCTGTTGCTTTAGTTCTTGATAAATCAACTCTATAAAATCTATCAAAAATTCTTTGCGCATCTTCTTTTGAAATTCCAACACCTTCATCACGAACTGAAATTACACCATGTCCATTTTTTATTTCTGACTCAATATAAATATTCGTATTTTCTTCTGAATATTTTGTCGCATTTTCAATTATCGCTCTAATTGCCTGCTGAAGCAAAGTTTCATCACCGTTTATTTTAAAATCTTCACCCTCTTTTAGATGAATTTTGTGAGTTTTGGTTGAAACTTTTGTATCCGAATAAATCTGCCTAACCATTTCATTTGCATCAATTTCAACAAATTTTGTATTAATTTTTGTAATTTCACCTTTTGCCAAGAATAACAGCTTTTGAATTAAATTTCTCATATTATCAGTTTCATTTATAATCGAATCAATTGATTCTTCAAAAATTTCTTCATTTGTAAGTCTACGCTTTTTAATTATTTCCGCATAACCTTTTATTATTGCAAGCGGCGTTCTAAGCTCATGCGACGCATCCGACACAAATTTTTTCTGATTTCCAAAAGAGATTTCAATTCTATCTAACATTTCATTTATAATTAAAGTCAATGTTTGAAGCTCATCCTCACTTTTCGGAACTTCTATTCTCTGGCTCAAATCCTCACTTGTGATACTTTTTGCCGTCTTTATTACACTTTTAATAGGTTTTAGTATTCTTCTGCTGACTACTTTTGATACAATTAACGTAAGAACTGCTCCCATTATTGTAAATAAAATTACAAGATATTCCAATCTCTTGTAAATCTTATTTTCCTGTGAAATATTTTTTAACACATAGACATTGAAATCGTAATGTTTTATATTTCTTGCGACTTTAAAAGCAAAATATTTATTTTCACTTCCTAAATCAATAGTTTTCCCATTTGCGTCGTTTTCCTTTAAATTAAACTTTTCCAGCATTCCTACAACTTCTTCGTTTGTTGCATTTGCTTCTTCTGTATCAGTCCCACCGATTGTATTTATCGGAATTACCCTGCTATTATTTCTTTTCATTTCAAGAACATACAAGTAACTTTCTTCCCCTGGATTAAAAGGCTTTAAATAAATAATTCTTTTACCCTCCACGACTTGTGGGTTAAAATCAAATGTAAGTTCATTTGTCTTACGTGAAAACACCGTAACTTTGTCCAAAAAACTGTTTATATCTTCTATTTTATTTTGCGCCAAAGACACTAAATTTTTTTTTGACTGTCTTTGAAGTGAATACACTAAAATAATATTTGAAAATAATATCAATACCAAAAATAGAAGAACATAATTCAAAGAAATACGATCTTCTAATTTTAAATTTTTCATAAATTTGGCTCCTTATTTAAAGATAAATCCAATTCCTCTCACGGTTTGAATAAATTTTCTTTCGTAAGGTCTGTCAATTTTATCTCTTAAATATTTGATGTACAAATCCAAAATGTTATCATTTCCGATGTAATCAAATCCCCAAACTTCTTCCAATATCTTGTCTCTCGATAAAACAATTCCTTTATTTAACACCAAAAAGTCAAGTAACTCAAATTCTCTTTTTGACAACTGAATCAAGTCTTTTCCATACCCTCTAAAAATTTCATAAGTCGAATAATTTATTGTCAAATCTTCAAATTCAAATAATCCTTTGTGATCAACCGCTTTTTTCGTTCTTCTCAATAAAGCTTTTATTCTTGCAAGCAATTCTTCGTTTGAAAACGGTTTAGTCATATAGTCGTCAGCTCCATAATCAAATCCAACTACTTTATCACTAATTTCATCTTTAGCTGTAAGCATAATTATAGGTACTTGAGAAGTTTCTCTTACCCTTTTACAAACTTCCATTCCACTCATTTTTGGAAGCATTACGTCTAGTAAAATCAAGTCATATGAACCATATTTTGCCATATTTAACCCTTCTTTACCATCGTATGCAAAAAATACATCAAAACCTTCAAATTTTAATTCAATTTCAAGAAGTCTTGAAATTTTAGGATCGTCTTCCACTACTAGTATTTTTTCTTTCATCATTTATCACCACTTTTATTTTAATTTGTTGAAAATTTAAAAAAATTTTCAATTTGTACTAATTATTATACCTTATTTTTTAAAATTTGTATACCCTTTTATCTTTTTTTTACAATAATTTTTAGATAAAAAATAATTATAAATAGATTAAGATAGTTGTTTTTTTACAAACTTTACTTTCACTTTATTAAACTTTTAGTTAAAAAAAGATTACAAAAAATTAATTTTAAAAATTCTCTTTGTCCATATCACTGTCCGATTTTCCTTCAGGAAGTTTTATTCTAAGTAAATCCATCGGTCCCATTTCGACATCTGTTTCAATAATTGCAATAGTATTAGGATTTACATAATCTTCATATTCTTCTTTTTTGGTATTATAAAAATTTTTTACTTTAAATTTTACAACTTCTGATTCTGGTCTTACAAGTTCTAATTCCTGCGTTGCAAAAACTTGATTTCTAATTTGAATTTTATATTTATTCGTATCAACTTTTTCCAGTACATTTGCAACCAATCTGTAAGTTTGACTGTATGAAAGTCCAGTTTTGTAATTTTGATCTTTTTCAGTCGTAGGCCCCAAGAAAAATCCGTTTGAATATTGTCTATGACTAATTGTTTTAAGTTCCTTTAACCAATCTTCATCAAATTTATAATTTCCCGAATAATAAGAATCCAACGCTCTTTTATATTGTTTTACTACTGTTGAATTGTAGTAAATACTTTTCATTCTTCCCTCAATTTTTAGTGAATCCACCCCTGCTTCAATAATTTTATCAATAAATTCGATTGTACACAAATCTTTTGCATTAAACATAAATGTTCCATCTTCATTTTCTATAATGTCATGCACTCCCGTTTCTTCATGTCCTTCAGCAATGACTTTATAGTTCCAACGGCAATCCTGTGCACAAATTCCACGGTTGGAATCCCTTCCGGTAAAATAGTTACTAAGTAAACATCTTCCTGAGTAAGTCATGCACATTGCTCCATGAATAAACACCTCTATTTCAACATCTGGCACTTTTTCACGAATTTTTTTAATCTCATTTAACGACATTTCTCTTGCCAAAATAACCCTTTTAGCTCCCATCTCTTTCCAAGTTTTGACACTCATCCAGTTTGTATTATTGGCTTGTGTGCTGACATGTATTTTTAAGTTTGGAGCATACTCCCTAACTAGCTGAAATACTCCAAGATCCGCTACAATAGCTGCATCTGCACCATATTCCTCCAGTTTTTTTATAAATCTTGGCATATATTCAATTTCTGCGTTGTGAGCAAAAATATTTAATGTAACATAGACTCTTTTCCCCAGGCTGTGAGCATAATCAATGGCTTGTTTCAATTCCTTGTTGTTAAAATTAGAGGACATCCCTCTTAAATTAAAGGCATTTCCTCCAATAAAACAAGCATCCGCTCCAAAATGAAAAGCACTTTTTAACTTTTCCATATTTCCAGCAGGCGCCAATAATTCTACTCTTTTTCTCTTTTCCATCTCTTCTCCTTAAATTTTTTAATTTTTCTTCTTTTATCAAATCTTTTTATTCAAAAGCTGGTAAATATTTGTCGTCTTTTATGTTTAAAAATCGTTGATATGAAGCTTCAAATGCTAATTTTACAGTTCCCACCGGTCCACTTCTATGTTTTCCAATAATTAATTCTACTTCTTCAGCTTTTTCATCTTCTTCTTTACCACTGTCATTATTACTATTATTGTTGTCACTGCTTTCTTCTTCATCTAAATTATTTTTTTTGTAATAACTGTCTCGATATAAAAACATTACTATATCCGCATCTTGCTCTATTGCCCCAGATTCTCTCAAATCAGATAACATCGGTCTTTTATTATTTCTTTGCTCCACTCCCCGAGAAAGCTGTGACAAAGTTAAAATCGGTATATTTAGCTCTTTTGCAAGAAGTTTTAGTGAACGTGAGATTTCCGATATTTCCTGTTCTCTGCTTTTTCTATAGCCTTCCTGTGGACTTATTAGCTGCAAATAATCCACCAGAAGAAAGTCTAATTTCCCTTCCGACTTCAATCTACGAGCTGTCGACTTTATTTCTAGCATATTCACACTTGAAGAATCTGAAATGTAGAGAGGCATTTCAGTAAGCTCGCCAAAAATATCCCCCATCTTATTCATTTCTTTTTTTGAGAGCATATTATCTTTTAACGCTTTTAATCTTATTTTTGCAACAATTGATAAAATTCTGTCAAATAATTGCTCATTTCCCATTTCCAAACTATAAACCAGAACGTGTTTATTTTGTTTTGCGACACTTATTGCTAAATTTAGTGCAAATGCAGTTTTCCCCATAGCAGGTCTAGCCGCAAGAATCATTAAATCAGATCCGTGAAGTCCGCTTGTCATATGATCCAAAGCTGCATATCCCGTAGGAATTCCACTAAGTTCACTCTTAGATTCCTGATATTTATCCAACAAATATAATTTTTTGTCCGCTAATTCTCCAACTTGTATAATTTCCTGATGCTGCTTTTTTTTTGAGATTTCAAAAATTTTCTTTTCAGCCTTATCAAGAATCGACTCTATATCTTCATATCCATTCCCTGCCAGCTTCACAATATCTTCTCCGACACCGATAAGCTGTCTTTGAATTGATTTTTCTTTTATTATTCTGGCATAAGTCATCGCATTTGCCGCTGTTGGAACTACTTCTGTAAAATCGTAAATTGTATCTTTTCCTCCGACTTCTTCCAACAAATTATTTTTTTTCAAAAGTTCGACAATTACAAGAACTTCAATAATTTTTCCACTTTCATGAGCCTTTTTCATCTCATTGAATAATATTTTGTGATTTCCTTTATAAAAGTCCTCTTCATTTATGACTTCCAGAACATCAGACATAATTTCCGGCTTTAAAAAAATTGAACCTATTAGCGCTTCTTCAGACTTTATACTATACGTTTTTTCAGTTAAATTATCCACTGTCTCGTCGGTCAAATTTAAGTTATCTGTATCCATCTTTTCCCTTTATTCTAATAAATTTATTTTGCTTCCACTTTTACTTTTATGCTTCCTTTTACTTCCGAATGAAGTTTTAGTTCAACTTTATGAAGTCCCAAATCTTTTACTCTTGTATTACTTGAGATTTTCTTTTTGTCAATTTCTATATTTAATTGATCCTTTATTGCTTCAGCAATTTCTTTTGCTCCAATTGAACCAAAAACTTTTCCATTTTCTCCAGCTTTAACTTTTAATACAATTTCTTTTTTTGCAAGTATATCTTTTAATTCATTCGCTTCTTTTACATCTCTTTCATGATTTTTCTTTATTTTTTCATTTTTTTTCTGCAACTTATTGATATTTTCAGGTGTAGCCAAAACTGCCTTATTTTTATTTAATAAAAAATTATTTGCATATCCATCTTTTACTTCTATAATTTCATCTTTTTTTCCTATACCTTTAATTGTTTCTGTTAAAATTACTTTAATTTTCATACTTATTAAAATCTCCTTTTCATCTCTAGTATTTTTTAATATTTACTTTCCAAAATTTCCCCTTCAAAAAATTCCGTCATTTTATCTAAAAATTTTTTACTTTCACTTTTAACTTTATTTTTTAAAACCAAAGCCTTTATTTCAATGTCAGTTTTACAAATTTTATTTACAATTTCCTCTATTTCTTTTTTGTTTTTTTCCATAATCATCTTTGCGCTAAAATTACTTTCAACAGCTATATATAAAACATTATCTTTCACTTCTAAAAGTTTTGCATTTTGAAAATAAACCTGAAAAGCTATATTTACTTTTTCTAATCCAGAAATTATTTTTCTCCAATTATTTCTAAAAACAGAAATATCAGTTTCTTTTTCTAAATTTGAACTTTCTATAAAAGCTTTCTTCTTTTTGTCTTCATTAAAATCATTCTTTGTTTGAGCTTTTTCAAAATCTTTTAACGAAATTTCATTCATCACTTTTCGATAAATAGAATTAGAAATTTCCTTTGTGTCAAAATCAAAACTTTGGACGTTTTCTATATTATCTTTAACCGACTTATTATTTTTATACAATTCATGAACTAAAACATATCCTAATAATCGTTTGTCCTCTTCATACTTAAATTCATTTAATGTAGCGTATATCGAACTTATCGTATCAAGCAAAAAATTTACTTCAATGTTACTTTCTTTTCTAAACTGCTCTTTTAAATAATAAGAAAAATCTTTCAAAAAAGTTTCGATTACAACTCCATCTTCCCAAATTTTATCAACAAAATCAATAAGCTTTTCCTTATCTGAGAGCAAAATCAAATCCAAAAATTCTTTTAAAAGAGCTTCTGGCACAACTCCTAATGCCTTTTGCGTCATTAAAATATCAATTGCTTCTCCCGGATAATTTGACACAACTTGCTCAAAAATCGAAAAACTGTCCCTTGCACTTCCTTCAGATTTCTGATATATCAAGTCCAGACTTTTTTCATCAATTTCAATATCTTCTTTAAAAGCCACCGTCTTTAACAATTTTGTTATATCTTTTTTATTAATTGGCAAAAAATCATACCTTTGACATCTCGAAATAACCGTATCTGGAATTTTATCAATTTCAGTTGTCGCTAAAATAAATATTATATGTGACGGCGGTTCTTCCAATGTCTTTAAAAGTGCGTTAAATGCCTCTTTTGTGAGCATATGAACCTCATCAATTATATAAATCTTTTTTCTTCCCTTTACGGGTCTATAATTTATTTTTTCTTTTAACTCTCTAATTTCGTCAATTCCACGATTGGACGCTGCATCAATTTCCACCATATCCATAGAAATCCCTTTACTTATCTCAACGCAGTTTTCACAAACTCCGCAAGGAGAATCTGTTATACCATCACTATTTAAACAATTCACCCCTTTTGCAATAAGCCTTGCAATCGTAGTTTTCCCAACTCCACGTGGTCCGTTAAACAAATAAGCATGTGATAATTTATTTTCTCGCAAAGAATTTTTTATAGCACGAGTTACAAATTCCTGTCCCGCTATCTCATCAAAATTTTGTGGACGATATTTCCTATATAATGTAATATTCAATATTCTCACTTCTCATTTCTTTTTATTACTGTTTTTATTATATCATTTTTAATAAAATTTGTGAACTACAAAATCTTAATTCAATAGAGTAAAAATTTTAGAGGTTAATTTTATTACTATAAAAAAATGGTAGCTTTTATTCTACCAATTTTAATTTTTTATTTTTTCATTTTTTTCAAAAAATCTAATGCTTTATCTATATCAGCTTCCTTTTTTTCATCTGAAACATATTCTATATACTTAATAGTATTGTCTTTATCCAAAATGATTAATGCGCGGGTAAGAAGACCTTTTTCTTTTATAAATAACCCATTTTGCAGACCAAATTGATGGTATTTAGAATCTGAAATAGCTTTTATTCCGTTTATATCATTTTCAGTACAAAATCTAGTTTGTGCAAATGGAGTATCTTCTGTAATTGAATAAAATTTTATATCTGGGTTTTTCTTAGCCTCATCATTTAAAATCTTTGTTTGAATTGAGCAAACTTTTGTATCCAAAGAAGGCGCTGTATATAAAACTTTTATATTTTTATCATCAAAAATATTTTTTTCTTCTAATTTTGTATTCACTACCATTGGAATTTGAGTTATTTTATCGCCAACTTTTAATTTCTTTCCAACAATTGTAACAGGCTCTCCACCCATCTTAATTTTTAAATCATTTTCAGATTTTAGACTTGCGACATATTCTAAATATTTTTTATCCACGCCTTTTACTTCTTCAGTTTTACTTTTAGTTTTATTCCCACAAGAAACTATTGCAAGTAAAATTAAAGAATTCAAAATTATTTTTTTCATGTGATTTCTCCCTATTTCAAATTTTAAATTTTTTTTATTATATCACTAAAAATTCTTTCTTGCAAATACAAATGTTTTTAAAACAAAAAAAATATTTAAAGATAGATTTTTAATTTCAAATTTTTTAAAGTTATCCTTAATTACAAGATGTTATTTTGTTTAATATAGTTTTTTCTTTTTTTACATAAGGGGAAAGGGCCGCCATTTCCCCTTATAATCCCCACGCTCGTCTAAGAATTTTTTTGAAGCAAAGCCGAAACTCACTTCGTTCAGACAGTCGTCTTTACTCCAAAAAAATCACGACACTTTTGTATGATAGTAAAGTTTAAACCGTCGGAGCATTTTTATGTGCTGACAAAACTATTTGAGCACAATTAGTGCGAGTTTTTTGGCAGTGCATAAAAATGACGAAGACTAGCCGGGGTGCAGGGGTGCGGCGATGAGCACTTCTGCTTAAAAAAGGATATTGAAAAATTTTTATTTTAAGAATTTCATAGATTACATAAGAAACCTAAATTAGAAATTCTTTTATTTACCTCTAAATATTTTATTTCGTTATATTTTTTAATAAATATATTTTAACTACAAATGTAATCTTCTTTTAAATTCTTCCTTATACGACTTATATGAATATCTTAAAAGTATGTTTAAGATAAAAAGCGGAATTGATGAAAATATTGACCAGGTCATTTTTCGGCTTATTATAAATTCCAACACCAATAAAAATATTCCGACAAAAAAGATAAAAAAATTTAATATTTTCAATTTATCCGTTTTGTGCTTGTCCCAAACAAATGAAAAAATGAATCCAATTACTGTAAATGCCACAACAATTGGAATTCCTAATTTTAAACTCCAAGTTAAAACTTTATCTCCATAATCCAAGATTAAAAAATAACTACTCAGTCCAAAAAAACAGATGAATAAATTTGTTCTCATTCTATAAGAATCAAGTAAAATAAACAAAAATAAATCAAAAATCAAAATTGACGGAATTGTATAATATCCCCATTTTATTCTATTGTACATTATCATATTTTGAAAAAATACTTCTAAAATTGAAATTATCGAAATTGTAAAAAAAGATAAAAATACCGCTTTTTTTACTTTTTTCATCCTCAATTCATAAAAATTTATATTTATTTTTGGATATTCACTTTCATAGCTAATTTTTTCCAAATCTTCTATTTGTGGTACAGGTGTTTCGCACAAAGGACATTTTTTTACACCATCTTCAAGTTCTATGCCACATTTTATACAGTACATTTTACTTTCCCCCTTCTTTTTTAATAATTTGTTATAATTTTTGATCGTATTCCACGCTTTCTTAAATAAACAAAAAAATCTCTCTCAATTTCATAATTTGTAGTTAAATTTCCAAAATTTATATATATCTTTTGAGTATCACTGATCACTCCAATTTTTACTTTGCATCTCTTACTAGGCGGTGGCAAAAATCTAAATCCTAAAACATATTTTTGATATTTCTCATCGATCCTAAAAATCCCTAAGTTTGAAAATCCTGTTGTATATCCCCGTTCGCCGTAATAGTCGAAAATAAACGGAAAAAACATTCGCTTTATAAAATATGGAACTATTTGTATTAAAATATTTTCAACTGGATTCATCGCTTTGTAAATACTTTTGTAAAACTCCTTTTCATTTATTTTAAGAGCAAAATAATTGTCTAAATATGTAATAATTTCAGAAAGTGAGTAAGTTCCAAGACTTGCGTCCACACTTGGCGTAATATTTATAAAAAAATTTCTATACGTTTTTTCAACAAAAATTTTTCTTAAATCTACAGGAACACCGATAACAATCGGATTTTTTGCATTGAAATATCTATCCAGCAAAATTTTAAAATAGACGGCGAGTAAATATTTTCCAATTGTCGTTTTATGTTTTTTACTTTCTTTTTTTATTTCCCCCAAGGAAATTTCTCCTGTCGTTATATGATACTGTCCTTTTTTTAATATTTTCAGTGGCAAATGAAACGCTGATTTTATCGTTACTTCTTTACTAACTTTCCGTAAATATTTTTCGTACGAATTGACATACTCATCTTTTTCAACATTTTGCACGTCTTCCAAATTTTTCTTTTCTCTTGCAAACATTTTCATTTTATTTTTTACTATAAAATACTTTTCTTCCAGATACCTTTCAAGCAAATCTTTAAAAAATATCATGGCTCCCCCACCATCAGTTAAAAAATGAGCAATTTCTACTGAAAGTTTATTATTGTAATAAATTATTCTAAGTGGATTATTTTTTTGAATATCTGTACACGGATAAGTTTTTTCCTTTTCCACCGTAAATCCTGTATTTTTTTCTTGAAGATAATTCCAAAAGATTCCTCTTTTCAGTTCTGAATTAAAAAACGGATACTTTTTTTCCATAAAAGGCAATATTTCCTGCAAAATCTCCAAGTCAACATTTTCCGAAAACAAAACAGAAAGCCTAAAGCAAGTCGTTCTCCCTTCACTTATGATAGAAGAATAAGTTTTCGCAAACGCATCTAATTTATACCAATTTTTTTCATTTTTACCCATTTTTTACCCTTTCTTGCCACTTTTTTCATTTCACATTATCATTATACAACGATTAATTTTATTTTTCCACACTTATATTTTTATAACAAAATGGAACTATAAATTATAATTATAATATTTGTTTCGAATTAATTAGTTTTCCTTCATAATCATACTTTTTCTATTTTTTTCATGATAAGTATGTTGGACATAATATGCAAAACTATGATACAATGGCAACAACAGGAGCTTCATCAGGAACGTCATTAGGAAAATCTCCTAGAGTTACAAATATTGGATTTAATCAAGATGACAGGGATAAACAGGGAGTAACTAGAAATACAGTAGTTGGAAATGTAGAAATAGGAGAAGCTTCTGGAAGTCCAATAAATAGGGATGTTACAAAAGCTAATGAAGTTACAAAAGATTGCAGGATTCGACTGATATTAATGTTGAGAGCCAGACTATTGAATATGCTACTAATCCTGGTAAGTTAAAAGAAGATTTGAATAAGGATAAAGAGGTAAGATGATGAAAAAATTTATAGTTTTTATAATTTCATTAAATTTACTTGGCAGTGAGTTTAAAAAAATGGATGACAGTTTTACTAGGAAAATGGATTTAAAATATGAAGAATTTATTTTAAAAAACGTTAATCATAAAGACTTTATTACTATTTCAGAAACATTGGGAAATATTATTATCTTTTTTAATCAGGAGAAAAAAATTAACAAAATCGTTTATTTTAATAAAAATAATAAAATAAAAAGAGAAGAAATTTATAAAAACGCAAATATTTATAAATTGAATATAGCAAGATATTTATATGGAGAAAATCTGAATGAACAATCAAATATAAAAACTGGTATTGAAAAGGTTATAGAATATTATAATTATGAAGAAAACAAAATAAAAAAAATTATAATCTTTTCTGGATTAGAAAAAAAATTTGAAGTAGAATTTGATGAAATTGGCAATGTAAAGAATATTCTAAAAGAGGCGGAACTAAAAAAATGAAAAGGGTTATCTTATTAATAGTATTATCAATAAATATTATGTATTGTAAAGAAATAAAAATATTTGGCAGAATACCTGATTATTCTTATGATGAAACAATAATCAATCAGATTTTTTGCAGTCCAGATAATGAAGATTATTTAAAAAACCTAACAACAGGTAACGCACCATTATATTATGATGGAAAAACAAATACTTTTATTCATAATGTATACAATCATTATACTACATATTATTCGTATGATTTCGTTTTAAAATCTAAAAATTATGTTGAAAAAAAAGCTCAGATATATTTTAGGAAAAATAATTATCCAGAAATTCATTGCTTAAATAATTTAGATGAAGAGTCAAAATCAAAAGTATTAAATTTTTTCTCATTAGACATAGAAAAATACTATATGAATTTATATCCAACCTGTATAATAGGGAAAGATAAAGAAAGTAATATTTTGTTTGGAAAATGGGAAATTGAAGATAATAAAGTCTCCCTTGAATTACATTATAATAATTTTGAAATAAGAAAAATATCTAAAAAAATAATGAAATATTTAAAATTATAGAAAAAATTGATTCAATGAAGCAAGAAGAAGGCTATTATTTGGTTCCAGATTATAATTTTGAATATACAATATTTACTCCTAATAAAATATTGCATAAAAAAGATATTAGCCTTTCTGAAGATGAAGAAAAATTGATTAACACTTTAAAAATATTATTTAAAAATGAATTTCTAAAAGAATATTGGTGTAAATCAAGAATTTTTAATAGTTGTATTGATGAAAAAAATGAGCAGTCAAAAGATTAAATCATAAATAAAAAATTACATTAAAAAAAAGAAAAAAGATGTCAGAAAATTATTTTATACTGCACCTAAATCTTGGGCACAAAATAGGAGATGCAGTTTTTTTACATTTTTTCTGTATTCCAAATACTGATTTTTTGAGCTGTATAGATATTATACAAGCTTTTTAAATGATATTTTTTATGGTTAGATAAAACATTTTTAAAATTCATAGTAAAAGAACAGTAAAACTAAAATTTTTAGAACAGCAATTACAGCAAGGGAAAATTTTTTATCTTTCACATGATCCTATGAAAGCAAGTGGATATTTTCAAAAAGAAGTAAATTTTTTAAAAGATAATGGTTTTAAATTTATAAAAGATGGAGAATTCTGGAAAGCGGTGAAACAATAATGATTATAAAAGACTATAGTGAAGCAAAAAAAATATTTTTACATTATAATGGAAGTTATTTTCATATGCAAAGAGAGGAGTATCTTGATCAATATATGAAATTTAATATTTCAAAAAAAGAAGAAAGAAAATGGTTAAAAGAAAAAGTAGAGAAAATACTATCAACAATAAGTGAAGTGAAGAATATAAACTTAAAATATGATAAATACTGGAATATTCTATATATATTAACTGAAACTTTAGAAGATAATCATCTTTTAGATAAAACAATAAGTGCGTTTGAAAAAGATTTAAAATATCTAGATATATTTTCAATTAACATGATATTGGAAATGATTCATGATAATAAAAAAATATGGAAAAATTTTAAAAAGAAATTAAAAAAAATAATACAAAATAATGATATAAGTAAAAATGAAATTATATCGAAAGAACATAATAAATTAAAGGGAATTCAGTTTTTGACAGAAGATAAAGTAATAAAAAATATAGAGAAATTTTATCTAAATTACAAAGTTAAATATTAAAATTTTTTTTAACACATAATAAAAAATAACATAATCGTCGCTACAAGAAAAGGAGCGACAGTTCTTGAAGAGGGATCTGATGGAGTATTCCGAGTTCCTGAAAATGTGACAAAACCTTCAAAAATTGTATCCAGGAGACTGCCACATAATACAACTTCCAGCACAACAGAAGTTACAAGCCATACAAGAAATGTTGAAAGAATTACACAGACAGCAGGGAATGCGGCTAAAAATTTAAATACAGGAAACAGACTGCTAAATCTATGATAGAACAGGTATATGCAGTTAGAATACCTGCAGGAACAGTTACATATGAAGGTCCAGTTGCGCCACAAGGTGGAATGTATTTGGGAGGAATGGAGACAAATCAGATATTTATACCCGATACTAGAATACCTGGAATTGAACTTTTTAAATATAGTAAATAAAATGGAGGTGTTTAGGAAGTGGAGAAATTGGAAAAATACATAGAATTAAAAGAGGCAGTAGAAACTTTCTTAAAAAAAAGAAATGAGTTGAAAAAAAGAAAAGATTTATATGAACCAATCAAAATTTCATTACTAGATTATTTATGCATATTAAATATTGTAATCTATGGGGAAAGAGAAATATTTCCAGAAGAATTGAAAAAAGAAATAAAAGATGAAATAAGAAAATGGAGTAAATGGGGAAGTCCAGAACCAAAAGATCAAGGTTTTTCTTCTTATTACTTCTATTTAATTGAATCAGAAGAAAATGACAAAAAAAAAATTGAAGAAGTTTATCAAATTAATAATCAACTTGATGAATTAAAAAACAAAATATATAAAATCAGTTCAGAAATATTTGAATATGACATTTATCCATTTTAATTTTTAGAATTTAATGAAATTTAAATCATATTCTGAATTGACTAAAGAATTCTAGTTATGCTTATAAAAAAATTCTATTACTCGAAATTTTGATTTTAATCATATACTACATGGAGAAACTAACATTTAGGAACTAGAGAAGCAGCTATAGTAGAAGAAGATAAAATAAAAAAAATATGTTTTAAACAAGACATAAGGAATCAATGGAATAAATAAGATTTTATTAAAAAAATCATTCACAGGAAAATACGAGTTGTTAAATTTATTCCTTTTTAGATGTATACACCTTTGTCAAAATATTTAAAAAAACTGGAGAAGTTTGGATACTTGATAGTAAACAGATTGCAAAATCAGGAAATATGAGTGTATCAAATAAAGGAGCAGGGGATACAAGACAAATGTCATCTGATTGGATTGATACTCTGGTACAAAAATTAGGACAAAATAGTTCGGTAGCAAAAGAAATAAAAGCAGCACAAAAAAATGGTAAATTAAAAACAGGATTAGTTGGTGTCGATAAAACAAACGAAAAATTAATTTTTGTACCAGTAAATATTGAAAATAAATAAAACAGGAGTGAAAAATGAGTATTGTAGCAAGTGAAAATAAATATAAAAAAGGGATTGAGAGAGTAAAGATTGTCGAAATGACAAAAAAGAAATAGAAGAAAACTTAGAGTTTATTGAAAATAAAAAAGGAAATATTTTAGCAGGAATAAGATTTTTTGCAATGGATTATTTTATGTTATCTTCAAAAAATTTATTGATAGAAAAAAATATAGTAGAACATAGAAAAAATTGTTTTATCGGCGGGAAATTAAAAATTCTTGGTAATGATATAAAAAGTAGACTTTTTTCTCAAGTTTCTCGAATGTTTGAAATGTTTATGTCAAACAATCCTGATTTTATAACATTTTTTAAAAATAATATGGATATGATAATGCCAGATGATTATAACAGTGAAAAAAATAAATATGGATATTTAAAAAATGATTATGGATCATTTTTCTTAATTCGTGTAATTCTTCATGCAATAAGAGGAGATTTTGAAGAAGTCAAAAAAAGATGTAGTGCATATTTGGAAAAGCCACTGAAAGATAGTTATTATAAATACGGAGAACTGCACTATGAATTTTTAAGTGCTTTGGCAGATAAAGATATTGATGGAATGAAAAAAGCTATAGACGGGATGATGGAACAGAAGGTGGCAAGAAAATTTTCTAATGACTGTAATCCAGATTACGAGTTTTATTTACATGTGTATGTAATTATTTATGCAAAAATAGCATTATATCATGGAATAGACTTGGAAATTGACAATGAAGTAGCACCAAAAGAATTAATAGACATAACTCCGCTTGAAAAATATGAAGATCCGTATGATTTTATGAAAGATTTTGATTTGGCAACAGTAACACCGAAAGAATGGAAAGAATGGAAAAACAGCTGGAATTTAAATTTATAAAATTTTTAAATAACCGTTGTTGTAAAAGACAGCGGTTATTTTTTTTCTCATTTTTAGACATTACAAATTAACAAAATATTTTAATTACATCAAATTCACCCATATAACCCCTGTAAGTCAAAATTTTCATTCAAAACATAGGGTTTTATACTAAAAATGAATTTTTTGAGCTGTATAGATGTTATATGAACTTTTTATATGATATTTTTTTAATAAGTTGGATAGAATATTTTTAAAATTTATAATAAAAGAACAGTAAAACTAAAATTTTTATTTTTTTTCTTTAAAATAGATGAAATTTAAACAAGACAAAAGCTGATTTTTTTGTTATAATTAATATAAATCACAAAAAGAAAGCGAGAACGAGAAAAATATGGAAAAAATCATAGGAATTAATCCTGTAACGGAAGTTTTAAAATCCGATAAAAATATTGAAAAACTTGAAATTTATAAAAAAGTCAAGAAAGAAACTATAAAAAATATTTTAAATTTAGCAAGTAAAAAAAATATAAAAGTTTTTTATCACGACAAAAGAATTGAAAATTCACAAGGTGTCGTCGCAATAATCTCAGATTTTGACTACTATGTTGACCTAAACGCATTTTTGGAAAAAGTTTTGAGAAAAGAAAATTCAAAAATAATAATTTTAGATCAAGTTCAAGACCCAAGAAATTTTGGTGCAATAATCAGAAGTGCTGAATGTTTTGGAGTTGATGGAATAATCATTCAAGACAGAAATAGTGTAAAAGTGACAGAAACAGTTGTAAAATCATCGACAGGAGCGATAGAACATGTGGATATTGTAAAAGTTACAAATATCTCAGATACAATCGACAAATTAAAAAAATATGGATATATGGTTTATGGCGCTGAGGCGAATGGGGAATGCTACTACTACGAAGAAAAATATCCAAATAAAGTTTGCCTTGTACTTGGAAGCGAGGGAAATGGAATGAGAAAAAAAGTTAGAGAGCATTGTGATAAAATCGTAAAAATTCACTTAAATGGAAAAATCAATTCTTTGAATGTATCTGTCGCAGGTGGAATTTTACTTGCTGAAATGTCTAAATAAAAAATTATATATAGAGAAAAAGAAGGAGAAAAAATGTCAGTTGGAATTGAAACATTTATAACATTTGGAATATATTTATTATTTTTAATAGGAATAGGAGTGTATTTTTACATAAAAACAGACACACACGAAGATTATGTTCTAGGCGGAAGAGGTGTTGGATACTGGGTTACAGCGATGTCAGCTCAAGCCAGTGATATGAGTGGATGGCTACTTTTAGGACTACCTGGAGCTGTTTATTTATCTGGATTAAAGCAAATATGGGTCATTGTAGGTCTTACCATCGGAACATATTTAAACTGGAAATTCGTTGCACCAAAACTTAGAACTCAAACGGAAGAACACGATGCACTGACAATTCCTACATTTTTATCGAGAAAATCAGGCGATAAAAAAGGATATGTAAAAACTTTTTCTGCAATTGTAATATTATTTTTCTTTACAATTTATTCTGCTTCGGGTTTGGTCTCAAACGGAAAATTATTTCAGTCACTTCTTGGAATTGACTATAAATTAGGAGTTTTACTAGGTGGTGGAACTATTATTATTTATACTTTTTTAGGTGGCTACTTAGCTGGAGTTTGGACTGATTTTTTTCAGGGAATACTTATGTTTTTTGCAATAATTGTCGTTCCTGTCGTTGCATATTTTATAGTTGGCGGAAATAAAGGAATTGAAACCGCTATGATGCAAAAACATATTTCTTTAAATCTTTTAAAATATCCTGAAGCGCTTAGTTTACCTGTCATTATTTCAGGACTTGGATGGGGACTCGGATATTTTGGACAACCGCACATAATTGTAAAATTTATGAGTATAAAAGATGTAAATGAACTTTGGAAAGCACGGCTTATTGCGATGGTCTGGGTTATTATTTCTCTTGTTGGGTCAATTGCTGTTGGACTTACAGGAATGGCACTTTATCCTGATATAAAAACAATTTCAGGTGATGCTGAAAAAATCTTTATTTACATGATTGGTGGACTTTTCAATCCTTGGGTTGCAGGAATTTTGTATGCTGCGATTTTATCAGCTATAATGTCAACAATTTCTGCACAATTATTGGTTGCTTCAAATACTTTGACAGAAGATTTTTACAAATACATTGTCAAAAGAAAAAAAAGCCACAAAGAACTTATATGGGTTGGGAGAACATTTATAATTTTAATTTTTATTATTGCAACAGTTTTGGCAATGAATCCAAACTCACAAGTTTTATCACTAGTTTCTTACGCTTGGGCAGGTTTTGGTGCTGTATTTTCTCCAGTAATTTTATTTATTTTATACAAGAAAAATTTACACTGGCAAAATATATTAATTTCAATGCTTATCGCAACTGTCACAGTTATTTTTTGGAATCAGTGTGGACTTGGAAAAACAATCTACGAAATCGTTCCTGGATTTATAGTAAATTCCATAACTTTGTATATTTTGGAAAAATTTAGTAAAAAAAAGTGTTCAAATTCAATGCAACATTCATAAATTCATTAAATAATTTTTTGATTAAAAAAATTTATAAAAATAAAAAATATATAGGAGGAAATGTTATGAAAATGAAAAAAACATTATTATTTTTATTTACTGCATCTGTAATATTTGCATCTGGACCGAAAGTCCCTTATACACACGAAGGATTTTATTCAACAGACAAAGTTCAAAAAGCCGTTCATTTTGTATCTGTTGACGATATTAAAAAAAGTTTGGAGGGAAAAGGTCCAATTAATGTAAGTTTTGACATTGATGACACATTGCTTCATTCAAGCGGATATTTTATCTACGGACAGCATTATTTTCAAATTCCAGGAGATAAGAGTGGTGCCGCAAGTTATCTTCATAACCAGAAATTCTGGGATTATGTAGCTGAAAACGGAGATGAACACTCAATTCCAAAACAATCTGCAAAAGATTTAATTAAAATGCACTTGGAAAGAGGGGATAACATATTTTTCATCACAGGAAGAACAAAACATTCCAAAGATAAAAACTATACTTCGACAAAACTTTCTAAAACATTGCAAAGATATTTTGAATTGCCAAAAGAAGTTTATGTTGAATATACAGCCGATACTCCAAAAGGTGGCTACAAATATGATAAATCATTCTATATGAAAAAACACAACGTTTCAATCCACTATGGTGATAGCGATGATGATATCTTAGCTGCAAGAGAATTAGGAATCCGAGGAATAAGAGTCCAAAGACCTTACAATTCCACAAACCCACAAAAAATGAATGGCGGATATGGTGAAGAAGTTTTAATAAACTCTGCATGGTAAAATAAAAAAGTCAGAAAGCACAAAAAAGTACTTCTGACTTTTTTAAATAAATAATAATTTCATTATTTCATCATTAATTTCGTCAATTGACTTTAATTTACCGTTATTTACACAAGAAATTATTTTCCAGTTATATTTTAGCGCAAGACTTTTTGCCGTTTTATATGATTTTTTCAAATATTCTTTATCCTTTTCATGAATATCTTTTTTAATTTCTCCAGTTATCTTATTTTCACGATTTTCCATGAGCTTTTCGCTAATCTCAAAAGGGATATCCAAAAAAAACACAATGTCAGGCTTAGGCAAACCAATTTTATTCCATTCCAAATCAATTAGCCATTCCAAATATTTTTCTTTTTCAGTTTCATCACTAATTTTTGGAACTTGATGAATCATATTTGAAATTGTATATCTATCACTTATAACTATTCCTCCATCGTTGTAAAACTTTTCCCATTCCATTTTGTATGAAGCAAATCTATCGACAGAATAAAGAACTGATGCTGCATAAGCATTCACGCTTTGAGCTTTTTCCCCAAATTCTCCTGCAAGATACATTTTTACAGGTTCTGAGGCTCTGCTCTCATAATTTGGAAAAGAGATTTTTTTTATTTTTTCTTTCCCTTTTAACTTACACAACTTTTGGTATAGTAATTCCGTCTGTGTCTGTTTTCCACTTCCATCGATTCCTTCAATAATTATTAATTTTCCCATCTTTTTTCCTTTTTCATAATTTTTTTACATTATAACATATTTAAAAAAATTTTTCTAAAATTTAAAAAAAAGAGACTGTTCCAAAAATCTAATTTTTAGAACTAAGTCTCAATTTATTAATTATTCAAGCTATATGGTCCTTGTTTTAAACTATTTGTCGCATTTTTTGGATTTGTTAGTAAAGATTTATAGCTAAAAAAGATACTTCCTTTAACTTCTGGATAATTTCTGTTAAAATTAATCTGATTTACTAACTCTCTTGCATTTTTCCATTCATTTACTTTATAAGCAGCTTGTCCTATGTATAAATCAGTATTTGTTTGAGCGGCATACTTACTCCACCATTTCACCAAAGTGTTGTATTCAGCAGCTTTAAATCCCTGATTCCAGTAAATTTGAGGTGCAACATAATCAATCCAGTTATTATTCATCCAAAGTAAAATATCCGCATACAAGTCATCATAATTCTGAACTCCAGCTTTTGTTGCAGAACCTCTTGCAGGATCTGTCGAATCATTTCTCCAGACACCAAAAGGACTTATACCAAACTCTACATTAGGATTTTCCTTTTTTATTTCTTTATGTAATTTTTCAACTAATGTATTTATGTTATTTCTTCTCCAATCACCGATATTTGAGAATTTTTTACCATATTTTTGATACTGTGCCGAATCTGGATATTCCTGATTTTTTACTTTATATGGATAAAAATAATCGTCCATATGAACTCCATCAACATCATAATTTTTTACAACTTCGACAATACTTTTTACAACGTAATCATTAACTTCCGGAATACCAGGGTTTAAGTAAAGTTTCCCTCCGTATGTTACAGTCCATTCAGGTTTCTTCATACCGATACTGTCGCTTGACAATTTTTCTCTTCCACCTGCAGTAAGTCTATAAGGATTAAACCAGGCGTGAAACTCTATTCCTCTCTTATGAGCTTCTTCCACCATAAATTTTAGTGGGTCATATCCAGGATTCACCCCTTGAGTTCCAGTCAAATAACGAGACCAAGGTGCATATTTTGATGGATAAAAAGCATCAGACTCAGGTTTAATTTGAACAAATACGGCATTCATATTCCAATTTTTTACATTGTCAAGAATTGATATAAACTCCGATTTTTGTCTTTCTATACTAAGTCCTGGTTTTGATGGCCAGTCTATGTTACTTACACTTGCAACCCATACACCCCTTAACTCTTTATTTTTTGATATTTTTGTATTATTTATTTTTGTTGCATTTTTATTTCCACCAACTATTAAATTGGCAGCATTTAACGATGTTACTGTCAAAATTGAAATTGCTAATAATGACACTTTTTTTACTATTGATTTCACTAAAAAACTCCTTTCTGAATATATTCTTCAATATAATTTTAATACATTTACTGAATTTTTGCAACTTTTTTTTGGTTTTTTTTGTAAAATTATACTATACTAAAATCAAGCAATATTGGTAAATGGTCAGAAAGTTTTGTTTGAATGACTTTAAAGTCGTTTATTTTTATTTCTTGCGAACAAAGTATAAAATCGAGTTCTTTTTTAGGTTTCCAGCTCGGAAAAGTTGGCTGAGAATTAACATTTGAATTTTTTAATCCAGACGCTTTTAAAAACATCGCAAGTTCTTCATTTCCCCAAAAAGCGTTAAAATCTCCCGCCACAATTACAGGCTTTTTCGTACTTCTCACTAAATCGTAAAGTTGTACTATTTGTTTTTGCCGAGTTTTTCCGCCTAACGCCAAATGCACTAAAAACACATCCACTTTTTCAGTTTCCACCTCGATTATCAATTTTTTCATCCCACTGTCTAAATAATGAAATTTTTTCTCTATTATTTCATCTTTTGAAAGCAGTGCATTTCCTTGTTTACGAACCATCGGAAATTTCATATATTTCGAATTTTCTTCATATTTATACTGAAAAACATTGTTATTTCTCGTAATTCTCGCAAGGACGGCAGCCTGATTTTTGCTTTTCATTCTAAAGGAACCTAAATCAACTTCTACAAGTCCCACTATATCAGGTTTATATTTATTTATGAGACTTCCAATTTTGTGAATATGCCAGTTTGAACGGCCTAAGTATCCTCTGATATGCTTAAATGGCTGATTTAGATATTTTCCTGTCCCATAGCGTATATTGTACAAGAGAAATTTCATTTTTATCACTTCTTTCCACTAACCTTTATTTTTTGACTATTCCCACTCCATCACCGAACGGCAGCAAAACAAAATTATACTCGTCATTTAATTTTTTAATAAATTCATTCAATCTTTTTACAATCGTTTTATATCTTTTTGGAACTTCTTCTTTAGATTTTGCCACAAGTCCGCGAAACACAATGTTGTCAATAAAAATTATTCCATTTTCACAAAGCAGCTCATAACACATTTCAAAAAATTTCAAATACTGACCTTTTGCCGCATCTATAAATATAAAATCATATTTTATATTTTTATCTAATTTGGGAATTTCTTCCAGCGCATCTCCTAATATCAGATTATTTTTTGTGAGTAACTTCATTTTTTCAAAATTTTCAACCGCTTTTTTATAACGATTTTCATCAATTTCTATCGTAGTCAAAAAACCATCATTTTCATTTGCAATTTGCGCTAAGAAAATCCCTGAATAACCAGTTGCTGTCCCAACTTCCAAAATTTTTTTAGACTTTTTATTTTTTGCAATAAATATCATAAAATTAAGTACATCATCTGTTATTATTGGAACTTTTTGAGCTAAGCTCTCTTTCTTTATCTCTTCTATAATCCCGTATTTTTTTGATTTTTTATTTTTTTCTTCAAATAAATCCTGTGTATATTTTGATATTTCATTAAAATTTTCTATCATATTTTTCCTTTTTTATTTTTTATAACATTTCTCCCATTTTAAAAATAGGTAACATAACCGAAAATATTATTCCACCGATCAGTATTCCAATAAAAATTATTGAAAATGGCTCAAACATCTTTAAAAACCATTTAATTTTCTCGTTTACTTTTTCATAATATATCTCGTTCAAATTGAAAAATGAAACTTCCATTTTTCCTGTCTTTTCTCCTATTGTTAAAAAACTTCTGTATTCCGCATCAAAAAAAGTTGTGTTACTAAATGATTTTTGTATACTTTCCCCCTTTTCAATTTTTGAAATAATTTTTTTCAATTCTTTATTTAAAACATTACTTTTAGAATTTGAACACATTTTTAAAGACTTCAAAAACGATATATTCGTATTAGTCAAAGAATACATATTTCTTGTAAAATTTAATACACATATATCTTTATACATCTTTCCAACAATTTTTAACTTCAAAAAAAACTTTTCAAAATCTTCTTCATTTTTATTTTTAAAATAAACAAATAAAAAATATATAAAAATCATCCCAATAAAAATAAAAATCCAATATTTGTCAAAAATTTTGCTCACATTTATGACAGTTTTTGTAATCTTTGGCAAATCCTGTCCAATGTCCGAATAAATTGAAACAAATTTTGGAACGACAAATTTTAATAGAACTGCGACTATTACAAGTGCTGTAATAATCACTGTAACTGGATAAATACTAAGTCCTACTATATCCTTTTTTATTTTTTGATTAAACTCATATTTCTGATACAAATTTTTAAAAACTAATTCCAAATTTCCTGTTTGCTCTCCAATTTTTATCATTTCCAAGAATTCTTTTTCTTGTGTAATTTTATAAAATGCTTTATTTAAAGGTACTCCTTGCTCTATTTGCACTTTAGTTTTTAAAATCTTTTGTTTCATTTCATTTTTATAATTTTGAGAAACAATCGTAAGTGTGTCAACTAAACTAATTTTTCCATTTAACAAATAATAAACACTTTTTGTAAATGTTAAAAGTTCCTTTTCGGTTATTTTCCCCATAATAACCTTCCCCCTTTTTAAAAATCTTTTTTCTTATTTTCTATTTATATTTTTTACTTTTGCTCCAAAGCTACTTTCCCTAATGCAATTGATCCAACAAATCCAGCTTCATCACCTAATCCAGGATACACAATATAATTATCGATATCTTCCAAAATTTCTTTTTTTTGCACATATCCATTTAAGAATTCTTGAACATATTTTCTAATTTTTGGGAATAATTGTTTTTGTTTCATCACTCCACCGCCCATAATAATTTTCTGAGGCGATAAAATTAAAATATAATTCACTAAAGCTTGTGCCAAATAATACGCTTCCATTTCCCAAACTTCGTCAACTTCAGCTAATTCAAATCCTTTTTTCCCCCATCTAGCTTCAATTGCGGGACCAGCCGCCATTCCTTCTAAACAATCTTTATGAAACGGACATCTTCCTTCAAATTTATCATTTTCATGTCTTCTTAACAAAATATGTCCCATTTCAGGATGAGTTAGTCCTTGAACCATTTTACCATCAACTACAGCTCCTGCTCCAATTCCTGTTCCAACTGTTATATACATGACATTTTTTAGTCCTTCTCCTGCTCCCCACCAAGATTCAGCAAGCGCTGCTCCATTTACATCTGTATCAAATTCCATTGGTACATCAAAATGTTTTTTTAATTGTCCAATCATATTAAAATCGCTCCAATATGGTTTTGGAGTTTTTGTTATATATCCATAAGTTTTGGAACTTTTTACAGGATCAATTGGTCCAAAACTCCCAACTCCCATCACATCAAACTCTTTATCTGAAAAAAATTCAATAACTTTTCCCATTGTTTCTTCAGGAGTTGTTGTTGGAATACTAACTCTTTCGATAACTTTCCCGTCTTCTGTCCCAAGTCCACAAATAAACTTTGTTCCGCCAGCTTCTATTGCCGCAATAATTGCCATAATTTTCACTTCCTTTTTCTAAATTAAATTTTTAATTTTATCCAAATTTTCCACATTAACTCCTCCTTTTTCATATTACAAATGTTCTTGTACGGTTTCATAAAACTCCAAAATTTCTTCTTTTGTCGCAGTTGCTGTTCCAACTTTAGCTACCACTATTCCTGAAGCCATATTTGCAATTTCCCCAGCTTCATATAAATCAGCTCCAGCACATCTTGCCAGAAGAAAAGTTGAAATAAATGTATCTCCTGCCCCCGTCACATCGTAAACTTCCCTTGCCACTGTCGGTATCCTCTTATGTTTTGTCTCAAATAGCGAAACCCCTTCTTCACTTCTTGTAAGCACAACATTCTCAAGCTCTAATTCTTTTTTTAGTTGCGCTAATTTTTTCACAATTTCTTCTTCACTAGAAAATTTTTTCATTCCAAAATAGTCCAAAATCTCTTTTTTATTTGGTGTTACCGAAGTAGCCCCAATATAATTTTTAAAATTTTGAGGTTTTGGATCCACTACAACCACTTTTTCATTTTCTTTTGCAAGTTTTATAATTTTTTTGGAAAGTCTTTCTGTTAAAAGCCCTTTGTTGTAATCGGATAACAAAATTGCGTCTATACTCTTTAAATCTTTTTTTAGAAGTTCCAGAATTTTATCTTGATTTTCAAGTGAAATATCAATATCTTTTTCCCAATCTAATCGAAGTAATTGTTGTCCTTGTGCCAAAACTCTACTTTTAATTATCGTCGGACGAGAATTATCTTTTACGATTCCAATTGAGTCGATTTTTTTAGCTTCCAACTCCTTTATAAACTTTTCACCATTTGTATCAGCCCCTACAACTCCGTATACTGACACACTTGCTGATAATGAAATTAAATTATTTGCAACATTTGATGCCCCACCTAATACAAATCGTTCTTTTTCGATATTTACTACAGGAACTGGTGCTTCAGGAGAAATTCTATTAACTTTTCCAATGAGATATTCATCTAACATCATATCCCCAATAACAGCTATTTTCACGTGTTTAAATCTTTCTAATATTTCTTTAAGCTTTTGAATTGAAATCATTTTTCCTTCCTTTTTAATTTATTTCTTTTGCTTTTATTATACAACATATTTTAATATTTTTCATTAAAAATTTAGAAAAAATTTTTTATTTTAATTTATCAAAAGCGATTTGTCATTTTGTATAACAGCTTCAATTTCGATGTAGATATCTCTTACTTCTTTATTTGTTCTCCTATATTTGAAAAGTGGACCAATTATTGGAATTTTTGAAAGTATCGGAATTCTTCTTTGAGTCTCTTTACTCACATTTTGCTTTAATCCACCTATAAACGTCGAACCTCCATCATTTAATGTTATTGTAGTCCTTGTCTGATTTTTTTGTTTTGCACCCGAAGACGCACTATAACTAGAAGTCAATTTAAAATTACTTATTTCCGTATCAAGTTTTAACAATATTTTTTTTACTCCATTTATTTTTTTTATTTCTGGAGTTATTTTAAAGACAATTCCTGCTTCTGAGAATATTGGCTCAATATAGTCTTCATTATTTTTAGTTATTTTCTTTTCACCTACAATCACTTCTTCCGTAACTTTTAATTCCCCTTCTTCCTTTTCCATAATCATAAGTGTTGGCATAGCTTCTATTTTTATATCTCCATTTTCTTTTAACATATTAAAGTCTACTCCCAAAAATTTTCCTCCCGCAGAAAATATTGAGCTAATCGAAATTTCTCCATTTAAAAATTTTGCAACCAAATTATTTTTTCCAGTATTGCCAGAATTTGAATTTATTGACCAGTCAATTCCAAGTCTTTCAAACAAATTCGAACTTGTATCAATTATCGTTCCCTTTATTATAACCTGCTCTTTCGGACTGTCAAAAGATTTTATTATTTTTTTTATTTCTTCAAATTTTTTTTCATCTCCACTAAAAATAATTTTATTCCCTACGCCAATAACTTCAAATTTTTCAAATCCGTTTAATGCCTCTGAAATTTCTTTTACATCTCTATATTCAAACTCAATTTCTCCAGTTTTATTTTTTATTTCCTCTTTTTTAGGACTTTCAATTTTGGGAACTTCTTTGTTTTGATTCTCTACTTTTGGTACTTGTTTTGTATCTTTAAGTGTTTTACTTTCAGAAGTTTTCACTTGCTTTTGCTGTGCATTATTGTTTTTATTATTTACATTATTATTTTCAATCTTTTTATTTTCCTTCGGAACTTTGTAAATAAATATTTTTTTCAGATTTTGCGCATCATTTTTATTTACATAATCCGTAACTTTTGCTGAAAAAGTATTACTAAAAAAAATAATAGCATATAGAATTAAACTTGATTTCCTCATTTTACCCCCCTTTTATTTTTACAATTTTTTCTCTATAAACCCTATTGAAATTTTAAATTCATCACTTGTAAGCTCGATAAACATTCTGGAAGTGTCAATATATTTTTTACTCTTGTTTATGAGATACAAAAATTTCCCAAAGTCATTAAGACTTCCAAAAGTTGTAAAATGAATATATTTCAGTTTATATCCATTTCTTTCCCAAACATTTTCAGATTTTGAAATTTCTTTTACTTTTAAATCACTTTCGTGAGCAAAAATATAAATCATCTTCTTAAAATCCGATTCATTTTTTATTGATAAAAAAGAAAGTTTTTTTGTAATTGCCATAATTTCGTTGTAATCAGCCACGTTTTTTTCTTTTTCTTTTGATTTTTGAGTTTCTATTTCAACAATTTTTTTCTCAAATTTCTTTTTGTTTTCCAAAAGTAATTCTTTATTTTCCAAAAGTTCTTTATGCTCACTATATTTTAAATTCAAATTTATTAACAAAAAAATTGTAATTGCAGTTATTATCATTATTTTTAAATTTATCTTTTTCATTTTATACTTTTCCCACTTTTCCTAAAATTATTTAATGACATACTCAAACATAGTCGCTTCATCGTTATCTTTCAAGTATCCTAATTCGGAATTAGGATATTTTCTCAAAATACTGTTTTCAAATTTTTCAAAATTCTCAAAATTTTTTAACTCACCAGAGACCGTCCACTTTGAATTTTCATAATTAATTTTTGTATAATCTACCCCTTTTTTACTATTTTCAACTAAAAACTTTATATATGAATAAAACTCATCTCGTTCAATTGAACTATCAATTTCCTTTAACATCTTTAATTCTTTCACATAATTTGGAATTTCCTCATCTTTCTTTTTCAAATAATTTTTTTCCAAAATTTTTGTCTGAAGTTTTATATCTTCATTTTCTTTTTTCAACTTTTCATTGTTCATAAAATTACTCAAAAGAAAATACCCAAGAAACAAAAACAAAGCTATCGCTACATCAGAAATTTTTATTTCTTTTAAACTTTTTATATCAAAAAAATTTTCATTTTCTACAAAATTTGGATTTTCATAAAGTTCACTTGCAGAAAAGATTATTTTAATTTCGTTTTCTGCATCTGCTACAACTATTATATTCCCAAAGTCAAATTCATTAATTTCCTCTATATCAGAAAGTTTTAACTCAACTTTTTCCAATTCCACTATTTTTTCGTTATAAATTACCATTCGCAAACTATTTTCTTCCCCAATTTGAAAAAGTTCCATTTTTTCATTTTTCAAATTTTCATTTTCCAAATCTTTTTCATTTATTGTTTCTTCGACCCCGATGTCTTCTATTTTCACAACTTGAACTTCTTTTTGTTTTTTATTTCCAATTTCATTTTCAGGAAATAATTTTTCTTTTTCTTCGTTTTCTAATTCTGTATTTTTATTTTTATAAAAATTATAAATTGCCTGAAAATCAATTTTTATTTCTGAAATTTTACAAAAAATTTTTTTCACTATTTTTTTTAAACTTGAAATTTTACTTTTTTCCAAATAAATATCTAAATATTTATCAGCTACATAATCCAAAACCAATTTTTTACACACAAAATTATTTTTTTTAGAAATTATTTTAATTTCATCATTTTTATTTTCATTTCTTTCAATCCCAAAATTTTCAAATTTAAAATATGAAAAATGTAAAATAAAACTAACTTCCACATTTTTTTTAAATTCCATTTTATCAAAATTATTTTCTTCCAGAAAATTTTCCAAAACAGTCGATAAATCCTGATTTTCATAAAAATATATTTCATTTTCGTAAAAAAGATAAATTTTATTTTCACTTCTTAAGTATATTTTTAAATTTTCCAAAAAATCCCTCCTCTACAAAATTTCACCACTTAAAACATTCATTTCCACAAGTGTTGCATTTTTTCTTTTAAAAGAAATTTTTTCTCTATAAAAAATTTCCATATCTAAAATTTTTCTTCCAAAAATAATTTCCAAGTCGTTGTAAACCGTATTTTTATCAAGTGGTAAAAAATATTCATTTCCGCTCCCATCTCTTATACTTTTAACCACAAATCCTCCAATACTCTGAATATCTTTCTGCAAAAAGATTAATTTTTCTGATTTTAAATCATTTCCTACTTTTTGTAAATTTGTATCAAAATAAAATTCTTCTTTTTCTATTTCAATTTGATTATTTTCAAAATTCACACCATTTCTTACAAATCTTTTTGCATTTTCCAATTCTTTTTCAACAAAATTTTTTTTATCTAATTTTTTTTCAGTATTTTTTAAAAAAACTATATCTGATTTCTGTTTTACAAAAAATATAAAATTTGTTGAAAATACAGTTATCATTGATAGTGCAATCAGCACATAAATAAGACTTGCACCTAAATTTTTTTTTTCATTTTTAAATTTCCCTTCAATCATATTTTTACAACTCTAATTTCATTTTTTCCTAAATTTTTTATTTTTATGACAAGAATATTTCCATTTTTTTCAAATTCTAAATTTTCTAAATTTGAAATGGTATTTCTACTCCCAAAATTTTTATTATTTTCAGTATCTGAAATATACATTTTCTGATTTTCAAATTCAATTTTATATAAAATTCCATCTATTTTATAAATAATTTTATTTTTAAAAATATGAATATTTTTACTTTCGTTTTCATAAAAAAACTCTTCTTTATCTCTATTTTTCAAGTTTTCTACAATTTTATCAAACGAAAAATATAAGTTTTCATAACTTTTCTGATTATTTTTTTTCATCTTTTCAATTATGACGACTCTTTTCAAAAAAATTGACACAACAAAAACTATAACTGAAAATAAAAACATACTTATCATGATTTCCAAAAGCAAATAACCCTTTTTTTTATTTTTCACAATTTTCCCTCTTTTCAAATTATTTTACAAAAAATTTGGAAAATAATAATCATTTATTTTATTTGCAACTATCTTAAAAATATATTCTTTTTCACCTTTTTCATTCAAATAAAATCCGTCTGTTTTTTCAATTTTCATTTGAATTTTATTTTTTGAAAAATCAATATTTTTTAAAATCTGATACTTTTTTTCAATCGAAAACTTATTATAAAAATCATCTGTACTTGCGATTTCATATTTTCCAGAAAATTTATTTATTTCTTCATATTTTTTGGCTTTTATTAACTCTATCATATTTGAAATTTCTATATTGTGAATATTTACATCATCCACTTTTGTATTTGTTTTTAGAGTTTTTAAAAATAAATTTGAAAGCGGAACAATTGCAAGTGTTACAAAAAACATTGAAATCAAACTTTCCACTAAAGTTTCCCCTTTATTTTTTTTCATTTTTTCTCCTTCATAAAAAAAATACTTTTAAATAATCAAAAAATAAATAAGTTACAATAATAAATGGTGCAAATGGAATATAATCATATTTTTTAAATTTTTTTGAAAACAATAAAAATAAAGAAATAATCCCTGAAAGAATATATAAAATCATATAAAATTTAAAAATATTCTCAACTCCATTGTACCGAAATAACCCACCTATCCCCATCATAAGTTTTATATCACCAAAACCAATTAAACTTTTTTTAAAATAATCTTCCAAAATATAAAGCACTAATAACGGCATTAAATAACCGCTTACTCCCAGATAGTAATTTTCCAAATCATTAAATTTGATAGAAAAAAATAATCCTATCAAAATCAAGAAAAAAATATCCCTGTCATATATCACTTTTTTTTTCACATCGTTTACAAAAATACTAAAAAAACAAAATATTTTAAAATCAACAAAAAAATTGATGTCATCTCCTTATCTCTTCTCCAGGAAAAGCCTTGCTATTTGCATCAATTTTAGCGAAAATTTCTCCATTCTGATAGATTATTTGACCATGAATATTTCCAATTTTAAATTTTCCGCTACTGTCAAGCCCAATTCCAAGCTTGTTTAAATTTCCTTGTTCTGTTAAAATGTCTTGTAAATTTTTTGGTGCATCTCCACTGTGATCAATACTCCAAGATGTCGTCGTGTTATTTAATTCAGAAATTGCCCCAATTACTTTACTTCTATTAGCTTTATTCAGATACTTTCCAACTTGAGGTATCGCTATCGCAGAAATTATTGTGATAATTGCAACTACTAGTATCACTTCTATAAGCGTAAAGCCTTTTTCCAGTTTTTTCCCAGTAACTTTTTCATTTTTTAAAATTTCAAATTTTTTATTCATTTTCTATCCTCCTTTAATTTTTTATTAATTATTTATACAATATTTTTTACTTTTTGTCAATATATTTTTAATTTTTATTTAACTTTAAAAATAAAAACCTTTTTTATAAAACTTTTAAAAATTTAATGAAAAAAATAATTAAAATGATATAATTTATTTGATAAAAAATTTAAAAGGAGCATAAAATTGAAAACAGAAGTAACTGTTATAGGCGGTGGAGCGGCTGGACTTATGGCGGCAATTACCGCTAAGAAAAATGGAAGAGATGTCGTCATTTTAGAGCGAAAAGACAGAATTTTAAAAAAAGTTCTGGTTACAGGAAACGGACGATGTAATTTGAGTAATATCAATGCCACAAATGAAAACTATTTTGGGATTGAAAATCGAAAACAGGATATAAACCATATTCTAAATAATTTTTTGCCAAATGATGTGATCGACTTTTTTGAAAATGAAATTGGAATTATTTGCAACGAAGAAAGTCGTGGAAAACTTTATCCACTTAGTGGACAAGCGGCATCAATTGTAGATGGACTCAGATTTTATGCACAAAAACTTGGAATTCCTATTTATACGGATTTTTACGTCACGAAAGTTACAAAAGAAATGTTTGAATTTAAAATTCTTTCCGAAGATAAGAGACAAATTAACTCAAAAAAAATCATTCTTGCAACAGGTGGAATTTCTTACCCTGAACTTGGCTCAAATGGAAGCGGCTACCAAATTGCAAAAAATTTTGGACACAGTCTAACAAAACTTGTGCCAGCAATTGTTCAGCTAAAAACTGAAAAACATAAAATAAAGGGATTACGTGGAATAAAATTAGATACCAAAGTTACTGCTTTTGGAAAAAACGAAGATAAATTTGAAAAAATCTGTACTTATGAAGGAGAACTGCTGTTTACCGATTACGGAATTTCGGGAAATGTCGTCTTTAATATTTCTTTTGTATTTCCACTTTATAAAGAAGTCGAATTTGAAGTTGATTTTATGACAAAATTTGAATATGATGAGCTTTTTAAAATTTTGAAAAAGAGACGGGAAATACTAAAAAATATGACAATGGAGCAATATTTTAATGGAATGATTAACAAAAAATTAGGTCAATTTTTGACTAAAATGTCGGGAATTCCAAAATTGTCAAAAAATATTTCAGAACTCACTGACAATGAAATAAAAAAAATATGTACAATTTTAAAAAAATATAAAATAAAAATATTAGATACAAATGGCTTTAAAAATGCGCAAGTTACTGCCGGCGGAATTCCTTTGAACGAAATAAATCTAGAAAATTTGGAATCAAAAAAAACAAAAGGGCTTTATTTTGCTGGAGAAGTTATGGATGTCTATGGTGAATGTGGTGGATTTAACTTACATTGGGCGTGGGCGAGTGGAAAATTTGCTGGAGAAAATGTTTAATAAAAAAAATGTGAAAGGAAAATAAATGCTTAAAATTAATAATATAAAAATGCCTGTAAAACATAACGTGAACGACTTAAAAAATGTTGTCTGCAAACTTTATAAAATTAATAAAAACGAAATAAAAAGTTTTGAAATTGCAGGACAGGCGATTGACGCCAGAAAAAAAAATAATGTTGTCTTTGTCTATGCTGTAAATATCGAGCTTGAAAACGAAAAAAAATTTGAAAATGTTAAAAATATAAAAAAATTTGAAAAACAAATTTATTCTATTTCAAAAATAGAAAATTTTTTTGAAAACGAGAAAATAAAAAGACCTGTCGTAGTTGGAAGCGGACCTGCTGGCATTTTTGCTGGACTTGTGATGGCTGAAGCTGGGCTTAAACCGATTATTATTGAGCAGGGAAAAAACGTCGACGAGAGAAAAAAAGATGTCTACAATTTTTTTAAGACAAGAAAATTGAACAAATATTCAAATGTTCAATTTGGTGAAGGTGGAGCTGGCACTTTTTCCGATGGGAAATTAAACACTAACACAAATAATTTTAGAATGCAAAAAATTTATGATGAGCTGATTTTAGCAGGAGCCGAGAAAAAAATAAGTTACATGTCAAAACCGCACATTGGAACGGACAAACTTATTGGAATTATGAAAAACATAAGAAAAAAAATTGAAAGCCTCGGCGGAGAATACAGATTTTGCACAAAACTTACAAAAATTAATTACGAAAACAATAAATTAAAAGAAATCAAAGTTGAAGATTTAGAAAATGAAAAAAAATACACTATTTCAACAAACATCGCAGTTTTAGCGATTGGACATAGTGCAAGAGAAACATTTTATATGTTAAATGAACAAAAAGTCCAAATGGAGCGGAAAATTTTTTCTGTGGGAGTTAGAATCGAACACAAACAAAGCATGATAAATAGAGCTCAATATGGAAAATTTGCTAATAAGTTACCATCTGCCGAGTACAAATTAAATGTCAAAACTTCTAATGGAAGAGGAGTTTACACTTTTTGCATGTGTCCCGGTGGAGTCGTAGTACCGTCTGCAAGTGAAGAAAATAGGTTAGTTGTAAATGGGATGAGCTATTCAAAAAGAAATTTAGAAAATGCCAATTCGGCAATTTTAGTAAATGTTTTTCCAAATGATTTTGAAGGAGATTCTGTTCTTGCTGGAATTGAATTTCAGCGAAAATTAGAAGAAAAAGCCTTTATTCTTGGCGGAAGTGACTACAAAGCCCCTGTCCAGCTCTTTGGAGATTTTGTAAATAACAAAGTTTCAAAAAAATTGGGAAATGTAAAGCCAAGTTACCTTGCAGATTACAAATTTGCTGACTTAAACAACATTTTCCCTGAATATATAAACTCTTCTCTAAAAGAAGGAATCACGCTTATGGATAAAAAAATAAAAGGATTTGCAAATTATGACGCCATTTTAACTGGTGTAGAAAGCAGAAGTTCATCTCCTGTAAAAATTCCAAGAAATGAAAAGTTTTTTGCCAATATCGAAGGAATTATGCCTTGTGGAGAAGGTGCTGGATATGCTGGTGGAATAATGTCCGCTGCGGTTGACGGAGTGAAATGTGCAGAATTTGTCGTGGAATATTTTAAAAATTTGATGAGTAAATAAAAATTCTAAATAAAAAAACAAAAAGAGGGTGTAAGAGAGTGTCCAGAATTTTGTGTAAACTCAAAATATAATATATGGTACAGGATGGTATTTTTATCATCCTGTTTTTAAATCCTTCCTTCAAAATAAATACTTAACTGAGAATATATTTCTCCCCAGCCCGGTATTCTTCCAGTCCATTTCCTTGTTGCTTCCTTTAAACTTAAATATACTGACTTCATCAATGCTTCATCTGTCGGATAAAGTGATTTTGTCTTCGTATACTTTCTTAATTGTCTGTTTAAGCTTTCTATCGGGTTTGTCGTATATATCAGCTTTCTTATCTTTGTATCATATTTAAAGTATGTTGTCAACTCATTCCAGTTACTTCTCCAGGAATTAATTACTGCCATATACTTTTTACCCCATTTTTCTTCTAGTTCATCCAGTTTAAACTCTGCCTGTTCCAGTGTTGGTGCATTGTACATTTCTTTTAAGTCTGATGTAAATTCCCTTACATCTTTGTAAGATATGTATCTTATGCTGTTTCTAATTTGATGAACCACACATTTTTGAATTTCTGTCTTAGGGAACACCGAAGATATTGCTTCGCTGAACCCTTTTAAATTATCAACAGACATAATTAGTATATCCTGAACTCCTCTGTTTTTTAATTCATTTAAAACATTTAGCCAGTACTTGCTTGATTCATTTTCTCCTATCCAAAATCCTAAGACCTCCTTTCGCCCTTCCTTATCTATTCCTATAGCTAAATATACCGCCTTTTTAACAACAACTCCATCTTTTCTTACGCTGTAATGGATAGCATCCATAAAAACTATTGGGTATACATCCTCAAGCTGTCTAGACTGCCATTCCCTAATTTCAGGTATAATTTTATCTGTAATTTTACTGATCATAGATGGCGAAACATCAATTCCATAAAGATTATTGAGATGGTCCTCGATATCTCTATTGCTCATTCCTTTAGCATAAAGAGAAAGAATCTGTCCTTCAATGCCAGTAATTTCTCTTTGATATTTAGGGATGATTTGAGGCTCAAACTCAGCATTTCTATCTCTAGGAATATCTAAATCAAGATTGCCATACTCACTTCTAACAGTTTTCTTGGAATGTCCATTTCTAGCATTAGAAGTAGTCTTATCTTTCATAGAATGTTTAGCATACCCCAGTTCATGCTCAATTTCAGCTTCAAGCATGGTTTGGATAGTACCCGAAAGCAAATCCTTAAGCATATCCTTAATATCATTAGTATCTTTAATATTGTAATCCTCAATCAGTGTTTTAAAAATTTCGTTGTCAATTTTCTTTTTAGTCATAACAAAAACCTCCAAATATTATACAGTTATTTTACCATATATTATCTAGAGGTTTACACAAAAATTTTTACACACCCGGGTGTAATTTTTTTATACACACTCTTAACTTTTTTATTAATTCAATAAATTAATCAATAAATTTTACTTTATTTTCCATTTCTAAATATCTCTTATTCCCGATAATTTTTTCCAAATCTAAATTTGAACGAATATTTCCACTATCAAGTTCTAAAAGTATTTTTTTTATTTCCTTCGTTGTAAATCCTATTCTCTTTAATTCTTTTTCACTACACTTGTTAATGTTATATTTCATAATTTCCCTGCCATAATTTTCTTTTGGATTTTTTATTTTTTCCTTATCCACAAAAAGATACTTTTTAGCGTTTTCCAATCCCGATTTTCCAAATCTTTCAATATTTTTCATCTCTTCAATATCTAAAATTATCCCAGTTTCATCACGAAACTTTATAATATTTTCCGCCTTTGATTTTGAAAACCCCAATTTTAACAAATCTGCGTATTCGACACCATTTACATCAAATTTTTTCTTTTTTTTCGTAAAGTCATTATTTTCTTTAGCTTTTTCTTTTTTGTAATTCACTTCTTTACTGATTTCAATATTTGGCTTATTCTTATCCTCGATAAAAAGTCTTAAAAAATTTCCCACAATTAAAAGCATAACAAAAATAATAATATATTTTATTTTCATAATTAAATCCCCCCAGATTTTTTTATTTTTTAAAATTATTAAATTTTATATTTTAATTTTTATTAAAAATATTTTTGAAATTTTCATTATTTAAACTTTAACTTATTTAGTAAATTTCATCGTTTAATTTTCAAATTTACTAAAAAATCTTTTTATTTTATCTTTAAATGATTTTCCTTCTTTATAATTTTTAGTTTCCAGAGAACCGTCAAATTCTCTTAAAATTTTCTTTTGTTTTTCAGACAAATTTGTTGGAGTTTCTATTTTTATTCTTACTATTTCAGAACCTTTTCTATTTCCATAGCTTATTCCTTTTTCCCTCAACTTAAATTCTTTTCCGTTTTGTGTTCCTTCAGCTATTTTTATTTTCACTTTTCCGTTAAGAGTAGGTACTTCTACTTCCCCACCTAAAATTGCCGTTGTAATTCCAACTGGTACATCACAATAAATATCAAGCCCTTGTCTATCAAAAATTTCGTGTTTTTTCACAGTTATAAATATGTATAAATCTCCGTATATTCCGTCGTTTCTTCCAGCGCTTCCACCATCTCTTACGACAAGTCTTTGTCCTGTTTCCACTCCAGCTGGTATCTTTATTTTTCTTGTGACGACTTCACGCTCTATTCCAGTTCCGTGACAATGACTACAAGCTTTTTCAGGTACTTTTCCAGTTCCATGACATACATCACATTCCTGTGTCATCACTTGCATTCCAAAAATAGATCTTTGTTGCATTCTTATATGTCCAGAACCATTACATTTTGTACAAGTTTTCATATGGCTTCCAGCTTCTGCTCCAGAGCCGTGACAAGATTTACATTTTCCATCTCTTTTATAT
This sequence comes from Leptotrichia sp. oral taxon 847, assembly GCF_001553645.1. Taxonomy (NCBI): domain Bacteria; kingdom Fusobacteriati; phylum Fusobacteriota; class Fusobacteriia; order Fusobacteriales; family Leptotrichiaceae; genus Leptotrichia; species Leptotrichia sp. oral taxon 847. Next base: position 1,581,985 of record NZ_CP014231.1, on the reverse strand, counting down.
TTAATCTCTTTTTCTACACCATTTGCGACTTCTTCCAACGTTAAGGTAAGATTATATCTCAAATCATCACCTTGATTAACTTTTGGTCCTTGACTTCGGCTTCTTCCACCGCCGCCAAAAAAACTTCCAAAAATATCTCCTAAATCGTCAAAATCAAATCCTTGACCATTTCCAAATCCGCTAAAGCCTCCACTAAAACCTCCAGCTCCAGTACCGCCACCACCATTTTCAAATGCCGCATGTCCATACTGGTCATAAGCTGCTTTTTTCTGTGGATCTGACAAAATTTCATACGCCTCATTTATTTCCTTAAATTTTTCTTCAGCATTCTTTTTTTCTGCATCTGACGAATTAGAAAATTTATCTGGGTGATATTTCATTGCTGCTTTTCTATATGCCTTTTTTATATCTGATTCGCTCGCATCTTTACTTACCCCAAGCACTTCATAATAATCTCTTTTTGTCATTTTCTCCACACCTCCTTTTTTTTCAGAGATGTTCTCCTTTCTTTACGCATTATTTTTATTTTTACTTCAATGTTTCAAAAAAGAGTTTATCTCTTTTTTATTTGTATAATTTTTATAATATTCCTTTAATTACTAACTTTGCAGTAAAAGTCTTATCTTTTTCCAATTTTAAAATCCCTTTTTTATCTTCCAGTTTTCCTGTGCAATCTTCAAAATCTGAAATTCCATACCAAGGCTCTATGCACACGAACGGTGCTTTTGGCTTACTCCAAAATGCAATATAAGGAAATCCGTTATATTAATTTTTTAGAATTTTTACTATTTTTTATCGTAACTTTTTCTGATTTTAAATCATCAAATATTATCGCATCATCATCAAATACATTTTCAGTAATCTGCAATTTATTTTCATTATTCAAGCAATCAGCTTTTTCATCTAAAACAAGCCCTTTTTCATTCAATTTATATTTCTTTGAAGTTTCATTTTTCTCAAATTCCAAATAATAATCACTCAATTTTATGTCATCATTTACATCAAGTGCAAATGCAGGATGTGTTCCAAGCGAAAAATACATATCAGAATCATTTTTATTCACAAGATTATACCCAATCTCCAGAGTATTTCCAGCAATTGTATAAGTTATAAACAATTCAAACTCAAACGGATACTTCTCCAAAGTTTCCTTATTTGAAGAAAATCTAAACTTCAAAGAGTTTTCAGTCTTCTCAACTAGTTCAAAATTTTCAGTCCGAACAAACCCATGCCGTGTAGAAATTTTATATTCTTTTCCATTAAAACTATAAGCCCCATTTTTTATAGTCCCAACAAACGGAAACAACACAGGCGAACTGGCAGCCCAAAACTCAGGCTTTCTGTCCCATATAAACTCTTCTCCATCCACTTTATAACTTCGTAATTCCGCTCCTCTGTCTGCAACTGCAATTTCAACATTTCCATATTTTAAAGTTTCTATTTTACTTCCTATCTTTAACACATCCTCTATAAAGAATTTATTTCTATATAACCTCAATTTCAAATTCAATAATTATAGATACTTTTTTAAAAAAATTAACTATTTTTTGCAAAAGAAGGAGAACTAATTCCCCTTCCTCCATAATATTTATTACTTCAATTTACATTTTGCAATTAATCAACAATTTCTGCATCTTGTACATCATCCGCATCATTATTATTTTTTTCAGAATTATCATTTCCATTTGATTCGCCTTGTGCTCCTTGTTGTGCTTGAGCTGCTTCTTGGTACATTCTAGTTGCAAATCCTTGAGATACTTTCGACAATTCTTCGATTCCTTTTTTAATTGCTTCGATGTCATCTCCGTCTTTTACTTTTTTCAATTCTTCGATTGCTTTTTCAATGTCTTCTTTTTCAGTTCCTTGCAACTTAGCTTCGTTTTCTTTTATAGTTTTTTCAGTTGCAATTACTAATTGATCAGCTTGGTTTCTAGCTTCTACTAATTCTTTAAATTTAGCATCTTCAGCTTCATTTGCTTCAGCGTCTTTTTTCATTTTTTCGATTTCTTCTTTAGATAAATTAGATGAACCAGAAATTGTTACTGTATTTTCTTTTCCTGTTCCTAAATCTTTAGCGGATACATGCACGATACCATTTGCATCAATATCAAATGTTACTTCGATTTGAGGTACTCCTCTTGGTGCAGGTGGAATATCGTTCAAGTTAAATTCTCCTAATTTATGGTTGTCTGCAGCTTTTGCTCTTTCCCCTTGCAATACAACGATTGACACTGCTGGTTGATTATCTGCTGCTGTTGAGAATACTTGTGATTTTTTAACTGGCACAGTAGTATTTCTATCGATAATCTTAGTAAATACTCCACCCATTGTTTCAATTCCTAATGACAATGGAGTTACATCTAATAACAATACGTCTTTAACGTCTCCCATTAATACTCCACCTTGAATAGCTGCTCCTGCTGCTACAACTTCATCAGGGTTAATTGATTTATTAGGTTCTTTTCCAAAGAATGATTTAACCCATTCTTGAACCGCTGGGATTCTTGTTGATCCACCAACTAATAAGATTTCATTAATTCCACTTGGATCTAAGTTTGCATCTTCTAATGCTTGTTTAACAGGCCCTTTAGTTGCTTCAACCAAGTCTTTGGTAAGTTCATCAAATGCTGCACGAGTTAATTTCTTTTCCAAATGTTTTGGTCCACTTGCATCCATTGTGATAAATGGTAATGAAATTTGTGTTTCTAATGTAGTTGATAATTTTTTCTTGGCATCTTCTGCTGCATCTTTCAATCTTTGAACTGCCATTTTATCATTTCTCAAATCAATTCCAGTTTCTTTTTTAAACTCATCAGCCAACCAGTCAATGATTTTTTGGTCAAAGTTATCTCCACCTAAGTGGTTGTTTCCTGAAGTTGAAATAACTTCTACTACTCCATCTCCAATTTCTAGTACCGATACGTCAAATGTACCTCCACCTAAGTCAAATACTAACACTTTTTCTTCTTTTTTCTTATCTAATCCATAAGACAATGCCGCTGCTGTTGGTTCATTAATAATTCTTTGAACTTTCAGTCCTGCAATTTCTCCAGCATCTTTAGTCGCTTGTCTTTGAGCATCAGTAAAGTAAGCTGGAACTGTAATTACTGCTTCTGTTACAGTTTCTCCTAAGTAACTTTCCGCATCTTTTTTCAATTTTTTCAAAATCATCGCTGAAATTTCTTGCGGTGTATAATCTTTTCCAAAAATATTTACTTTATAATTTTCACCCATGTGAGTTTTAATTGAAATTACTGTTGAATCAGGATTTGTAATCGCTTGACGTTTTGCAATTTCCCCTACAATAATTTCTCCATTATCTTTAATATTTACAACTGACGGAGTAGTTCTTCCACCATCAGAATTTGGTATAATTGAAAAGTTTCCACCTTCCATAACTGCCACGCAGCTGTTTGTTGTCCCTAAATCTATTCCTATTATTTTACTCATATCTATCATTCTCCTTTAATTTTTAATTTATTTTTTATTTACTGTAACCATCGCTGGTCTAATAACTTTCCCTTTCAATTTATATCCTTTCTGAAACACTTTCACTATAACATCGTTGTCCAAATCTTCAACATTTTCAGTCATCATCGCTTGATGTTCGTAAGGATTAAATTTTACGCCTTCTGCTGCTTCCAATTCTTCAACACCTTCTTCAGTCAAAAGATTTCTTAAATTTCTCAAAATCATATTCACTCCTTCAACCAATGCATCAAAGTTTTTAGTTTTGGCAGAAGCACTTTCAGCTCTTTCTAAATTATCAATATTATCTAATAATTTTACGATGATTCCTTCAGAAGCATACTTTTTCATTTCAGCAACTTCATTTTCTTTTCTTTTTGTGAAGTTTTGAAACTCAGCTAACTTTCTTGTATAAGAGCTTTTCCACTCTTCCAAGTCCGCCTCAAGTTTTGCAATCACTGCTTCAGGCGTTTCTTCTTTTTGTCCTTCCTGAGTTTCAGTTTCACTTTCTTTTGCTTCAACTTCTTGATCTACTGCTTCTTTTGATTCTTCGTTAACTTTTTCTTCTTTTTCTTTTTCCATAACCCTCTCACTTTCTTTATTTTTTTTTCAATAAATGCTGTACTTCTTCTGAAACATATTCAACAAGTCCAACCGTCTTTGAGTATTCCATTCGCTTTGGACCGATTACTCCCATCATTCCTTTAGCATCTCCAAAAGTATAAACTGAAAACACAAAAGAAAAATCTTCTAGTCCAGCAATTCCCAAATCTTCTCCAAAAATAACATTTACTTCGCCATCTTTGTATTTATCCATTTGAATAAACTGAGAAAAAATATTTTTCAAATCATTTGGACTGTTAAACAATTTCGCTCTATTTACAATTTTTACTATATCATTACTTTCAAATAAATTTGAACTTCCTTCAAAAAATAATTTTCCTTCATTTAAATTTTGCTCTTCTTCCAATTCTTCTGGAATAAACAAATCTAAATTAGTCAAAAACTCTTTTAAATCTGATAATGTAAAAATTGAATTACTATGTTTTATTTTTTCATTTAAAAAATTGTTTATCTTGTCTACTTCTTCTTCAGTTACAGGATTTTCCAAATAAATATTAAGACTTTTAGTCAAAAACGTATCCATCACAACTACGGCTAACACATTTGTATCGTTTATGTGCACAAATTGAACTTTTCTTATACTTTCCTGCCGAATTGACGGCTCTAATACCACTCCTGCATACTGGCTAATTTTTGACAACAACCTTGAAGTCTCTTCAAAAATTTCATCTATTTGATTTATTTTTTTGTTGTAAGTTTCAAAGACTTTTTCTTTTTCCTCCTGAGAAATATCTCTTATTTTTAAAAGTTCTTCGACATAAAGCCTATATCCCTCACTTGTAGGTATTCTTCCGGAAGATGTGTGAGTTTTTACAATTAACCCTTTGTCCTCTAAATCTGCCATCGTATTTCTAATTGTGGCTGACGACACACCAATATTATACTTTTTTTCAAGTGTTCTCGAACCAACACTTTCACCAAAATCTAAATAATGTTTGATGATCGCCTTTAAAATTAATTGCTCTCTCTCATTCATCCTAACACCCTTTCTTTTTGTTAGCACTCAAAGGTTACTAGTGCTAATCACAAATATATAATAATATATTTTTTAATTTTTGTCAAGACTTTTTTTTAATTTTTTTAAAACTTTTTTATTGGTATATTTTATAGTTAAATACAACACTGAGATATACATGAAAAACATAGTAAAAATAATATTTATCATTTGATTTTATAAATTTTTTTAATTTTTCAGTTAACAAAAAAATCTTGTAAAATCAGTAACTGATCTCACAAGATATTTCTTTATTTTTTATTTTTTGCCTGTTTTGCCTGTTTTGCTAAAAGTTTGTTATGTTCTTTCACAACTTCGTTAAATGTTGCTACCACATTTTCAGGTGTTCCTTCTTCTGTCTGTGCAAAATATCCATCGCTCGCTGACGAATAAGTCGCCTTTTGTTTCTTCTTAATTTTTGTCATAAATTTATTTGCTGATTCTTTAAAGATTTTAGCTTTCTCAATAAACGCGGCATGATCATTTAAATCAAATCCCTCTTTTTTCAACTGTTTTTCATTTTTTATGCTTTTTTCAAGTTTTAGTAGTGATTTATTAATTTTATCAAATATTTTCTTGAAATTTTTCACATTTCCTTTATCAGTGAAATTACTTGCATCCAATTGCTGTTTCCGAATTTCATCAATAAAATCTTCCCCATTATCTATGTAAACCAATTGTTTTTGCGTGATAAATAATTTTCTCTTATCATAATCTTTTTCCATCATTTTTTTTATATCTTTTGATTTTTTCTCAAAAGCCTCTTTATAAGCTTTTGCGACACTGTTGTACTTATCAAGATTTTCAAGCAGTTGTCTATGTAAAACTTCTCCTAAAGAAAACTTATCTTGCAAATATCGTTTGCTTTGATAATAATTTTTCATACTTTCACTGATAGGCAACATTTTTTCTAGTACTGGTAACATAGCTATCGCTTTTTTGTCCAATTCATCCTTTTTTTCATTACTTTCTTTCAGCTCTTTTAATTTATTTATAAATTCCTGGTCTATTGGAATATTCAATTCTATATCTTCTGACTGCGATTTATCAATTGTTTTTTCCATTCCCGCATCTTCAAAATAATACAAAAGTCCTTTGTCTATGCTTAAAATTCTATTATAAAACCTTATATGTTTATTGTATTTTACTTTATTAGTTTCAAGCATTATTTGTTCTTTCGTTTTAGTATTTTTCTCAACTTTTTCCACTTTTACAAATTTCATCATTATTACCAGACAAAGCATAACAAGTATAAGCAACCCTATTTTTTTCATTAATTTTCATACCATCCTTTTTTTATTTATACTTCAATTTTTATTTATACCACAATTATAATAATTTTTAAAGATAATGTCAAGCAAATAGAAAAATAATATATTTGATTATTTATCAAATTTAGTATATAATATACCAAACGAAAAAAATTTTTGAGGTGATTATAAAATGAAAAAATTAACATTGCTATTTATGGCATTACTAATGTTTAACTTATCATTTGCAAAACAAAAAGAAAAAGTGGATACAACATTTACATTTGCAAATTTTGAGCCTGAATCAGAAAGTGGAATTACTCCATTAAAAAGAACAAAAGTTTTGGGAAAATCGAGAGTTGAATACTTTGCATTTTCTGGAAAAAAACCAGAAATTGTAAGACAGATGAATAAAGCTATGGAAAAGTTTATTCAAGAATTTAAATCAACTAAAACTAAAACTTACACTGTTACTTCAAAAGTAACCGCAAATAACAGTTATTTTATAAGCGTTGCTTTTAACATAATTGAAAAGGATTCAAAAGCTGGAATGTCCTTTAAGGAAACTGATGGTATTTCTTTCAATTTAAAAAATGGTAAGCCGTTATTATTAAAAGACTTGTTCCTTCCTGGTTACGAAAAAGAACTTGAAAATGCAATTAACGGAAAATTTGCTGAATTGGGCTTGCCTCAGACAGAGAGATTTAAAGGTGTTTCGAAAAAAACAAACTTTTATTTAGAAAATGATGCTCTAGTATTGGTTTACAACAAAAATGAAGGAACTCCTTTTGCTGATGGACAAGTATTTATCCCTTTCATGTTGACAAATTTAATCGGACTTCTTAAATAATAACTAAAAAACTATTCTTATATTTTAGGATAGTTTTTTTGATTAAAAAAACAAGAGCTGTCTAAAATTAGACAGTTCTATTTTTTTTATTTAGTTGATCTTTCAATAATTACTTCTCTTTTGTATGTATCAATTTTTGCATTTGCACCAATGGGTACTGTAATAAATGGTCTCACATGCCCTGATTTTAACCCTTTAATTATAGGAATATTAAGTTTTGCAAAATTATCATAAAAAACTTCATCTATACTCATATCTGTTGGATCAGCCTTTTTGGGATTTCTAAAATCTCCTATTATTATTCCTTTTAAATTTTTTAATTTTCCAGCTAGTCTAAGCTGCTGTAACATTCTATCCACACGATAACTATCTTCATTCACTTCTTCCAAAAACAAAATTTTACCATCTGTATTTATTTCGTGATCAGTTCCTAAAGTTGCGACTACTAATGACAAATTTCCTCCTGTTATTCTCCCACTGCCACGTCCACTTTTCATAATCGTATAGCTGTTGTCAAAATCAAGTAAATTATACGAAGAATTGCTCATAAATGCCTTATTGAATGATTCCTCTGTCGTAAGTGGGATTTCTTTTAAATTGTCCGCCATCGGTCCGTGAAAAGTTACAAGTCCTGTTTTTTCATTAATTGCAAGTAATAAAGTTGTGATATCACTAAAGCCTGAAATAATTTTAGGATTTTTTTTGATTACATCATAGTTTAACTTATCAATAAATCTAATAGCTCCATATCCTCCTCTAATTGCAAAAATCGCATTAATTCTAGGATTTGCAAACATATCATTTATATCTTTTGCTCTTACCGCATCATTTCCTCCAAACCCATACCATCTTGAATCAAATGACCTTCCAAAAATTACATTAAATCCTCTATTTCTCAGATATTCAACTTCATACATTGCATTGTCCCCTTTATAATTGGCAGGTGCAACTAACCCTATCGTATCCCCAGGTTTTAACCCTTTTGGAATAATTATCTCATTATTTCCAGCTGCAAATGAACTTAAACTGAATATTAAACCCATAAAAAAAAATAACAATATATCTTTTACTTTCAAAATCTTTCCTCCATTTATAAAAATTTTTTTGTTTGCAAAACGTTATTATAAAAAGTATAACATAAAAAGTAAATTACCGCAATAAAAGAAAAATTAAAAATATTAGAATCTTTTTTTCTTGACTTATTTTCAAATATGTTATACCATTTGAAAAGAATTACAATAATAATAAAAGAAAGAAAAAATATGAAAAAAAACATAAAAATGATTTATCAATACGATGGAAGTAAATTTTTTGGATTTCAAAGACAAAAAGGGAAAAAAACTGTGCAAGGAGAAATTGAAAAAATCATAAAAAACACATTTTCTCAAGAAATAAATATGATTTCATCGGGACGAACAGATAAAGGAGTCCACGCCTATGAACAAGTATCAAATTTTTTTATTGACAGAAATATTCCAATTATTCCGATAAAACGCCAACTTAATAAAAGTTTAAAAGGTGAGATAAAAGTGTTATCAGTAAAAGAAGTTCCCCATACATTTAATGCACGGTTTGACGCTAAAAGCCGGACTTATCTCTACATTATGAAAATAGAAGACAAAATTACTCCTTTTGAAAGTTCATACATCACACCAATTACAAAACCAATTGAAATAAAAAAATTTCAAAAAATTTTAGATGAATTCGTAGGAACTCATAATTTTAGTAGCTTTATGAAAAAAGACAAAGCCTATAGAAATCCCATAAGAGAAATTTTTTATATAAACTGTTATTCCGAAAATGACACATTAAAAATTGAAATTTGTGGAAATGGATTTTTAAAAACTATGGTCAGAATAATGATTGGCTCAGCACTTGCAGTCTACTTTGAAAAAGAAAACAGCGAATATATAAAGAAAAGACTGCAAAATCCAAATGAAAACTGTAAAAAAATATTGGCTAGTTCCGAAGGACTATACCTATATAAAGTCAATTATTAAAATTTTATATTAATTTTATCTAAAAATATTATTTCTATTTTTCAGATTAGGATTCATTATAAAAAAATGTTAGCTAAAATTTTTAATTCGAATAAAATAAAAAAATAAATTAAATAAGAAAGAGAAGGTTTTATGGAAAAAAAATATAAAATACAAATACTAGATGCTAAAAAAGATTCTGACTTGCTTTTTAAAATAGTGGAACATGAAAATGAAGTATTTGGAGAAGCGACAGTAGGAAATTGGAATATAAAGCCAATTGCCAAATATGGAAAAGTATTTGCTGCAGTAACAAATGATGAAAAGGAAGAGCTTATTTCAGTAATCGAAGTTCTTAGCAGTTTTGATAGAGAATTAGCTTACATTTACGGTGTCTCTACAGTGCCCAAATTTGAAAAGAAAGGTTATGCAACAGCATTGTTAAGATATGTAATTCAATATCTAAAAAAATTAGAAATAAAAAAAATTGAATTAACTGTTGACACTGACAATTTCACTGCACAAAAAATCTATAAAAAATTAAATTTTGAAATCGTGGAAGATTTGGAAAATGAATACGGAGATAATATTAAAAGATATTTGATGAGATATGTGGGTGTGTAAAAATTTTTGTGTAAACCTCTAGATAATATATGGTAAAATAACTATATAATATTTGGAGGTTTTTGTTATGGCTAAAAAGAAAATTGACAACGAAATTTTTAAAACACTGATTGAGGATTACAATATTAAAGATACTAATGATATTAAGGATATGCTTAAGGATTTGCTTTCGGGTACTATTCAAACTATGCTTGAAGCTGAAATTGAGCATGAACTGGGGTATGCTAAACATTCTATGAAAGATAAGATTACTTCTAATGCTAGAAATGGACATTCCAAGAAAACTGTTAGAAGTGAGTATGGCAATCTTAACTTAGATATTCCTAGAGATAGAAATGCTGAGTTTGAGCCTCAAATCATCCCTAAATATCAAAGAGAAATTACTGGCATTGAAGGGCAGATTCTTTCTCTTTATGCTAAAGGAATGAGCAACAGAGATATCGAGGACCATCTCAATAATCTTTATGGGATTGATGTTTCATCATCTATGATCAGTAAAATTACAGATAAAATTATACCTGAAATTAGGGAATGGTAGTCTAGACAGCTTGAGGATGTATACCCAATAGTTTTTATGGATGCTATCCATTACAGCGTAAGAAAAGATGGAGTTGTTGTTAAAAAGGCGGTATATTTAGCTATAGGAATAGATAAGGAAGGAAGAAAGGAGGTCTTGGGATTTTGGATAGGAGAAAATGAATCAAGCAAGTACTGGCTAAATGTTTTAAATGAATTGAAAAACAGAGGAGTTCAGGATATACTAATTATGTCTGTTGATAATTTAAAAGGGTTCAGCGAAGCAATATCTTCAGTATTTCCAAAGATAGAAATTCAAAAATGTGTGGTTCATCAAATTAGAAACAGCATAAGATACATATCTTACAAAGATGTAAGGGAATTTACATCAGACTTAAAAGAAATGTACAATGCACCAACACTGGAACAGGCAGAGTTTAAACTGGATGAACTAGAAGAAAAATGGGGTAAAAAGTATATGGCAGTAATTAATTCCTGGAGAAGTAACTGGAATGAGTTGACAACATACTTTAAATATGATACAAAGATAAGAAAGCTGATATATACGACAAACCCGATAGAAAGCTTAAACAGACAATTAAGAAAGTATACGAAGACAAAATCACTTTATCCTACAGATGAAGCATTAATGAAATCAGTATACCTAAGCTTAAAGGAAGCAACAAGGAAATGGACTGGAAGAATACCAGGCTGGGGAGAAATATACTCTCAGTTAAGTATTTATTTTGAAGGAAGAATTTAAAAACAGGATGATAAAACTACCATCCTGTACCATATATTATATTTTGAGTTTACACAAAATTCTGGACACTCTCAGATATGTACCAAAAAAGTGAACTACTCCCGCTTTTAGAAGTGGGAGTTTCTTGGGAAGTATCTGCTTTTGTTAGCCAAATATATTTACCAAGCTCTTCGGACAGTCCCTGCCCTGTTTTTTTATTTCCTAATATTTTAACATTTCTTTTCCAATATCTCTTATATTCAATGCCGCATTGTAATCTCTATCAATTTCAATTCCACAGCATTCACATTTATAACTTCTTTCTGATAATTTCAGCTCCTCTTTAACATTTCCACATTTACTACAAGTTTTCGACGACGGAAACCACTTATCTATCTTCAAAAATTGTTTCCCTAAAAATATCAGTTTATACTCAAGCATTCTCAAAAACATTCCCCATCCATTATCTCCTACACTTTTCCCAAAATTTAATGCCTGACTCATCCCTTTCATATTCAAATCCTCAACAACCACAGCATTATATATTTCAGACAATTTTTTCGATAATTTATGCAAAAAATCTCTTCGGCAATTTTTGATATACTCATGTAGTTTTGATATTTTCTCTTTTTGTCTATACCAATTTTTAGAAAATTTTACTTTTCTTGATAATGATTTTTGTAATTTTTTCAATTTTTTCTCCAACATCTTAAAATATTTTGGATAATCAGCTCTTTGGTTTTCAGAACTGACAAATAATTCAGACATTGAAAAATCAAGTCCAATCACTTTATCATTACTTGGATTTTTTTTGATTTCTTTTTCAAATTCCGTCAAAATAGAAACATAGTAATTTCCATTACTGTTTGTCAATGTTACCGACTTTATTTTATAATCCTTTGGTATTTCTCTATGATATTTCAATTTGACTTTTTTCAATTTTGGCAAAACCAAATACTTGTTTTCTTCAATTCGTATCGAATTGTTCACACAATTTGTCGTATAACTTTTAACACTATTCTTTTTAGATTTGAACCTTGGAAATTTCGCTCTCTTCTGAAAAAAATTCGTAAACGACCGTTTTACATTCAATTGAGCATTTGCAAGTGCCAAGCTGTCTACTTCTTTCAAAAATTGATTTTCCTTCTTCAAACTGGCAGGTGTAATTATTTTATTTTTTCCAGTCTCTTCATAAATTTTATTCGCAGTGTACAAAATTGTATTGTAAACAAAACGAACACATCCAAAAGTCTTGTTTATCAATAATTCCTGCTCTTTATTTGGATAAATTCTGTATTTAAATGCTAAATTATATTTCATAAAATTACACCTCCTTTTGATTTTGAATATATTTTTTAATTATCTCTAATGGTGCACCTCCAACACTTACAACTAAGTAACTTCTACTCCAAAAATATTCTTTCCACAATCTTCCCCTTATTTCAGGAAATTCTTTTTTTATCAACCTGCTGGAAGCACTTTTGTAAGTATTTACAAACTTAGAAAGTTCAGTATTAGGCATAGCATTAATCAACATATGAATATGATCAACATCATGTTCCCATTCTTTAAGAACAATGTTATACTTCGGACATATTTTTTCAAAAATCTCTTTCAATCTATTAGAAATTTCATCATTAATGACTTCTCTTCGATATTTTATACAAAAAATTATATGATAATTTATATCAAATACTGAATGATAATTACTATTGTATGACATTATTATTACCTACTTCTATATTATTTCACTGAGTAAATTATATCATAAATATATCCTTTTTTCAATTTTTTTTACAAAAAAAAGCAATTCATCTCCCGCCTGTAGAAGCCGGAGACTTCTTGCTATCTTTTGTTAAAAAGTAAAATTGACCTAAAAAATTAGATAAAAAACTTAATTATTCATTATTCATCAAGGATTAATTTCTATATAAAATCAGGAGTTAATCCTTTTAATTTTTTATATTTTTTTAAACACATTACAAAAAAAAATATCAACTTTTAGAAATGCTGATATTACTAAATTAATCCACTATTTTGTGTGGGCTTTTATGGTGCGAAAGGTGGGACTCGAACCCACATGTCAAAGACGCTAGATCCTAAGTCTAGTGCGTATGCCAATTTCGCCACTCTCGCAAAAAATTATTTTCAAAATGGTGAGCCATACTGGGATCGAACCAGTGACACCTTGATTAAAAGTCAAGTGCTCTACCGACTGAGCTAATGGCTCATATCAATGGGGTGATCGACGGGATTTGAACCCGCGACAACCAGTGCCACAAACTGGCGCTCTACCAACTGAACTACGATCACCATATATATGAAAATTTTATTTTAACTTTAAATAAAATGGAGCGGGAGACGAGGGTCGAACTCGCGACATTCAGCTTGGAAGGCTGACGCTCTACCAACTGAGCTACTCCCGCAAAATAATGGTCGGTGTAGTAGGATTTGAACCTACGACCCCCTGCTCCCAAGGCAGGTGCGCTACCGAACTGCGCTATACACCGTTCCTAAGCAACAAGGTTTTCGCTTTCTTATCACCGTTGGACAAGAAATATAATATCATAAATAAAATATTTTGTCAACACTTTATTTTACAACTTTTAACATTTTTTTGAAAATTTCCTAAAAATCAGTTGAAATGAAGGACTTTCAAAAAAATACAATCTTTATTTTTAGTTTTGTAGAAAAAAAAGAGAAATTTTGATATAATTTTTTTATAAAATTTTTATAAGGAAAGGAGAAATGTGATAATTATCATATTTTTTTAAATATGGATTTTCATGGTGGAAATATTTATAAAATTTTTCGAGAAAAAAAAATAAAAAATATATTGGATTACAGCTCAAATATCAATCCTTTTGGAATATCAGAAAATTTAAAAAAAACAATTTTAGAAAATTTTGAAAGTATTGAAAAGTATCCCGATCCAGATTATTTTAAACTGAAAAAAAGAATTTCTGAAAAAATTAAAGTTGATCTTGGAAATATAATCCTAGGAAACGGAGCAACAGAAATTATATTTTTAATTATAAAAGTTTTAAATTTAAAAAAAGTTTTAATTGTATCGCCAACTTTCGGAGAATATGAAAGAGCAGTAAAAAGTTTGCAAAACAGTGTCAAAATTAATTATTTTAAATTGGACGAAGAAGAAAACTTTAAATTTAATCAAAAAAAATTTGAAAATGAAATGGAAAAAAATTATGACTTAGTTATAATTTGCAATCCAAATAATCCGACAGGAAAATTTTTAAAAAAAGATGAAATGGAAAAAATTTTAGAAAAATGTAATCAAAAAGGCGCAAAATTACTTGTGGATGAAGCTTTTATTGAATTTATCCAAAATTGGAAAAAAGAAACAATTATTCAGACAAAAATTAATAAAAAAAATTTATTTGTGATTCGGGCGTTTACAAAATTTTTTGCAATACCAGGATTAAGGCTTGGATATGGAATTGGTTTTGATAAAGAAATCATTTGCAAAATGAACGAAAAAAAAGAGCCGTGGAGTGTAAACAGCTTAGCTGAAATTGCTGGAATCTGTGCATTAGACGATTTGGACTACATAAAAAAGACTGAAGATTGGATAAAAGAAGAAAAAATATATATGTTTAAAAAATTATCAGAAATTAAAGAAATCGAAGTCTTTAAAACAGAAGTAAATTTTATTTTAGTAAAAATAAAAAAAGAAATATTTGAAAAAGGGATGGATTCTAAAAAATTACAGGAAGAAATGCTAAAACACGGAATTTTAATTAGAGATGCTTCAAATTTTATTTTTTTGGGCAAAAAATATTTTAGACTCGCTATAAAAGATAGAAAAAACAATGATTTTGTTTTAAAAATATTAAAAGAAATTTTGTCACAAGAAAATCAGACATATTAGATTTGTTTCAAAGTTATTTTTATAAATTAAAAAAAGTTAACATTTGAGTCAAAAACATTTTCAAACGTAATTTTTTTGATTATTAATTTTTTTTATTTAATAATCTTTTTCTTTTTTTCTTTTCATAAGGCGAAGAGTTCCTGAACTGGCTCTAAAGATTTAACAAAAGGCGTAAGAAAATATTATGAGAAAATTAACTTAAAAAAATTAATTTATGTAAAAAAGAAAGGAAAAAAATGAAGAAAATATTGATTGCCGGAACAAATAGCGGAAGCGGTAAAACGACAGTTACAAGCATTCTTATGTCTTGTCTAGAAAATGTCGCTCCTTTTAAAGTGGGTCCTGATTACATTGACACAACTTATCATGAAATTTTTACAGGAAATAAGTCGCATAATTTAGATATTTTTATGGTTGGCGAAGAAAATGTAAAAAATATTTTTGAAATTTATTCACAAAATAAAGATATAGCAGTTGTCGAAGGAGTTATGGGACTTTTTGATGGACTATCTAATGACTTTGATAATTTTAGCACAGCACATGTCGCAAGAATTTTGGATATTCCAGTAATTTTGGTTGTAAATGCTAAAGCGATTTCTACTAGCTGTGCCGCTATTGTACTCGGCTTTAAAATGATGGATCCCAGAATAAATATATGTGGCGTCATCTTAAATAATATTAGTTCACAAAGACATTATTCGAGCCTAAAAGAAGCGGTAGAAAAGTATACGAAAATAAAATGCCTGGGATATGTTCCAAAAAATGAGGATTTAGCGCTTGAAAGCCGTCATTTGGGCCTAAAGTTGGCATTTGAAGAGAATGAAAACAAAATTTTACAGCAAAAAAAAATATTTTATGAAATTGGAAAAAAATATTTGGATTTGGAAAAAATAAAAAAGATTGCAAAAAATTTTGAGCCAAAAATGACTTTTGAGAATTGGGAAAAAATAAATAAATTAAAAGATAAATACCGTGGTCAAAAAATTGCAATTGCAAGAGACAGAGCTTTTTCTTTCTATTATCAAGAAAATATTGACTTATTAAAATTTTGTGGTTTTGAAATAAATGAATTTAGTCCAATTACTGATAAAAAAATTCCAGAAAATATTAATTTTATTTATTTTGGCGGAGGCTATCCCGAACTTTTTTCAAAGGAACTGCAAAACAATGTTTCTATGAAAAAAAGTATTTTGCAGGAATATGAAAAAGGGACAAAAATTTATGCAGAATGTGGCGGATTTATGTATTTGGCTAAAAAAATCCATCTATTGAACAGTGAGATCTATGATTTTTGTGGAATTTTCAACTTGGAAATAAAAATGCGAAAAACTCTCAATATCAAGCGTTTTGGATATATAAATATTGAGACAGAAAATGGGATAAAATTAAAAGGACACGAATTTCACTATTCTGAAATAGTAAAAAATAATGAAAACAATACTTTTTATAAAATCAGCAAAAATGACAATAGAAAATGGACTTGTGGATATAGGAAAAAAAATATTCTTGCGGGTTATCCACATATTTCTTTTTTTTCAAATTTAGATTTTTTTAAATTTTTAGTTGAAGAATTGTGATTTTATTAATTAATTTTATTTTTACATTTGACAAAAAATACATATCGATGTTATAATACTGTGAATTAATCACACTTTGTATTATTTTGCGATAGGGTGTTACGAGTTTTGTAATCTGTTGCAAAAGAAAAGTGGGAGAAAAAACCAAAAAAATTTAGGAGGAAAAAAGTAATGGCAGTAATTACAATGAAACAATTATTAGAAGTAGGAGCACATTTTGGACATCAAGCAAAAAGATGGAACCCAAAAATGAAACCTTATATTTTTACAGAAAGAAACGGAATCCATATTTTGGATTTACACCAAACTTTGGAAGCAACTGAAAAAGCTTATGAATTTGTAAGACAAATTTCTGAAGATGGTGGAAAAATTTTATTTGTAGGAACTAAAAAACAAGCTCAGGAAGCTATTAAAGAAGAAGCCGAAAGAGCAGGAGGATTTTATGTAAACCACAGATGGTTAGGAGGACTTTTAACTAACCTAGAAACTATCAAAAAAAGAGTAAAAAGATTAAAAGAATTAGAAGAAATGGATGCGGATGGAACTTTAGACGAAGCATACACTAAAAAAGAAGCAGGATTACTTAGAAAAGAAATGGCAAAACTTTCTAAAAATATCGGTGGAATTAAAGAAATGAACACTTTGCCAGCGGCACTTTTTGTTGTCGACATCAAAAAAGAATTTTTGGCATTGGAAGAAGCTAAAAAATTAGGAATTCCTGTAATCGCATTAATCGATACAAATGTAGATCCTGATTTAGTAACTTACAAAATCCCTGCAAACGATGACGCTATAAGATCAGTAAAATTATTTTCTCAAATTATAGCAAACGCTGCAATCGAAGCTAACGGAGGAGTTGAAGCAAATGCTGATCAAGATACTGCTCCATTAAACGAAGAATTTGAAACTACTGAAGAAGTTGTAGAAGAAACAGTTGAAGAAGAAGTAGCAACTGAAGAATAATATTATATAAAATTTGATACGCCAAAATACAAAATTATTTAACTTTTTAAAAAAGATTTACTTTGTTTCTTTAGTTAAATAATTTACAAAAAAATGTGTATTTTAGGAGGAAATATTATGGAAAAAAAATTATACAAATCAGTAAAAGATAGAAAAATAGCAGGAGTTTGTGGAGGAATAGCGGAATACCTTAATATTGATTCAAATGTTATAAGAGTGATCTGGGTTATTTTTGCATTTGGATTTGGAACTGGAATACTGGCATATATTGTCTGCGCTTTAATTTTAAATGACAATCCAGGTGAATATTAATCATAATCAAAACAAATATTTTTTTACCGAATTAAAAAGAACTGATAATAATAAATAGGAGGAATTAAAAGTGGCAATTACAACAGCACTTATTAAAGAATTAAGAGAAAGAACTGGAGCAGGAATGCTTGACTGTAAAAAAGCACTAGGAGAAACTGACGGAGATATTGAAAAAGCAATTGACTGGTTAAGAGAAAAGGGAATTGCAAAAGCGGCTAAAAAATCTGGAAGAGTTGCAGCTGAAGGGTTGGTCTTCGCAGCAGTTTCTGAAGATAGAAAAAAAGGAGCTATTCTAGAAATTAACTCTGAAACTGACTTTGTTGCTAAAAATGATGAATTCAAATCTTTTGGAGAAAAATTAGTAGCATTGACTTTAAATCACGACTTGACAAGTGAAGATGAATTAAAGGCTTTTGAAGTTGAAGGAAAAACTGTTGAAACTCACTTGACAGAATTAATCGCTAAAATTGGTGAAAATATGAATATTAGAAGATTAAAATTAGTTTCAACTACTGGATTTGTCGAAACTTATATTCATTTGGGCGGAAAAATTGGAGTTTTATTAAATGTAAATGGTGAAGCAACTGACGAAAATATTGAAAAAGCAAAAGGTGTCGCTATGCACGTGGCTGCAATGGACCCTAAATACTTAGACAAATCACAAGTTACAACTGCTGACTTGGATAGAGAAAAAGAGATTGCAAGACATCAATTGACAGCTGAAGGAAAACCTGCAAATATAATTGAAAAAATATTGGAAGGTAAAATGAGAAAATTCTACGAAGAAAATTGTCTAATTCAACAAAAATATGTAAGAGATGACAAAGTTACTGTTGAAAAATTTATCGCTCCAAACACAATTATTTCATTTGACAGATTTAAAGTTGGAGAAGGAATTGAAAAAGAAGAAGTAGATTTTGCCGCAGAAGTAGCAGCACAATTAGGACAATAATCATTTAATTATTCTAAGGGGATAAAATCCCCTTTTTTTAAAAAAGTTTACGAAAGGGTTGAATTTTGTGTTAAAATATAAAAGAATACTTTTAAAATTAAGTGGTGAAGCACTTGCAGGAAACAAGGAGTTTGGATTTTCAAACGAAGTTTTAGAAAGCTTTGCAAAACAAATTAAAGAAGTCCATGAAAAAGGTGTAGAAATAGCTATCGTAATTGGTGGTGGAAACATTTTTCGTGGAATAAGTGGAATGGAGAAAGGTTTTGACAGAGTTACAGGTGATACAATGGGAATGCTTGCCACTATCATGAATGGACTTGCACTTCAGAATGCAATAGAAAATTTGGGAGTGCCAACTCGTGTTATGACTGCACTTCAAATGCCACAGGTGGCTGAGCCTTTTATCAGAAGAAAAGCTATAAGACATTTGGAAAAAGGAAGAGTTGTAATTTTTGCGGGAGGGACAAGTAACCCTTATTTTACGACAGATTCATCGGGAGCACTAAGAGCTGTGGAAATACAGGCCGACGTACTTGCTAAAGGTACAAAAGTTGATGGTATTTATGATAAAGACCCTATGAAATTTGACGATGCCGTTAAATATGACACAGTTTCATTTGACGAAGCAATTTCAAAAAATTTAGGTGTGATGGACACGGCCGCACTTTCTCTTTGTAGGGAAAATCAAATGCCAATCGTAGTTTTTAACGCACTTCAAGAAGGTAATATTTTAAAGATGGCGCAAGGGGAAACTATCGGAACAACAGTAAAAAAATAAATAAAAAGGTGGTAAAAAAATGCTAAATACAATTTTAAAAGAAGTTGAAGAAAAAATGTCAAAATCAGTTGAAAGTACAAAAGAAAGATTTTCTCACACAAGAGCAGGTAGAGCGAATGTATCTATGCTTGACGGTGTTACAGTTGAAGCCTATGGTGCACCAACTCCTCTTAATCAAGTTGGGACAATTTCAGCTCCAGAAGCAAGACTTTTAGTAATCGATCCATGGGACAAATCACTAATAAAAACCATTGAAAAAACAATTTTACAGGCAAATTTAGGATTTAATCCTTCAAACGACGGAAATATCATAAGATTAGTAGTGCCTGAATTAACCGAAGATAGAAGAAAAGAATATGTAAAAATGGTAAAAAAAGAAGCTGAAGAAGGAAAAGTTGCCATAAGAAACATAAGAAAAGACGTCAACAATAAATTAAGAAAACTTGAAAAAGATAGTGAAATTACAGAAGATGAACTAAAATCAAGTGAAGAAAAAGTTCAAAAAACAACAGATAAATTTATTGCTGCAATTGACACAGCTCTTGCTGCAAAAGAAAAAGAATTATTAACTGTGTAAAAATTCTTTACAAAACTTAAAAAATTAGTTATAATAATAAATATAAAAAAGATAGAGGTGCAATTATTATAAGTAAATTTACGGAGAATGGTCAATTTGATGAAATAAATTGAAAGGAATAATTGCCGAAGTACAAAGTTTGACCAGCTTTGATACTGGGGCTGTGGAGAATATCCGTAGAACTGTCATTATCACAAAGATAATGGGGAGCTGTCAGATATAATTCATTATTTAAAATTAAAGGTTAAAGATAAATGTATGTTTTATATGCTGATATGCTATTATCAGCATTTTTAATTATTAATTTTTTCAAATTTATTATTAGATGAATGCTGAGTAAAATAAAAAAATTAAATAAATATGAAAGGGTAATAATTAAATGAAACTATTTGGAACTTCAAAAATTAACGAAAAAGGAAACTTGTCCATCGGCGGAGTTGACGCATTAAACCTTGCAAAAGAGTTTAAAACACCTCTTTATGTGATGGATCAGGAACTTATTGAAACTACTATTGACAAAATGAAACACGCTTTTCATTCAACAAGATTTAAAACGAGAATAGCTTACGCTGGAAAGGCATTTCTTACGACTGGAATGATTAAGCTAGTTGAATCAAAGGGACTGGATTTAGATGTTGTTTCAGGTGGAGAATTATATACTGCCTACAAAGCTGGATTTCCAATGAAACGAGTGCATTTGCACGGAAACAACAAACTTATAAATGAGATTGAAATGGCTGTTGAATATGGAATTGACACAATTGTTGTAGATAATGAAGATGAAATTTCTAAAATTGAAAAAGTTTGTCTAGAAAAAGGAAAAAAACAGGCGGTTTTACTGAGAATTGATCCTGGAATCGAAGCTCATACGCACCATTACATCAAAACTTCTGGACTTACTTCAAAATTTGGAATTTCATTATTTCAAGAAAATTTAATTGATATTGTAAAAAGATTAAACGATAGTCCCTATATTGATTTTAAAGGATTTCACACTCACATTGGTTCACAAATTTTTCAATCGAAATTTTTTATTTTTGCATTGGAAGAAATTTTCAAATATTTGGATAAATTAAAAAAAGAATTGGGAATAATCATACATACTGTAAATATGGGTGGTGGATTTGGAGTTTACTACAAAGAGGAAGATGACCCTAAACCTATTGAAGACGTGCTATCTGAAATAATCACCTACACAGAAGCGATGGAAATTAAATACCAAATTGGATTTAAAGAACTTTGTATCGAGCCAGGAAGAAGTATTGTCGGAAATGCGGGAACTACTCTTTACGAAGTCGGTGGAATAAAAGAAACTGTCGGTGGAAAAACTTATGTGTTCATCGACGGAGGAATGTCAGATAATATAAGAACTGCACTTTATCAAGCTGAATACGAAGCCTGTGTTGTAAATAATCCAAATGACACTGACACAAGAGAAATCACACTTGCTGGAAAACTATGCGAATCGGGAGATATTATCATAAACAAGGGAAAATTGCCAAAATCAACTAAAATTGGAGATATAGTGGCAGTTGGGACAACTGGAGCATACTGCTACACAATGTCAAGCCACTATAACAGAATGGTAACACCAGCAGTTGTATTTGTAAAAGATGGGAAAGCTAAAGTGGCAGTTAGAAGAGAAAACTATGAAGATTTGATAAAAAATGATGAAATTTTTGAATTATAATAAAAATTAAAAAATAAAAAAGGAAGGTGTATTTATTGTGATTATTGTGCATAAATATGGTGGTACTTCGGTTGCCACAACAGAAAAAATTATGAACATTGCTAAATATTTAGGAAATGTAAAAGACGCTGGAAACGATGTTGTTGTCGTAGTTTCTGCGATGGGAAAGACAACTGACGCATTAATTAAATTAGCTTTCGAAATAACAGAAAATCCAGATTCAAGAGAAATGGACAGACTTATGTCAACAGGGGAACAGCAGACAATTTCACTTTTAAGTATTGCTCTAAAAACTTTGGGATATGACGCAATTTCGTTAACAGGAGCTCAAGCGGGTATCAAAACAAGCGGACATTATATGAAAAACAGAATTGTCGACATTGATGCGAACATTATAAAAAAACATTTAAAAAGTGGAAAAATTGTCGTAGTAGCTGGATTTCAAGGAGTGAATGAAGCAGGAGATGTTACAACTCTAGGACGTGGTGGTTCTGACACATCAGCAGTGGCACTAGCAGCGGCTTTAAAAGCAAAATGTGAAATTTATACAGATGTTGACGGAATTTATTCAATTGATCCAAGAGTTTATAGTGATGCAAAAAAATTGCCGTTTATTTCTTACGATGAAATGATGGAATTGGCTTATTTGGGAGCTGGAGTGATGGAACCCCGTGCTGTTGAACTAGGTGGAAAATATGGCGTTGAAATTTACGTAGGAAAATCATTGGGTGAAAAAAATGGAACAATAATAACTTCAATCGAAAAAATAAAGGAGAATAAAAACATGGAACAAAAAGTAATCACGGGAGTGTCAATAAACGAAAATACAATAATGGTGAATGTGGAAGAAATTCCAACAAATGCACAAAATGTCTACGAAATTTTTGAAAAAGCAGAAAAAAGCGGAATAAATGTAGATATGATAAGTCAAAACGATGTTTCAAGCCATCACGGAAGCTTTGCCTTTACTTGTCCAAAAACTGATATGGCGGCGCTTGAAAAAATTGGAGAAAAAATTGAAGCAAAATATGAAAATACTTCTTTTATAATAAACCCTTATGTTACAAAAGTTTCAATCGTAGGAATAGGATTAATAAGTAATGTAGGCGTAGCTTCAAAAATGTTCAAAATTTTAGCAGAAAACGACATAAGTTTTCACCAAATTTCAACTTCGGAAATAAGTATTTCTCTAATTGTCGATGAAGTGATGGGAAAAAGAGTGGCTAAATTATTTGCTAAAGAATTTGATTTATAGGAGGCTTTGCATTGAAAAAACTATTATTATTTTTACTGTTGTTTGTCAACATTCTATCTTTTAGTGAATTTAATGATAAAGCTCAATTAAAATCAGCAATAAATAAAACAATAAATCAGTTTAATGAAACTGAAAAAAATAAATTATTTAATGAAATGATGAAAAAAAAATCAGTTTTAACTGATGAGATGATACAATTTAACGATATGGAAGTGGCAGATAAAAAGAAACAAAAATCATTTAGAATATTGATGGAAATGATTACAGAACAACACTTAAAAAATATTATCTATAATTCAAAAATTGAATTGTATGATATTACAAATATATCAAAAAACAAGGCAAATGGAACTCTTGAATTAAAATTTGTAGATGCACTTGATGCTTTAAATAAATTAAAAGAATATATGTTAAAAAAATATGGAAAAAATGGTCAAGTAGATTTGGACATACTTTTAAATGAAAAAATAAAATCTGAAATATCTCAATATTTAGATACTTATTCAAAAGAATTAATGAAAAATGATAAAAATATCTCAGAAATTATGGACATTGAATTAAAATTTGAATTAAAAGGAAATGAATGGATTTCAAAAGAAAGTATCTCAGATTATATACTAAAAAATTTTCTAGAAAATTATAAAAATAATTAAAATAATTTATTAAAATTAAGAAATTAATGGAGGTTAAATTATGTTAAAATTTGAAAAATATCAAGGAGCTGGGAATGACTTTGTCATTGTAAATGAAAGAGATTTGATAGAAAAAGGAATTCCTGACTACAATGAATTTGCAGCTCAAATTTGTGATAGACATTACGGTATTGGTGCGGATGGACTTATAATTTTAAAATACGTGGCAAATATGCCATTTATGTTCTTTTTTAACTCAGATGGAAGTCAGGCGCCTATGTGTGGAAATGGAATTAGATGTTTTTCTCAATATCTAATTAACAATCATTTAGTTGAAGGAAATGAATTTACAGTAAAAACTGTTCCTGGGGATTTAAACATCAGAACAAGTTATGATGAAGAAAATGATATTTTTACAGCTCGTGTGAATATGGGAAAACCTGTTTTTGATGTAAATAAACTAATTAATACAGAAAAAGAGAGATTTTTAAAAGAAAAAATCACAATTGACGGAAAAGAATTTGAAGTTTCGTATATTTTTACTGGAACTGACCACTGTGTAATTTTTGTTGATGAATTTAACGACGAAATTATTAACACTTTTGGGAAAAAAATTGAAAATTACACTGAATTATTTCCGAAAAAAGTTAATGTGAATTTTGTAAAAGTGTATGACAAAACTCACATCGAAGTTATCACTTGGGAAAGAGGAGCTGGAAGAACTCTTGCCTGTGGAACAGGTGTTACTGCCGCTGCTGTTTTAGCAAGAATTTTTGGCTACACAGAATACAAGGTCAATGTAAAAGTACCTGGCGGACAACTTGTTATAGAATATGATAAAGAAGGCGACTGCGCTTTTATGACAGGACCTAGTGAAAAAGTTGCCGAAGGATTTTATAAATATAAAAGATAAAAAAATTGAAAGGATAGAAAAATGAAATTTGAAGGATCTTATGTAGCTCTAATTACACCATTTAAAAATAATGGAACCGAATTAGACGAAGATAAATTGCGTGAATTAGTAAATTATCACATTGAAAATGGGACAGCTGGAATTGTGCCTTGTGGGACGACTGGAGAAGCGCCTACACTTACATTTGCTGAGCATGAAAAAGTTATTAGAATTGTTGTGGAAGAAGTGAAAGGAAGAATACAAGTTATTGCCGGAGCTGGTTCAAATAACACAAATAGAGCAATAGAACTTACAAAGTATGCAAAAGAATTGGGAGCAGATGCTGCACTTAGCACTTGTCCTTATTATAATAAACCAAGTCAACGTGGACTTTATGAACATTACAAAAAAATTGCAAATGATTCAAAATTTCCTGTAATGCTATACAATGTTCCTGGAAGAACTGGGACAAATATTGAGCCTGAAACAATCGCAAGGTTAGCCGAAATTCCAGAAATTGTAGCTGTAAAAGAAGCGACTGGAAGTCTTGAACAAATGATTAAAATTCAAAATTTGTGTGGCGATAAAATTGAAATTTTATCAGGCGAAGATCATCTAATTTTACCAATGTTATCAATTGGAGCAAAAGGAGTAGTATCTGTTGTTGCAAATATTATGCCGCAAGAAATGAGTGATTTAATCAGTTCATTTTTAAACAAAAATTTTGCAAAGGCTTTTGATCTACACACAAAACTTTACGATGTAAGTAAAAATATGTTTTTGGAAGGAAATCCCGTTACAGTGAAAGCCGCTATGAAAATTTTAAAAATGATAGATAACGACGATGTGAGATTACCACTTGTATCAGCTGAACCAAAAACTTATGAAAAATTAACAAAAGTTTTCGGTCAAAAAGGGATTTTATAAAAACTATAATTTCCTTTATTTCTAAATTATACTTTTAATTAA
The DNA here is from genome assembly GCF_001553645.1 of Leptotrichia sp. oral taxon 847. Classification (NCBI taxonomy): domain Bacteria; kingdom Fusobacteriati; phylum Fusobacteriota; class Fusobacteriia; order Fusobacteriales; family Leptotrichiaceae; genus Leptotrichia; species Leptotrichia sp. oral taxon 847. The sequence goes on along the minus strand of NZ_CP014231.1, from coordinate 1,556,452 downwards.
ATTTTTAATTGTAAAAATTTTAAAAAAAGAGTAAAATAACAGTGAAAAAAATACAGATTTTTAGGAGGAAAAATGACAATTGATAAAACTGAATTAAAAAACAGTATTACCAAAGAATTAAGGAGAGATTTTGGAAAAACTATTGAGGAAGCTCATGAATATGAGTTATACTATGCTGTATCACGTGCAGTTTTAGACTATGTTGTAGAAAAATGGTACAACACAAAAAAAACTTATGCAAAAAAACAAGTAAAACAGACTTATTACTTTTCCGCTGAATTTTTAATGGGAAGATTTATGGGAAATAATTTGATCAATTTAAGAATCAATGACATCATTAGAGAAACTTTGGAAGAATTTGGTGTAGATATAAATAAACTAGAAGATTCTGAAATGGATGCTGGACTTGGAAATGGTGGACTTGGTAGACTTGCAGCCTGCTTTCTAGATTCACTTGCCACTTTAAAATTGCCAGGACACGGTTATGGACTTCGTTACAAATACGGAATGTTTGAACAAAAAATTGAAGATGGATTTCAAGTGGAATATCCTGACGATTGGACAAAATACGGCGATCCTTGGTCAATCAAAAGAATGGACAGAATGTTTAAAGTAAAATTTGGAGGACAAATTGAAGTTTATAAAGATGAATATGGAAAAGACTATTATAAAATGATAAATACTGAAACTGTTCTCGCAGTTCCTTATGATGTGCCTGTAGTCGGATATGGAAACGACACTATAAACACACTAAGATTGTGGGAAGCAAGATCGCCTGAAGGATTTGATCTAAAACTATTCAATGACCAAACTTATTTACAAGCTTCGTCAAAAGCGGTAGAAGCTGAAGATATTTCAAGGGTACTTTATCCAAATGACACTAAAAAAGATGGAAAACAATTGAGATTAAAACAGCAATATTTCTTTACTTCAGCATCATTGCAAGATATTGTAAGAAGATATAAATCAATCTACGGAAACGATTTCTCAAGATTCGCTGACAAAATTGCAATTCAATTGAATGATACACATCCAGTTGTTGCAATTCCTGAACTTATGAGAATTTTCTTAGATGTGGAAAAATTAAATTGGGACGAATCTTGGAACATCTGTAAAAAAGTATTTGCTTATACAAACCATACAATTTTATCAGAAGCACTAGAAAAATGGGATATTCCTTTATTCCAACCACTTTTACCAAGAATTTATCAAATTATTGAAGAAATTAACAGAAGATTTCTTCTTGAATTACAACAAAAATATCCAGGAGACTGGAAAAGAATTAACAAGATGTCAATCATTGGAAATGGACAGATTAGAATGGCGTGGCTTGCAATCGTAGGTTCACACAAAGTAAATGGAGTTGCTGCACTTCATACAGAAATTCTAAAAAATTCAGAATTAAAAGAGTGGAATGAATTATATCCTGAAAAATTCTTAAATAAGACAAACGGAATCACTCAAAGAAGATGGCTTCTAAAAGCAAATCCTGAGTTGGCTGCTTTAATTACAGAATTAATCGGAGATAAATGGATTACTGACTTATATGAACTTAAAAAATTGGAAAAATATTTAGATGACGACAACATCTTAAATAGAGTAGCACAAATTAAATTTAACAACAAACAAAAATTAGCAGATTATATAAAAGAAACAACAGGTATCGAAGTAGATCCAAATTCTATTTTTGATATTCAAGTAAAAAGATTACACGAATACAAAAGACAGCTTTTGAATGTTTTACATATTATGGATCTATACAATAAATTAAAAGAAAATCCATATTTAGATGTAGAACCTAGAACTTTCATTTTTGGTGCAAAAGCTGCCGCTGGATACAGAAGAGCCAAAGGAATTATCAAATTAATTAATTCTATTGCGGAAGTTATTAACAATGACTCATCTATCAACGGAAAAATTAAAGTTGTATTCTTAGAAAATTACAGAGTTTCACTTGCTGAAAAAATATTCCCTGCAGCAGATGTGTCAGAACAAATTTCAACTGCAAGTAAAGAAGCTTCAGGAACTGGAAATATGAAATTTATGTTAAACGGTGCATTGACACTTGGAACAATGGACGGAGCAAACGTAGAAATTGTTGAAGAAGTTGGAATGGACAATGCCTTTATCTTTGGACTTTCAGCTCAAGAAGTAGAAGCTTACCAAGCTAACAATGAATACAATCCTTACGATGAATATATGAATGTCGAAGGACTAAAAAAAGTTGTTGACCAGTTAGCAGATGGAACTTATGATGACAATCATACAGGTATATTCAAAGAATTACAAAATTCATTACTATACGGTGTAGACGGTTCGAGACCTGATGTTTATTTCTTATTAAAAGATTTTGCCTCTTACAGGGAAGCTCAAAATAAACTTCAAAATGCGTTTAAAGATAAGAGGGAATGGACTAAAAAAGCACTTAAAAATATTGCAAATGCTGGTAAATTTAGTTCAGACAGAACAATTGCAGAATATGCAAAAGAAATTTGGAACATTGAACCAGTTGAAGTTAATGATTATATTGACTAATGACACAATATCAATAATAATAAAGAATCTCAAATTTATTTTGAGGTTCTTTTTATTTTTTTTTAATAAAAAAATAAAAAAAAACTACACCTAAAAAAGTGTAGTATAAAAAATAACAGTAACCGTTATTTTCTTTGGAGAGTGTCCAGAATTTTGTGTAAACTCAAAATATAATATATGGTACAGGATGGTATTTTTATCATCCTGTTTTTAAATCCTTCCTTCAAAATAAATACTTAACTGAGAATATATTTCTCCCCAGCCCGGTATTCTTCCAGTCCATTTCCTTGTTGCTTCCTTTAAACTTAAATATACTGACTTCATCAATGCTTCATCTGTCGGATAAAGTGATTTTGTCTTCGTATACTTTCTTAATTGTCTGTTTAAGCTTTCTATCGGGTTTGTCGTATATATCAGCTTTCTTATCTTTGTATCATATTTAAAGTATGTTGTCAACTCATTCCAGTTACTTCTCCAGGAATTAATTACTGCCATATACTTTTTACCCCATTTTTCTTCTAGTTCATCCAGTTTAAACTCTGCCTGTTCCAGTGTTGGTGCATTGTACATTTCTTTTAAGTCTGATGTAAATTCCCTTACATCTTTGTAAGATATGTATCTTATGCTGTTTCTAATTTGATGAACCACACATTTTTGAATTTCTGTCTTAGGGAACACCGAAGATATTGCTTCGCTGAACCCTTTTAAATTATCAACAGACATAATTAGTATATCCTGAACTCCTCTGTTTTTTAATTCATTTAAAACATTTAGCCAGTACTTGCTTGATTCATTTTCTCCTATCCAAAATCCTAAGACCTCCTTTCGCCCTTCCTTATCTATTCCTATAGCTAAATATACCGCCTTTTTAACAACAACTCCATCTTTTCTTACGCTGTAATGGATAGCATCCATAAAAACTATTGGGTATACATCCTCAAGCTGTCTAGACTGCCATTCCCTAATTTCAGGTATAATTTTATCTGTAATTTTACTGATCATAGATGGCGAAACATCAATTCCATAAAGATTATTGAGATGGTCCTCGATATCTCTATTGCTCATTCCTTTAGCATAAAGAGAAAGAATCTGTCCTTCAATGCCAGTAATTTCTCTTTGATATTTAGGGATGATTTGAGGCTCAAACTCAGCATTTCTATCTCTAGGAATATCTAAATCAAGATTGCCATACTCACTTCTAACAGTTTTCTTGGAATGTCCATTTCTAGCATTAGAAGTAGTCTTATCTTTCATAGAATGTTTAGCATACCCCAGTTCATGCTCAATTTCAGCTTCAAGCATGGTTTGGATAGTACCCGAAAGCAAATCCTTAAGCATATCCTTAATATCATTAGTATCTTTAATATTGTAATCCTCAATCAGTGTTTTAAAAATTTCGTTGTCAATTTTCTTTTTAGTCATAACAAAAACCTCCAAATATTATACAGTTATTTTACCATATATTATTTAGAGGTTTACACAAAAATTTTTACACACCCTTTCTTTGTTATTTTCTTTCTCCCATTTCTTTATCCAATAAATATAACTCAACATTTTTGTTGTCAACATTTAACAAAGTGATTTTATCAATTACTTTTTGTACACTTTCTTCTTCTTCTTCCTGTTCTTCGATAAAGAAATCTAAAAAGTTTTCTACTCCAAAATCACCCAAATTTCTTGCAACTTTGTAAATATTTTCAATAGATGCTGTAACCTTTTGTTCGTGTGCTAATGCCACTTCGAATACTTCTTTTACTGAAGAAAAATCAGCTTTAGGTTTATTTAACGCAGAATATTCAATTTTTCCTTCTCTTTTTAAAAGATAATCATAGAATTTTTTAGAATGTTCCAATTCTTCTTTTACTTGTGCATCCATCCACTTTGCAAATCCCTCTAATTGTCTTCCTTCAAAATAAGCTGACATCGCTTTATATTGATATGCTGCCTCAATTTCCATATTTACTTGTGCATTTAATAATTCTTTTAATTCGTTGTTTAATTTCATAATTTATTTTCTCCTATCTTTTATTTTAATTTTTATTTTTTAAACATTTAGAACAAATGCCTTTTAGATAAAAATGCATTTCCTCTACTTCCACATCACCTAATGACGATAAATCAAATTTTGATAAATCCGCATCAAAGTCCAAAATTGCTCCACAACTTTTACATTTAAAATGACCATGACTTTGGGTTACTACGTCATATCTGACTTCATTCTCTTCTATTACAATTTCCTGAACAATATGATTTTTCACAAATATATTCAGTGTATTATAAACTGTAGTCTTTGATAAAGTCGGCATTTCAGACGATAAATTTTTAAAAATATCATCAACTGTCGGATGTGTATGATGATCCAACAGATATTGAAATATCTTCATTCTTTGGATAGAGGGTTTTATACCATTTCCTTTTAAATACTCACCTACATTCTCTACGTGCATTCTTCCTCCTTAATTTTATTTATATTAATTAATTCTTTTATTTAATTAAATTTATGAAGGTATTTTGGTAACTTAATTGTATCTATTACAATTTTATACTTTTTTTGAAAATTTGTCAAATAATATATTTAATTTTATTCTCAAATTTTCAATTTTTTTATAAAAAATGTAAATATTGTCTTAACATTTGGTTCACTTTCGACATTTATTAAAATGTTATGTCTTTGTGCTATTTCTTTTGCTATTGCAAGTCCAAGTCCCATTCCGTTTTTGTTTTCTTCACAGTCTGACTTATGATAGCGATTAAAAATTTCTCCAATATTTTCAGAATTAATCCCTTTTCCTGTATCGACAATTTTTAATTCATATTTATTTCCAACTGTTTTCAAAAGAATATCAATTTTTTGATTTTCTTTTGAAAATTTTATTGCGTTATCGACAACAATTATTATCATTTGCCTGATTCTTTGATAATCTCCTCGAAATAAATAATTTTCTTTGGGATTTTCCATCTCAAAATTGATTTTTATATTTTTTTTGGCAGAAATTTGTTTCATGCTTCTCACCACATCATTTATAATGTCATTCAGACTTATTCTTTCTTCTCTTATTGAAAAATCCAAATTTTGTAATTTCGTCAAATCAATTAAATCATTTATCAACCCTTGCATATGAATGCTGTCTGCCAAAATTTGATGGTTATATTCATAAAGCTGAGCAGGATCCGTTATAATTCCATCACAAATGGCCTCTATAGAGCCTCTTATAACAGTTATTGGTGTTCTTAACTCATGAGATACATTTGCTATAAAATCTTGTCTCATTCTCTCAAATCTCTTGCGCTCTTTTAAGCTCTTATCCAATTCCAGTGCAAGAATATCAATACTTTTAGCCAATTCCCCTATTTCATCGCTCTGTTTCACGTCTGTTTTAATTTCATAATTCCCCTTTGCAAGTTCCAAAGTAGTATTTTTTATTTTATTAAGCGGATCTGTAAAACTTGCAGACAGCCAAATTGCCGCAATACTTGCCAAAAACAACGCGATGACTATACTTAGAACAAGAGTGTAAGTTCCACTTTTCAAAGAAAGAGACAAATATTTTATAGGAGAGTGCAAGAGAACCACCCCTTCAATCTTTGTACCATTCTTTATGGGAACTGCAACGGTTATCGAATTTTCGCTCAAATAATCATTAAAATTTTCAGTAGTTGTAACTTTTCCATCCAATGCTTTTTTTATAGTATCTTCAGCATTTGGAGGAAGTTTAAAATAAGAAATTGACTGATTCTTTTCTCCCTGTACTATATTTCTTGTCTTTGCATCCAAAATCCACACTTCTGCCATCGCAATATTTTCAATCATTTTCATACTTCTAAAAATTCTAAAACTATTTTCCTGCTCTTCGTCAATCTCATGTAAATTTTTATTATTTTCTTTCTTTTCACCTATTTTAGGACTCTCTTCTACTTTTGGAGAATTGCCATTTTGAAAATTTTGATTATTTAAATTTCCGATTGCATTTGGAAAATCAGGAGGCTTTGGAAGCTTCCTTTTTTCCTTTTCCATTTTTCCCCCGCCGTCTTTTAAAAACTCCTTAGGTCTTGGGGAAAACCACATATCCGACAAAGTCTCTGATATTTTTATGGCTCGTTCTTCCAAATTCTTTTTATGCAACAAAATAGTATTTTGTCGAAAGACATAATAAAAGAAAATCCCCACTACAATTGAAAACACAAGAAGTGATAAACCAAAATAAGAAAGCAGTTTAAAAAATATTTTATTTTTAAACTTTATTTTCCCAAAAACTCTCATTTTCCTCCTTTTTTTATAAGATATGCTTATTATACAACATTATCACTCATTCTCAAAATTTTTTTATAAAAATTAAATTTATTTTTCTAAAAAAAGACTTATCACAAAAGAATAAGCCTTTTTTATTATTAAATTATAAAAACTAGATTTTAGTACCAACCTCTTACTTTCATTGCTTTAGAAATTGTATCAATACTCTTCATATAAGCTGCATTTCTTAGATCTACTTTATATTCATCAGCTATTTCCCACACATCTTCAAATGCTTTTGATAATAGCGCATCTTCTTTTTGTTGAACTTCATCAAATGACCAGTAATAGCTTTGCAAGTTTTGTACCCATTCAAAATATGAAACTACAACTCCACCTGAATTTGCAAGTATATCAGGAATTACTGTAATTCCTTTTTTGAATAAAATTTCGTCAGCTTCTGGAGTAGTAGGTCCGTTTGCTCCTTCTGCAACAATTTTAGCTTTAACTTTGTCCGCATTTTCAGAAGTAATTTGATTTTCTAGTGCACAAGGTGCAAGTACATCAACTTCCAATTCCAATAATTCGGCATTTGTGATGTCTTTTCCATAACCTTTATTTTCAATGATACGACCATTTTCTTCAAAATCTTTGATGACTTTTTCCATATCGATCCCATTTTCATTGTAAATTGCAACATCGGTATTTGAGAAAGCTACGATTTTTGCTCCGTCTTTGTGGGCGTAATAAGCTGTATAAAATCCTACATTTCCAAATCCCTGAACTGCGTAAGTTGCTCCTTTTATATCAATTCCTAATTTTTTAAGTGCTTTTTTGGCATTTAAGTTAACTCCGTATCCAGTAGCTTCAGTTCTAGCCAGTGAACCTCCAAATTCTAATGGTTTTCCTGTGAAAATTCCTTTCGCTGATCTTCCAACTTTTTCTTCGTAAGCCTCAACCATCCAAGACATAATTTGTCCGTTAGTGTTAACATCTGGAGCGGGGATATCCACTTTTTCTCCGATTACTGGTGAAATTGCTTTTGCAAACCCTTTTGAAATTCTTTCTAATTCACCTTTTGAGTAATCTTTAGGATCTATTGCCATTCCACCTTTTCCACCACCGTAAGGGATTCCTGCAACAGAGCATTTGAATGTCATCCAAGTAGACAGAGCTTTTACTTCATCTCTTGTAACACCTGGGTGAAATCTAAGTCCACCTTTATAAGGTCCTACTGCGTTATTGTGCTGTGATCTGTAACCTGTAAACGTTTTAATACTTCCATCGTCCATTTTTACTGGAAATGATACTTCCAACACTCTCTGAGGATTTTTTAAAATTTCATACACAGCTGGATCTGCATTTAATTTATCACAAGCTGATTTAATCTGTTTTTGTGCAATTTCAAACGGATTTAATGTTTCTTTTGCCATAATTCTTTCTCCTTATCTTCAAAATATATTTCGATTAACAAATATTTTATACTATAAAATTTGAAATTTTGCAAGTTTTTTTTAAAATTTTTCAAAATTAATATGAAAAAATTTTTTTCTTTTGAAACTTTTTTCAAAAAAACTATTTCTAAAAATTTAGAAATAGTCTTTTCAATCTATATTGTCTAATTATTTTTCCAATTTTACAAACATATAAGTCAATGTAAAACTTACTGCTGCTCCTACGATTATAGAAATTAGGTATAGTGGTAATTGAGCATTTAAGAATAATAAATTCCTGGTATTACAGTTACAGCCATTCCTGAAGCTTTAAGTCCAAAAATTGAAGCTAGAAATCCACCTGTAGCTCCACCTGCAAGTCCCATCAAAAATGGTTTCCCTTTTCCTTTAATTAAATTTACCCCATAAATTGCTGGTTCTGTAATTCCTAATGCAGCTGATAACGCTGATGGCAATGCCAATGCTTTTAATTTTACATCTTTAGTTTTAACTCCAACTGCCAAAACTGCTCCAAATTGTCCTGCAACTGCTGCTGACAACAATGGATTAAATTTATTAAACCCATCTTTTGCAAGTAATTGAATTTCCAAGAAATTAAATACATGGTGAACTCCTGTAACAACTATTAATTGTTGAAGTCCTCCAATTACGATTCCTGCAAGTCCAAAAGGAAGTGCTAAAATCCATTCTGTTCCTTTTAAAATATAAGTTTCTAGTGAATGGAATACTGGTCCTATTATAAATAATCCCAATGTGCTCATTATTAAAAATACTAAAAATGGTGTAACTAGTAAATCTAATGCATCTGGTACAACTTTTCTCAATCTTTGTTCTAATTTTGCTCCAATCATTCCAACGAATAGCGCTGGTAAAACTGTCCCTTGATATCCAACTACTGGGATAAATTTAAAGAACATTATTGGATGTGCATCTCCTGATGCCACTTGATATGCATTTGGCAACGAAGTGCTTATTAACATTGAACCTAAAACGATTCCTAATACAGGCGATCCTCCAAAAACTTTAAATGCAGACCAAGCAACTAATGCTGGTAATATTACAAATGCTGTATCAGTCAATACTTGTGTATACAATAAAAAATTTGGATTTATGCTATCTGGTGTCATTCCCAATAATTTCAATAAATTTTCATTTGTAAGTAATCCACGAAGTCCCATAAACAGACCAGTTGCAACCAAAACTGGAATAATTGGTACAAATATATCTCCGAATGTTCTTGAAATTCTTTGAATTATGCTACCTTGCTGAGCCGCTTCTTTCTTCATATCTGAAACAGATGTTTCGCTGACTCCTCCAAGTCCTTGAACCGCTTCGAAAACTTTATTTACCGTTCCAGTTCCAAAAATAATTTGGTACTGTCCTGAAGTAAACATTGTTCCTTTTACCTTTTCGATATTGTCGACTTTTTCTTTATCTATTTTATTTTCGTCATTTACCATTATTCTAAGTCTTGTCGCACAATGCGCAAATGAACGGATATTTTCTCTTCCGCCGACGGCTTCAACTACTTCTTTAGCTATTTCTTCGTAACTTTTAGCCATTTTTCCTCCTTCAATTTAATAAATATTTTCTCTAAATTTTTCTCACTATAAAAGTATACCTTGTTTTTCTTAAAAGTCAACAAGATTTCTAATTTTCTTATATTTAAACAATTTTAAACTTATTTTACCTTTTTAAAAATTATTGCCTCATATGGCTTTAAAACAAGTTTATCCCTATTTATTTCAGGACTTTCCACATAATTTGAAAGTAAAATAAAGGCTTTTTCCAAATCCAGTCCTTTTACATCGAATTCAGTAGTTTTGTCATAAAAATTGGCAATTATTACCAATTCCGCATCTTCTCCTACTCTCTTATAGGCGTAAACTTTTTTATTTTCTAAATCGATATCTTCATATTTTCCTGTAATCAAAAGCTCTTCTGTTCTTCTTAACTGAATTAGGTTTTGATAGTGATAGAATATCGAATTACTATCTTTTAGTGCACTTTCGGCATTTATCTTCTTATAATTTTCTGGAATTTCAATCCACGGAGTACCACTTGTAAATCCGGCATTTTTTGTATCGTCCCATTGAACTGGCGTTCTTGAGTTATCTCTTGATTTTTGCATCAAAATGTCAAGCACTTCTTTTTCAGAAAGTCCTTTATCTCTCAATATTTTATACATATTTTTAGACTCCACATCCCTATATTTTTCAATTTTATCAAAATATGGATTTGTCATTCCGAATTCTTCTCCTTGATAAATGTACGGTGTCCCCTGGAGTCCGTGAAGTACTGTTGCAAGCATTTTCCCTGATTTTTCGTGAAAATTTTTGTCATCTCCAAATCTTGATAAAGCTCTTGGCTGATCGTGATTAGTCCAAAAAGTTGCATTCCATCCATTTCCTTCATACATTCCAATCTGCCATTTTGAAAGTATTTTTTTAAGTTCTACAAAATCGAATGGTGCTTTTACCCATTTTTCTCCATTTGGGTAATCCACTTTTAAATGATGGAACGAAAAAGCCATTGAAAGTTCTTTTTCTTGCGGATTTGAATATCTTACACAATTTTCAAGACTCGTTGATGACATTTCTCCAACAGTCAGTAAATCATTTTCTCCAAATGCCTCTTTGTGAATTTCCTTCAAATATTCGTGAATTTTAGGCCCATCTGTGTAAAATCTTCTTCCATCTGGAACAAATCTTGTGTCACTTCCATCGTCATTTAAAAATCTCTGGTCTTTTGAAATTAAGTTAATCACATCAAATCTAAATCCGTCAACTCCTTTGTTAAGCCAATATTTTATCATTTCATAAACTTTTTTTCTCACGTTTTCATTTTCCCAGTTCAAATCAGCCTGAGTTACATCGAATAAGTGCAAATAATACTGTTTTCTTTTTTCACTCCACTTCCAAGCACTTCCACCAAATTTTGACTGCCAGTTTGTCGGTTCTTTTCCATCCACTGCATCTTTCCAAATATAGAAATCCTTGTATTCAGGATCCCCTGCTTCAGATTTTTTGAACCACTCATTTTCAGTTGAAGAATGATTTACGACAATGTCCATCACTATTTTTATATCCCTTTTGTGAGCCTCTTTTAACATTTCTTCAAAATCTTCCATTGTCCCATAGCTCTCATCTATGTTGTAATAGTCGCTTATGTCATAACCGTTATCATTTTGTGGAGATTTATACATCGGTGTTAGCCATAGCACTTCCACTCCTAATTTTTTTAAATAGTCCAATTTTTCTGTAATTCCTTTTATATCTCCCTGTCCACTTCCAGTTGTGTCATTAAAACTTTTTGGGTAAATTTGATAAACTACCGATTTATGCCACCACTTTTTCTTAAAAATTTTTTTCATTTAATTTCACTCTCCATTTTTTATTTTTTGTTTTTTGTCTTTTTATCAAAAATTTATCAAAAATTTAAATATTTCATTATAATTATACCACAAAAAAGGGAATTTCTTCATTCCCTTCAAAAAAATTAATTCATCTCAAATTCAATGTAAACTTCTTTTGAAATATTGAGTTTTGATGGATTTATAACTATATTTTTTTCCAAAACCTTGTCCATTAATTCTTTGTCACTTTTTTCCAAAATTTTTGAATCAATCGAAGCATATAAATTGTAGTTATAATTGTAATCAGAATATGCTCGGATAACTCCATTTGACTTATCAGTTATTGTAACTGGATTTTTTAAGCTCAAATTAGTTTTTCCCAAAATAACTTGTGCCTTTTTTAGAGCTTCCTTATAAGCGCTTTCATACAGCTCATCTTCCAATTTCTGCTTGTTATCAATATCATATTCAATGTACCCATTTGTCCCAATCCCAACCGCATACGCAACGCTTATTATATTTCCCAGACTTTTCATATCTCTAGTTGTAACTTCAACATTGTGAGTGACTGTGTTAACTTCTTTTTTTACACTTTCTCTTTTTTCAAGACTGACTTCGTCATTTTTAAATCCAGCAATTTTTACAATATTTCTAAGTCCTTTTGTGCCAAGTTTCTTTTGTAAACCGTTAAATTTATCAATCGCTTTCTGGTAAGCGGCTTTAGCTGTTTTATCCCTTGCTTTTATCTCAAAAGTATTTATTCCTTGTGAATTTATTTCAACTTTATAAATTTTTTCATTTGATAAAATCTGCAAAAAGTCTTTTAAACTGTTTAACTCAAGCTTATCTGCTTCAATTGTTAAAACTGTTTCGTATTCCTTCGCTCCCTTATTGACCGTTTCATATTCCCAATCATAAGATTTATCGGTAAAATAAGAAACTGAATCTATCTTTTCATATTTTCCACCAGATTTACTTAGTAAACTTTTAAATTTTTCAAGTCTTTGCGAATTTTCCCGACTCGCTTTATCCAAATTTTCATCTTGAGTTTTTATTGTAAGCTCCACTTTTGCTGAATTTGGAAATATTTCTTTTTTCGCAATTCCTCTAACTTGTATTCTTTTTCCAGAGACGACATCAGAAAATGTTAAAACACAAGTCATCATAAATAAAAATGTCATTATTTTTTTCATTTTTTTATTTTAAAATTATTATTTAAATAATTTTATCTCCTTTCATTTATTTTTTTTGCATCTCATACATCACAGATATATTTTGCTCTATTTTTAAAGGTTTTGGAGTGTAGTCAACTCTTGTTTTCCCAACTTTATAGTCTCTATAGCCTCTATTAAAATCATACCCACCTCTTATCTGCATTCCTGAAGAATTTCTTTCTTCTGTTAAATCATTAGCTTGTGTTTTCACTTCCCATTGGCTGTCAATCCTATCTATCATTTTTTGCTGAAAGTCCACATCTTCACTTACGACAATCACATCTCCAACTTTTAAATTACTTGACTTTAAGATACTTTCTGCCTTTTGTCTTGCTTCATTATAGGCATCACTGTACATCTGCGACTCGATTTCATTTCTGTTGGACAAGTCAAATTTTATCGAACCTGCTATATTAAGGCCATCGGTGTCCGCCAAAGTTATTATCGCATTCAAATCTTTTAAATTTTTTGTTGTAACTTTTAAATTGTGAGTTACTTCATAAACTTCCGTTTCTTTATAATTTTTGGCATTTTCTTTAATTTCATAATCTCCAAAAAAAACATTATTTTTTGTTGCATTTATTGCTTTTAGTTTACTTCTCAAAATATCCAGTTTTGAAAATAATTTATTCAAAGTGCCATTTAATGTCTTATCGCTTTCTTTTAACTTAATTTCGTAAACATTTTCTTTCTCATCCTTTTTCACGCTTTGAAATTTATCTCCGTTATTTAGTTCAATGAGTTCTCCCAGCTTTTCAAAATCTACATTTTTTACAAAAATACTCATTTGACCAGAATATGAAGACACACTTTTATTGTCTGAATAATTTTTATCTTTAATTTTTCTATCTGAGAGAGAAACTGTTTCAATATTACTAATCTCAATATTTTGCGCTCTCAAATCCTTTTTAAATTTTTCCAGTTTTTGCTTCACTTTGGAAGACGCCGCACTCAAAGTTTTGTCCTTGTCCTTAATTTGAAAGCTCAAAGTTGCCATATCTGGCATGATTTCTCTTTGTGCATTTCCCGTCACGCTTATTTTTTTTACATTATCTTCATTTGCAGAAAAAATATTTAGACTTAATAATGCAAAAAGTACCACTAATATTTTTTTCATGTTTATATCTCCTTTAAAGACTTTACAATTTTATCCATTGATCACTTTTCTATTGACTTTTTATTTTTTTCTTTTCTCTTTTATAAAAATCATTTTATCTCATACATCACAGACACATTTTGCTCTAATTTCAGTGGTTTTGGAGTATAATCAACTTTTGTACTGACTGCTCTTTTTGCTGAAGAATATCCGTATCCATCTGAATATTCAGCAGTAAAACCGTATTCTTTTTCTGGCGCTGGAAGTTCTACTGTGTTTGTTACTGCTTTCACTTCCCACTGACTGTCAATTTTATCTATCATTTTTTGCTGAAAATCCAAATCTTCGCTGACTATAATTGGCTTTCCAAGTTTTAGCACACTTGACTTTAATATGCTTTTTGCCTTCTTCTCAGCTTCATTAAATGCCTGTTTATACATCTGCCGCTCAATTTCATCTTTATTTGACAAGTCAAATTGAATTGAGCCATTTATATTAATATCATTGTCCGCAGCAATAGAAATTATCGTATTCAAATTTTTTAAATTTTTTACTGTCAATTTTAAATTATGATTTACATAATACATGTCAACAGGTGTTTTACTGTCATTTGTATAATTTTCAGTAATTTTATATCCACCAAAGATGACGTCATTTTTAGTTTCACTCACGCTTTGCAATTTTTCTTTTACATCGTTTACTTTGACAAATAATTCATTCAAAGCCGCATCCACAGTTTTATCTGTTTCTTTCAAATTTACAGAATAAGCATTTTGAGAAAAATTTTTTTCAATTTTACTAAAATTTTTGTCCCCATCTACACCAATTAATCCACTTAATCTATTAAAATCAATATTTTTTACCAAAATCTCAATTTCGGCGGTATAAGAAACTGGCGTTTTTATTTCACTTTTTTGTTTTTGATTTTTTGAATTTTTTGGCTTTATATCTTCTTCATACTCCGTCTTTTTTGTATCGTAAAATGAAACTGTCTCAATTTCTCCCGTTTGAATTTTTCTAGCGCCAAGTTCTTTTTTAAAATTTTCTAGCGCATCTTTTGCCTTTTTTGTAGCCACATTCAAATCTTTGTCTTTTTCTGAAATCAAAAAATTTATAACCGCAATATCTGGCATAACTTCTTTTTCAGAATTTCCAGTCACACTTATTTTTCTTATAAGATTCTCATTTGATGAAAACAAATTAAAGCTACTTAAAATAAGCAAAGACATCATTATTTTTTTCATAAAATCCTCCTTCTTTTTTTGTTTTTAATTTTTTTATTTTTTAAATTTTATTTATTTTTTATTATCTTAATCATAATTATACCATATTTTTTTTATTTTAAAAGTATAATTTTAAAGTTGATTTTTTAGTTTACAATCTTTAATTTAAAAATTGTATTTATTTATTAATTGTGATATTATATTAATGAGTAATTTATTAAAATAAAAATTATAAAAATATGAGGTGTACGATGGCAACAACAAAAAAATTAAATCCCGGTAAAGTAACAAGATTTGTTATTGTGATGATTTGTTTAGTAACGCTAGGAATTTTTGGACGAGGTGTGTTTGAAAGACATTTTTTTAACACTCGTATGACTGTTATTCCGAATGTTACTAACCTGAATGAAAAAGAAGCTATTAAATATTTGAAAGAAGCTGGTCTAAAGGTCAAAGTTATTCATTCAAAAACTGAAAAAGTACCGCTAAACGTGGTTCACAATCAGGATCCGCGTCCTGGAAAAAAAGTTAAGGTGAATAGAGTTATAAAAATTTGGGTAAATAATGGACAAAATCAAGTTGTGCCAAATATAATTGGACTTGAACTTTTGGAAGCACGTTCAAAATTAAAAGGACAAAATATTCAAATTGAAACTATTGACTATTATCCGTCAAACCAAAAATATAACACAATTTTGGGAGTTTATCCAAAGCCTGGAACAAAACTTGAAATTAATCAAAAAATTTCAATACTTGTATCTTCTCAGCAAATGATAGATCCGTCTGTAATGCCAAATTTAATCGGACTTGATTTGAACGACGCAAGAGAGCTTGCTAAACAAGTGGGAATAAATATTCAAAATGTATCTTACACAAGTGATCAGACATTGCCACTAAACACTATTATTTCCACAAATCCTGCAGCTGGAGCTAGAATTCAGCATGGACAAAATGTATCTGTTGTCATAAATACAGTTTCCCGTGCTAGAAAACGTCAAACAACTGAGGAAATCATAAATAATTCAAAAAGTGATATCAACAAAAATGGAATAGAAAAAGCAATTGACGACACAATTAACAAAATTGACAACAGCGAAACAGAAAATAAAGGTACAAACACTAATACAACAAACAGTGGAAGTAGCGGAGGAAGTAACTCAAATTCTTCAGGTCATTCTTCTTCGCAAGGAAATAATTCAAGCAGTCAGCAATCACCGCCACAAAATGAGGATGGTGAGTAAAATTCTTTACTACTAGGAGAGGAGAAAAGTTATAAAAGGAAAAGTTATCAGAAAAATTAAAGGTTTTTACTATATCGTGGATAAAGATGCGAAAAATTTGGAAGAAAATAACATTTACGAATGTAAATTGCGAGGTAGCCTAAAAGTAAAAAACAACAAAATGAACTGTATTATTGGAGATGTCGTAGAATTTGACGAAAATGAAAAAGTTATAACTAAAATTTTTGAGAGAAAAAATTATTTGATTAGGCCACTAATTTCAAATATAGATTTTATCGGTATTTTATTTGCAATTAAAAATCCAAAGTTTGATTTTACTAACTTTCAAAAAATGTTATTAAACGCAAATTATCAAAATATTCCGTGTATTTTGATTTTATCAAAAATTGACTTGGTTTCTGAAAATGAACTAAATCAGTTTTTAGACGATTTTGAGAAAATTTTTAAAAATACGATTTGTGTGTTTCCAATTTCCATAAAAGAAAATTTAGGAATTCAAGAATTGAAGAATTATATAAATAAAAAGTCTATCGTAATTTCTGGACCATCTGGATCAGGAAAATCCACACTTATAAATTCTTTGATAGGTGAAAAAATACTTACAACAAATGACATCAGTCAAAAAACAAAAAAAGGACGCCACACGACCACTGAAAGTAGATTTTTTATGACAAACGAAAATTCTTACATAATTGATACACCGGGATTTTCTACACTTGATTTTCCAAAATTAAAAAATAAAAAGGAATTGGAGCTACTGTTTCCAGAGTTCCTACAATTTTTACAAAATTGCAAATTTCGTGATTGCATTCACACAAATGAGCCTTTTTGTGCGATTAAAGAAAATGTACAAAACCATAAAATTCATAAAAAACGATATGACTTTTACCTTTATTCACTGGAAAATATAAAAATCAAATAAATTTTAAAAAAGAAAGAGGAGATTTTAATGGGAAAAAAGATAATTGTTGCACCTTCTCTATTAGCAGCGGATTTTAGTAATCTAAAAAAAGAAATTCAGGAAGTTGAAAATTTTGGAGCTGACTTTCTTCATCTCGACGTTATGGATGGAAACTTTGTACCAAATATTAGTTTTGGCACACCTGTTTTAAAAGCGATAAGACCTCACACAAGCCTTGTTTTTGATGTTCATTTGATGGTTGAAGATCCTTGTCATCTAATTCATTTATTCAAAGACTGTGCAGATATTATTACTGTTCACGCAGAAAGTACAAAACATTTAAATAGAACCATTCAACTAATAAAGTCTATGGAAAAAAAGGTAGGAGTAGCTCTTAACCCATCGACTCCACTAGATGTTTTAAAATATGATTTAAATAACATCGACATGGTGCTAATTATGACGGTAAATCCTGGTTTTGGCGGACAAAAATTTATCCCAGAAATGCTTACTAAAATAAAAGAATTGAGAAAATTAGCTCCAAAAATTGACATTGAAGTGGACGGCGGAATAAATAATGAAACTGGAAAACTTGCAGTAGAAGCTGGTGCAAACATATTAGTTGCTGGCTCTTACATCTTTAGTGGAGATTACCAAAATAAAATTAACTCATTAAAATTATAAGAAAGGGGAAAAAATAAATGTATAATAAAATGGAAAATTTATTGGATCAATTTTATAAAACGTATTATAAAATTGAAGAAATTAATTTGAATCAAGTTATCAAATGTCTTACTACAACTGAATTGCACGTGATAGAAGCCATTGGACAAGATAAAATAACAATGAATGAACTATCTGAAAAACTTGGAATTACGATGGGAACAGCATCAATTGCCATAAATAAATTAAATGAAAAACAATTCATTGAGCGTATCCGCTCTGACGAAGACAGAAGAAAAGTTTTTGTAAAACTTTCCAAAAAAGGAGAAATGGCACTAAATTATCACGGTAATTTTCATTCAACTATCTTAGAAAAAATTACAGAAAATATTTCGGAAAAAGAATTAAAAGCATTTGTTAAAACTTTTGAAACTATCGTTAATAATTTGGAAGAAGTAAAAAAAGATATTCAGCCAGAGTCAATTTTGACTTTTAAGGAGGGGGATACAGTTCAAGTTTCCTCAATTAAAGGCAGTGTTGCTATTAGAAAATATTTGAACGAAAAAGGAGTTTTGATAAAATCACTCATAAAAATTATAAATATTGACAAATTTTTGATTACGATGTTAGTTGATGGAGATGAAAAAATTTTAAATGTAGAAGATGCAGAAAATATAATGGTTAGAAAAAATTCCTTGTAATTTGTTTTAAATTTAAAAACTCTTTAAAGAGTTTTTATTTTCTTTACAAAAAAGAATTTATGTGAAAGAAGGTTTTATGAAAAAAAATGGAGAAAAAACGATAACATCAATTAAAGATTTAAAAATTATTCAAAGAAACGACTTTCAAAATTTCACTTTAGATTCCGTCTTAATTTCTGACTTTGTAAAAATTAATAGGAAAACCAAAAAAATACTTGACATCGGAACTGGCTGCGGCATTATCTCAATTCTTTTGGCAAAACGCTCAAAAGCAAAAATTACAGGAATTGAATTACAGGAAATAATGGTTGAAATTGCTAAGGAAAATGTGAAAAATAACGGTTTTAACGGTCAAATTTCAATTGTAAATGAAGACATAAAAAATTACAAGAAAATTTTTTCTTACGCTGAATTTGACGTAATAGTTACAAATCCGCCGTATTTTGAATTTAAAGGCGAAATCTCTCAAATTAATAATTTGGAGCAATTAGCCTATGCTCGCCACAATGTAAATTTGACACTTGAAGAAATCATAAAAATTTCAGCAGATTTACTAAAAAATATGGGAAGTTTTTTTATCGTTTTTCGATGTGAACGGCTAATTGAAATTATGGAACTTCTAAAAAAATATAGTTTAGAACCTAAAAAGATGAAAACCTGTTATACAAAATGGAATGGACACGCTAAAATTTGCATGATTGAAGCCATTAAAGGCGCAAATAAAGGACTTTGCATTGAAATGCCCATTTTTGTCTATGATAAAAATGGGAAAAAGGACGAATACATTGAAAAGCTTTATAAATAAGTTATTTAGAAAAATTTAATTATGTTCTTGACATTTACTGTAGACTGTGATAATTTTTATATAATTAAATAAATTAAAATTATAAAAAATAAATTTGGAAAGGTGAATATGTTAAAAAAAATACTTATTTTAATAACGTTTTTATTAATAAATATAATAGCATTTTCAGAAAAAAGTAAATTTTTAGCAGTTGGGAATGTAAAAATTGTACGACAAGAGCCACTTATAATTAAAAGAGAAGATCTTAATATCACGATTGAAAAAGATAATACTATAAAAGTTGAAAGTTTTTACACTTTTGAAAATGTTGGAAATTACAATGTGAAATCAACATTTCTTTTTTGGCTGGATTCAAATATCGAAAAAGTAGAAAAAGAAGATTTTAGTAATAAAAATACAAATAACAGAGGACGATATATAAAAAATATAAAATTTTTCTCCGATTACAAAAAATCTCAAAATTTGAGAGCTGTCATAAAATTTGATGAAAATATTTACAAAAATCAAAAAAACGAAAATATTCAAAGAGAATGGTTTGCAATTTCAAAAGTTATAGAACCAAGTAAAGAAGGAAAAATTTTTCTTTCCTACGATTTACAAAATACAAATTTTTTACAAACAAAAGATTTTACATACAGTTTTGAGTTAGTAAATAATTTTTTAAATAAAAATAAAGCGGAAATTTTTTATGTAAATATTTACAATAAGTCAGCTAAAAAAATAAAAAATATAGATTACAAAGGATACGAATTTAAAAACATAACTAAAAATAAAAACAACGAACATTTTGAACTTCTCGCAGGAAATGTTAATTTAGATGACAAAATGGTAATAAATTTTTATTAAAATGAAAGGAAAAAGATGAGAATTGTTGCAGGAAAGTTAAAAAATAGAAAAATCTATTCAAGGGAAGGAAGAGACACAAGACCGACGTTGGAACGAATAAAAGAAGCGATATTTAGCATACTTGGAAAACAAATTGACGGCGCAAAATTCTTAGATCTATATTCTGGGACTGGAAATATTGCGATAGAAGCGCTCAGCCGTGGAGCTAAAAGAGCAGTAATGATAGAAAAAGACAAAGATGCACTAAGAGTAATTATCGAAAACATAAATAATTTAGATTTGGCAGAAAGTTGTAGAGCCTATAAAAACGATGTTTTCAGAGCAATAGAGATACTTGGCAGAAAAAATGAAAAATTTGACATAATCTTTTTAGATCCCCCATACAAAGAAAATATTTCGACAAAAACGATTGAAAAAATCTTTGAGTACAAAATACTTGATGAGAACGGAATTATAATTTCAGAACACGGAGTTTATGAAAAGATGCCAGAAAAAATAGAAAAATTTGTAAAATATGACGAAAGAGATTACAATAAAAAAATCGTCAGTTTTTACAGTTATGAATAATTAATAAAAAATAATAATAATTAAATATATTAAAATATATTTTGAAGAAAAAAGATAAAATTATTATATTATTTAGGAAAACATTCATCTACTAAAAACACAAAAATAAAAAAGAAAGGAAGTATTAAAATGGCAGCAAAAAAACAAACTTATGAAGAGAATATCGAGCAAATTGACAAAATTTTAGAAAAATTGGAAAGTGAAGACTTATCGCTGGACGACTCAATTGCGGAATATGAAAAAGCGATAAAACTTATAAAAGATTCAGAAAAGTTACTGGAAATAGGCGAAGGAAAAGTATTAAAAGTTTTGGAAAAAAATGGAAAAGTGGAAACCGAAGATTTAGATTAGTTTTTCAAATCACTTTTTAAAAATTATTTTAGTTAGGGAAAAATCGTAAAAAAAATAAATGAAATGGTGTAAAAAACTATGTTAAAAGATTATTTAAAAGAAAAAAAAGAAATTGTGGAAAAAAATTTGCAAAAAAAATTGCAAAATTATAAATTTCCAAATAAATTGTCTGAAGCGATGAATTATGCTGTGATGAACGGTGGAAAAAGGCTTCGTCCCATTCTTATGTATATGATGTGCGATTTATTTCATAAAAGTTATGAAAGCGTGGAAGACATCGCAACTGCACTTGAATTTATTCACTGCTATTCACTTGTGCATGACGACCTACCTGCTATGGACAACGACATGTATCGCCGTGGAAAATTGACAACTCACATAAAATACAATGAGCCAGTGGCTATTCTAGTTGGCGATGTACTTTTGACGGAGGCGTTTAACATCGCTACTCATTCCAAGAAAATTAACGACAAAAATAAAGTGAAAATAATTTCAAAATTATCGGAATACTCAGGGTTTTATGGAATGGTTGGTGGACAATTTGAAGATGTGGAAATGGAAAGAAGATTAAAAGACAAAACAGAAAATAATGTCAACTTAAGTGAACATATTGAAAAAAATAAAAAAATGCTGGAATATATTCACGCGCACAAAACAGGTAAACTACTTACTGCCGCAATTGAGTTGCCATTAATTGCACTTGAAGTAGAAGAACCAAAAAAAGAAAAATTAGTGGAATATTCAAAATTAATTGGACTTGCTTTTCAAATAAAAGATGATATTTTGGACATTGAAGGAGATTTTATAAATACTGGAAAAAAATCAAATGATATAGAAAACGGTAAAATAACCTATCCAAGCCTTTTTGGCTTAAACAAAAGTAAGGAAATGTTAAACGAATGTCTAAATAAAGCAAGTAAAATTATCGAAGATAATTTTGGTGGAAACAAACTACTTTTAGAACTTACACAGTATTTTGGAAACAGAGAAAAATAAAAAATTTTGATTTAAAAAGGAAGTGAAAAATTATGAAAAAATTATTTATGATCCTACTTATGGCGCTGTCATTACAAATGTGTGCTCCAGACGTAAAATTAGATTATAACGTAACAAAAAGTGAAAATTATAAAATTTCAGAAAGAAAGATGAAAAAAAACTCTCTACAAGTAAAAGAAGCATTTGAAGAAGATCAAAACAAATTTAAGGATAAAGTGAAAGAACTTGCAACAAAAGTAATTGACGAACAGATAAAATCATCTTATCAAACTGGTGAAGATGCGATAAACATTCAAGTTGCAAAACAAATGGCAGTTAGAATGATAGAAAAAGGAATTGAATATCAAAAATCAAAAGTGGAAGAAATAAAGTTTTTTAGCGACAAAGAAGCACAAATTTCTCAAAAAGTAAAAGTTTTGGACAACTCTAAAATTCAAAAGCTTCAAAATGAACCTATGCTTTTTGGACTTGTGGCAAAAAAATTAAATTACAAAGATGTAAACGAAATGATTTCTAAAATGCAAGAAATGAACAAAAATGAAGCTTTTTCTAAAATCATGAATGGAATTGCTGATGTTATGGATGACGAAATGAAAAAAGAAGAAAATTACACACAAATAAGCTCAACTGTAAATATGGAAAAAATTAACGGAAAATGGCAAATTAAAGATTTAAATGAACAAATTAAAAATATAGAAATTATATTTTCAAATTTATCACAAGCCTTCAAAAAATAAAATTTTTCGATAAAGAATAAATATAAATTTTTCGATAAAATAAATTAAAATAATAAAATTTTCAGAAAAATATTTTGATGATTAAAAAATTTAAATAAAAGTAGATTTATAAGGGGACAATGATGTTTATAGAAAAAGAAAATCATTACTACATAGAGGAATTTGAAAAATTGGGAGTAAAGGCAATTTATACAAAAAAGAATGCTGGAAATATGTCAGATTACTGTCCCATTGAAAATCAAATTGAAGGAATTCAAAAAGAAAATAGAAAAAAATTATTAGAGCAGTTTGGATTTGAAAATAAGAAGTCTGTTATGGCGTTTCAAACGCATTCTGCAAATGTTTTTGTGATTGATGAAAATACAACAAAATATTATTATGAAAAGGAGTGCGACATTGATGGATTTCTCACAAAAAGAAAAGATATTGTCATTTTCACTTTTTATGCGGATTGTCTTCCAATTTTTGTGTATGACAAAAAAAATAAGGTGATTGGAGTGTGGCACTCAGGCTGGCCTGGAACATTTAAAGAGATGATGAAAAGTGGACTTGACAAAATGAGAAAAACTTACAAAATTGATCCAAAAGATGTCTTAATGGGACTTGGAATTGGAATACAACAAAAACATTATGAAGTTGGTATAGAATTTTATGAAAAATTTTCAGACAAATTTGGAGAAAAAAATGAACTTATAAAAAAATCTTTTAACTGGAACGAAAAAACTGGAAAATATCATTTTGACAACACGAAATTTAATGAAATTATGGCACTAAAACTGGGGATTTTAAAAGAAAATCTAGTCGTGTCAAATGAAGATACTTTTGATCCAAAATTTCATTCCTACAGAAGAGAAGGCAAACTAAGCGGAAGAGCTACCGCTATGATTAGTTTTATTTAAAAGTTTTTGATGGTTTAAAAATTTTAGGGGCAGATTTTTTAATTTCAAATTTTTTAGCTTATTTTTGATTACAAGATGTTATTTTGTTTAATATTATTTTTTTATTTTTTACATAAGGGGAAAGGACCGCCATTTCCCCTTATAATCCCCACGCTCGTCTAAGAATTTTTTTGAAGCAAAGCCGAAACTCGCACTAAACGTGCTCAAACAGTCGTCTTTACTCCAAAAAAATCACGACACCTTTTGTATAATAGTAAAATTTAAACCGTCGGAGCATTTTTATGTGCTGACAAAACTGTCTGAGCGTAAGCGAGTTTTTTGGCAGTGCATAAAAATGACTTGAGCCTTGCCGGGGTGCAGGGGTGCGGCGATGAGCACTTCTGCTTAAAAAAGAAAAAATTATTTTAGTAACTCTCTGGATTGAATGAAAAACTTAAAATAAGATTTTTTATTTACCCCTAACTATTTTACTCTGTCAAAAGTTTTTCTTAATTTGATATTTTATCTTTAAAATGTTATAATTTTTAATAACTTAAATTTGGAGGTAAAAAATGAAATTTTTTGATTTTATAAAAAAATTTTTTTGGTTCACTTTAAAAGAAACTTATTCGTTTTTTTTGAAATTGGCATTATTGATATTTTTAATTTTTATTATAGGATTTTCAGCGATAACGGTTGTAAATTCAAAATTAAAAGGTGAAAAGATCAAGAAAAATAATGATTATGTACTGTTTAATGTTTCAAATGTTGTTGAAGATAAAGTTATCGGATCAGATTTCCTTTCTGACAAAAAAGACATATCATATATGGATATTTTACAAAGTTTGGACGAGATAAAAAATGACAATTCCGTAAAAGGGGTTATTTTATCGCTGGACGACATCAATTTGTCTTCTTCTAAAGTTGAAGAACTTATGAAAAAGTTTTTGGAAATTAAACAAAATAATAAAAAAATATATGCTTTTGGAGCATATATCACAAATGCAAATTAT